>WTKN01000186.1:0-7027 GCA_011524395.1 Moorena sp. SS36440bin_2
CTCCCCATCACCCCATCACCCCATCTCCGGATTTCCCCATCTCCGGATTCCCCACTCCCAAACACCATCACTCAAGGTAGAATTATGATAAGAAACATTAAGAAATGCAAATAAACCAGCATGGTAAGCACTCAGGGCGGTAAAGCTAAGGTAGAATACCCCAAGAAAGAATTCCCGCAGAAAAAAGTCCAGAAAAAAGTTG
The DNA here is from genome assembly GCA_011524395.1 of Moorena sp. SS36440bin_2. Classification (GTDB taxonomy): domain Bacteria; phylum Cyanobacteriota; class Cyanobacteriia; order Cyanobacteriales; family Coleofasciculaceae; genus Moorena. The sequence goes on from WTKN01000186.1 coordinate 203, forward strand.
TAGTAATCGGGGCAGGAATTGGTGGACTAACCGCTGGAGCACTGCTCGCTCGCCGAGGCTACCGTGTTTTAATACTAGACCAAGCCCTAGTACCAGGGGGATGCGCCTCTACCTTCAAACGCCGGGGCTTTACCTTCGATGTGGGCGCGACCCAGGTAGCTGGCCTGGAACCTGGTGGCATTCACAAACGCATCTTTGATGAACTGGAAGTAGACCTGCCAGCCGCTACCCCCTGTGACCCTGCTTGTGCGGTATTTCTTCCTGGTGAAACCGAACCGATTAATATCTGGCGGAACCCGGAGCAATGGAAAACAGAACGACAACGCCAGTTTCCCGGTAGTGAGCCCTTCTGGCAACTGATGGCAACCTTATTCAATGCCAGTTGGAAGTTCCAATCCCGTGACCCAGTGCTACCACCTCGTAATGTATGGGACTTGTGGCAACTAACCTCAGCAGTGCGTCCGGATACCTTAATTACCCTACCCTTTACCTTCATGACCGTAGCGGATGGGTTACGAGGATATGGCTTATATGACAATAAGCGTCTGAAAACCTTTCTGGATATGCAGCTCAAGCTTTATTCTCAAGTGGATGTAGATCAGACAGCACTGTTGTATGCTGCAACAGCCTTAGGAGTTTCTCAGGAACCCCAAGGGTTATTTCATCTCCAAGGTAGTATGCAAGTGTTAAGCGATCGCTTAGTAGAAGCCCTGGAAAAATGGGGGGGTAAGCTACTAATGCGCCACACCGTTGAACAGATCGAAACATCAGGTGGTAAAGCTACTGGTGTTTCGATTCGCAATCAGAAAACTGGGGAAGTTTGGACAGAACCAGCAGATGAAGTAGTTGCCAACGTTACTGTGCAAAACCTAGTGAAATTATTAGGTAATAATCTACAGACCTTCCCTGAAACCTCGATGACAGGGTATAAATATCGAGTCGATAAATTACCTTCACCATCCGGTGCGTTTGTCATCTATCTTGGGGTAGATAAACGTGCAATTCCTGATGGTTGTCCTCCCCATCTTCAGTTTCTCTATGACTACGATGGACAAATTGGCGAGAATAATTCCTTGTTTATTTCAGTTAGTAAGCCAGGAGATGGACGAGCACCAGAGGGAAAAGCTACCATTACTGCCTCATCCTTTACCGATGCTGCCATGTGGTGGCGGGGGTCTAAGCAAGACTATGACCGCTTAAAGGAAGAGTATACAGAAAATGCGATCGCACGTCTTAGTCAATACTTTGATTTAACACCAGAGACCATCATTCACCAAGAAGCAGCAACCCCTCGCACCTTTGCCCGTTTTACTGCCAGAGAACAAGGCATTGTCGGAGGGATAGGGCAACGGATACCTACCTTTGGACCCTTTGGCTTTGCCACTCGCACACCTTGCAAAAGTCTTTGGTTAGTAGGAGATTCAACTCATCCAGGAGAAGGAACAGCTGGGGTCAGTTATTCTGCCCTTACCGCTGTACGGCAGATTGAGACATCATTTTGCTTGTAGGGGCAGAAGCCGTGGGCTCCTACTTGCGGTTTTTCTTTACCACTGTAGCTACCAGAACACTAGCTCAAAGCGAAAGACTGTAATAGCATTTCCAAATCAGATGTAAACCTGTATCGTCTTTTTTTCTTGGACGATAAAACTCTGTATCTCTTTCCCCTCTTGTATGCAAGCCTCTTGTATGCAAGCCTTTTTCAGCAATTCGTGGTTTACAACCCAGATATAAACACCCTTATCTGTTCCCGTAGCGTAGGCGTAGCCCATGGGCTGTTAGCTTCACTGACCTTATATAGCAGCAAAAGTTTTTCTGAAAAACTGTCCGGAATTTACTAGCCAGGGAGAGAACATTTAATTGAAGGCAAGGAAAAATTAACGTGATTACAACATCAAGTTAATTAGAGTTAATTATGAATTTATCATCAGCTGATTTCGGTGGCTCTGAACCAATGTTACAACAGGTTGCTCCAAATGTGTGGGGGATTGTCTATCGGATTAAAATGCGATCGCTCTTTAACTCCACCTCCAACCTACGAAATTTACTTTTATCTCATACAAGAGTTTTACTCGTTACATCATCAAGGGGATAAGTTCCAGAGTTTGATATCATTTTTTATTAATTCAACAAAGAATTAAAGTTTTATTAAAATCTCCTAAAAATCCTTTAACTATGGTATGAATTAGGCTACAATTAAATAAAATAACTTTAATTTAAACTATCATTACTTCCTATAAATTCTGATTTTAGTCAGAACAGTATCAAGTCTGTCAGTAACTATTCAAAATAATAATATTCACAAACTATTCACACATTAGTAACAATTTAAAATTGTGAATATGGGCTGATAATGAGATGGTGAAAGAGTAGATTTTTTTGGCACAAGCGATGCCTGGCTGCTCCCTGCTGCCTAAAAATGCATAACTGTGTACCTAATTAATTGCAAACCGCTGTCTAGCAATTATAAATAGGTTGGGAACTCTCACGGAAGCAGGATGACCACACTAGCAATTATTTTGGGTTTATGGATTTTGACAACTCGTTTATAAACCCTATATCAAGAAATACTAGTTTACACTAACTACTTAAAATTATCAAGTTATGTATCTACTCTATCATGACTTTACTAAAAGTAACAACGTTCAGGGCTAATCAACCATAGAGATCTGGGGAATTACTATCAATCCATTAATTATAAGCCCATATAATTCCCTCACTAGTTTTATATAACAGCAATAATTACTTGGAGAATAAAAAATCATGAGTTTGGATTGTACTATCTCAAAATCTTCAATTGTAGTAGCAGCTCAAGAGCAACTATCTTCTGACCTCGGAGGAGAAGCAATCATCCTCGACATGAAGTCTGGAGTTTACTATGGCTTGAATACCGTAGGTGCTAGCATCTGGAATCTGATCCAGGAACCGAAAACGTTAGACGAAATTCGGCATGCACTGCTAGCAGAGTACGACGTTGAGCCAGACAAATGCGATCGCGATCTGTTGGCATTACTCCAAGAATTCGCAGCAGTTGGGCTAATTGAGGTAAAAGATGAAGCAGTTGCGTAAGTTCTTGCGCCTTAGTAGTAGAGAACGTCAACTTGTAATTAACACGTTCATCTTACTAGGATTAATCAGACTAGCGCTATGGTTACTACCATTTCAGACATTGCGGCGACTGCTAGCAAAAATCAGTCAGCCATCACCTCAAGCTCAAGGGTTAAACCAAATTAACCTAAGCAAAATTGTTGGAGCTGTTAATCTTAGCAGTCGCTACATGCCAGGTGGTGTTAAGTGTTTAGCTAGAGCATTAACCACACAAGTACTGATGAGTCGCTGTGGTTACTCCCCTCAACTTAGAATTGGTGTTGCTAAAGGGGAGGGAGGAAAATTAGAAGCTCATGCATGGGTGGAAAACCAAGGACAGATTGTGATCGGCTATCTCAGAGACCTTTCACGGTTTACTCCACTACCATCGTTTAAAGGAGGCAAACTATGAGTGGCATTGTCGGGATTTACTACCTCGACCAGGAACCAATAGACCGGGAAAATATTGGGCAAATGTTAGATATCCTTGCCCACCGGGGACCAGACGGAGCAGATATCTGGTGCCAGGGGTCTGTTGGTCTCGGTCATCGGATGCTGTGGACTACTCCTGAATCGCTGCTGGAAAAGTTACCTTTAGTTAATCACTCCAAAAATTTAGTGATTACTGCTGATGCTCGGATTGATAATCGAGAGGAATTGATTCTTGCTCTAGAGTTGAACGACCGTCCAGCAGAAAAAATTACGGATAGCGAACTGATCTTAGCCGCTTATGAAAAATGGGGACAGCAGTGTCCAGAGAAACTATTAGGTGACTTTGCCTTCGCTATCTGGGATAAGCACAAGCAGATTCTCTTCTGTGCTAGAGACCATGTTGGGGTTAAGCCTTTCTATTACTATCACCAACCCGGTCAAGGGTTTATTTTTGCCTCTGAAATCAAAGCACTATTCTGTTTACCCTTCGTGCCAAAGCGTCTTAACGAAGTTAGGATGGCTGACTATGTGGCCCTGATGATGGAAGACAAAGTCATCACTACCTATGACGAAATTCTGCGGCTTCCTCCTGCTCACACTATGGTCGTTAGTCAGTCAGGGATAGAACTAAACTGTTACTGGTCTCTAGACCCAAATCGTGAGCTGATTTTAGACTCAGACGAAGCCTATGCTGAAGCATTTCGTGACATCTTTACCGAAGCAGTTCGTTGTCGTCTTCGTAGTGCTTTTCCCGTTGGTTCTCACTTGAGCGGTGGATTAGATTCTTCCTCAATCACTTGTGTAGCCAGGAAACTACTAGCTGAAGCAGGAGATACTCAACTCCACAGCTTCTCCAACATTTTTGACAAAGTCACTGAATGTGATGAACGTCCCTTCATCAATGCCGTTTTAGAACAGGGTGGACTAATTCCCCACTATGTTCATGCTGACCAGTTTGGTCCGCTGTCAGACGTTGAGGAGATTTGGCAGTATGAAGACGAAGCCTTACTTGGTCCAAGTCATCATTATCCTTGGCGACTGAGTCAAGCTGCTCAGCAAGCAGGGATGCGAATTGTTTTAGATGGTCTCGATGGCGATAATGTCGTGTTTCATGGTGTGTCTAGACTGACAGAATTAGCCCATCAAGGAGAGTGGGAAACCTTTGTCCAGGAAGCTGAAGCATTTTCCGAACATTTTGGTAACTCACCCCAAGCCCTGGTTAAACACTACAGTATCCTACACCTAAAAACCCTCGCCAAGCAGTTACGGTGGATTGCTTTTGCTAAAGCTGTACATCAGATTCACAAGCGTTTTGGTGTCTCCCGTAAGCACCTGTTGCTCAATCATGGAGTCAAAGCGTTAGTTCCGGAAGCAATCCAGCAACTTTGGCAAAAGTGGCGCAGACAAGACAAGTTAGCTAGTTCTGTTGCACCTCTGGTTAACAGTAACTTTGCTGAGCGCATTGGTATAGATCAGCGTATCCACGCATTGGACAAATCCGATCAACCATCACTCACAGTCAGAGAAGACCACTGGCGTAATCTAAGCCAAGGTATATTTCCCCTGATTCTAGAGCAGCTCGACCGCTACAATGCTGCATTTTCCCTAGAAGCTCGTCATCCCTTTATGGATAAGCGGCTACTTGAATTCTGTCTAGCACTGCCTTCCGAGCAGAAACTCTACCAGGGATGGAGTCGGATGGTGTTGCGCCGTGGGATGGCTGATATATTACCAAAAGCTGTCCAGTGGCGAGGAGGCAAAGCCCATATGGGTCCAAACTTTATTCACGGTCTGCTCACCGTAAATCGTCAGGTATTCGACGACGTGATCTTGAATAAGCTTGAACTCATTGAAGGGTACGTTGACACAGACTTTCTGAGACAAGTTCATCGACGCATGACCTCAGGAGGCAGGGTGCGAGAAAAAGACTGCATGACAGTCTGGCAGGGAATCATCTTAGCGTTGTGGCTTGACCGCACCCAAGTGACACCCTAAGTCTAACTTGGCAGGGAATCTACTTGGGATTGTGGTTTGGGCACAACCTTTGAAATACCGTAAGTCCAATTCAGGCTGTAACTACCGTAAATTACTATCAGCAAAAGGAAAGTAAAACCATGCAAAAAACCTACACTACACCAGAAATGATTGTTCACGGCACCATTGAGCAGCTGACCGAAGTCAGTGGGCCTGATCGGATTACCGATGTGCTGATTTTCAATGGTGATTTGGCTAATCCCGCAGCTCAATCCGATGACTCAACCAGCCTAGACTGCAAAGCAGTTAATGATTGTGATCCGTTCAAACTACCGTAACAGGATTACTACTGGTGATAGTTAGTAATTAGCAATGCAGAGGTGCGACCCGTGGCGAATTTAATTCTTAATGGGTCAAACGCACCATTACGGTCTTGGGGAGGCAGCGCGGTCTTGGGGAGGCAGCGCCTTAATGCGGGGGTTTCCCCCATGAGCGACTGCCGTGGTTTCCACGGGGCTGGAGAGCGATGCAGCGCGGTCATGGGGGAAACCCCCAAGACCGCGCTGCATCAAGACAGGTGCAGACGCAGGTTCCGCACGCAGAACCATGCGCCATGAGCGACTGCATCAAGACAGTGAGTAATTAATACTCGTTCCTCAGGGTGTGACTACCTTAAACCCACAATAAGTACAACCAAAGTAACACCATGCTAAAAACCTACACTACACCAGAAATGATCGTTCACGGTTCTATTGAAGAACTAACCGAAATCAGTGGACCTGATCGGATGGCAGATGTGCTGATTTTTAATGGTGATTTGAATAATCCCGCAGCTCAATCAGATGACTCAAGCAGCCTAGACTGCGATAACAATAATAATTGTCAACCGTTCCAACTATAGTAATATGATTACTACTAATGATGAGTAATTAATAGTTTAACTAAGGGTGTAACTACCTTAAACCCACAATAAGTATAACGAAACTAACACCATGCTAAAAACCTACACTACACCAGAAATGATGGTTCACGGTTCTATTGAAGAGCTAACTGAAGTCAGTGGGTCTGATCAAATTCGAGATGTGCTGATTTTCAATGGTGATGTTGCTAATCCTGCGGCTGAATCAGATGACTCAACTAGCCTAAACTGCGATAACAATGGTAATTGTGATCCGTTCCAACTATAGTAACAGCATTACTAATTATCATGAGTAATCAATAGTTTAACTCAGGGTGTGACTACCTGAAACCACAATATACAAAAGGAAAGTAACACCATGCTAAAAACCTACACTACACCAGAGATGATGGTTCACGGTTCTATTGAAGAGCTCA
>WTKN01000186.1:7127-20156 GCA_011524395.1 Moorena sp. SS36440bin_2
CTGAAATCAATGGACCTGATCGGATTGCTGATGTGCTGATTTTCAATGGTGATGTAGCTAATCCCCAGGCTAGCTCAAACGACTCACAAAGCTTAGACTGCGATAACAATGGTAATTGTGTTGACTTTAAACTACAGTAATACGATTACTACTAGTGATGATGATTAATCAATAGTTAAAATCAGGGTGTGACTACCTTAAGCTACCCTCAGCAAAAGTAAAGTAACACCATGGAAAAGACCTACGCTACTCCAGAGATGATTGTTCACGGTTCTATTGAAGAGCTCACTGAAATCAATGGACCTGATCGGATTGCTGATGTGCTGATTTTCAATGGTGATGTGGCTAATCCCCAGGCTACATCAGAGGGCTCAAGCAGCCTAGATTGCGATAACAATGGTAATTGTGATCCGTTCCAACTACAGTAATCGAATTACTACTAGTGATCGTAATTAATCAATAGTTAAAATTAGGGTGTGACGACCTTAAGCTACCCTCAGCAAAAGGAAAGTAACACCATGGAAAAGAGCTACGCTACACCAGAGATGATTGTTCACGGCACCATTGAGGAGATCACCCAAATCGCTGGACCTGGTGGTCCGTCAGATGTCCTGATTTTCAATGGTAATTTGGCTGAGCCTGCAGATCAATCAGATGGCTCAATCAGCCTAGACTGCGATAACAATGGTAATTGTGAACCCTTCAAACTACAGTAACAGGATTACTACTGGTAATGGTGAGTAATCAATATCAGTAGCGCTATGACAAAAGGCGATAAAGGCATTATCTACTACTACATTATCTACTACTAGCAGGATCATCCTCCACTCGTTAGTCCTGCAACACTGACTCAGCAGAAGGGTCTTGGCTAGAGTGAGGGGATGCCTTTTCTGCTATCAAGTTCTCCGATCAAGTTTAACCTGCTCCTAAGTATCAATTATGTACATCTATACGGCCTACAACCTTTGTATTCACTCAGAGATTCCCTTACCCGAGCTGATGGAGTCTGATGGACCCCCTGATGTGATCATACGTTTCGGGAAATTGAGTCATCTTCCTCCAGAAACAGCCAATTGGAGCAACCGTGTGGTTGGGGAATTGCATGGCAAAGCAAAGGTTTTAATTGAAGATGGGCGAGAGATTACTATCGAACCTGTCACAGGAGCAGATAACTCTAAGCTCAGCCCTAACATCCTTGGAGCTTGTATGTCTGTGGTGCTACGACAGCGGGGATTGCTAGTGCTCCATGCTAGCAGCATTGTAGTTAACAATCAAGCGATCGCATTCATGGGTGGGTCAGGCTGGGGTAAATCCACCTTAGCAGGAGCGTTTCATCGGAAGGGTTATCAGGTAATAACTGATGATGTCATGCCTGTCAACCTTGATGACGGCTATCCTTTGATTATTCCTAGCTTCCCTCAGATTAAACTTTGGCCATCAGCAGCGGATTCTCTAGGACACAATTCAAAGAACTTACCTCCTCTTTACCCAAACGCACCAAAGCTTTCCTACACATTCACAGATGGGTTTCAACGCACTGCTGTACCCCTGAAGCGGCTCTATGTATTAGCCAAGGGAGACCAACATCAGATTACCAAGCTAACGCCTCAACAAGCTTTCCCTGAAGTAGTTCGTCATAGCCGTGATGTAGATGTGCTAATTGCTCGAGACTGTGTCACTACTCATCTGAGTCAGTGCGCCAGTCTGATCAAGACTGTATCTATTAGCCGCTTCACCAGAAAGCCTAATCTAATGGAACTTCCTGATCTAGTGGCCTTGGTGGAGAAAGATATCGAAGAACTAACTACTTCTGATCGTAGTAAAAACGATAGCCTCAACACTAGACTTGTAACCTCTAAACTTTAACACAAAAAATGGGAGCAGGCAAAACCTTAAGACAAAAAATCCAGCAAACATTACGCCTTTTGCCTGCACTGCGTCTAGTCTGGCAAAGCAGTCCTTTTTTGACAGTTGCTCGCGTAGGACTTTTGCTGGTTCAGGGGATATTACCTCTACTATCACTTTATCTCACTAAACTAATAATTGATACCGTCACTGACGGATTACATAATGCTGATAAACAAGCCGTCTTTCGTGATGTTTTACTTTTCCTAATCTTAGCCGGTACAGTTACCCTTGTCACTACTCTTTTGAACTCCTTAGGTGAAGTAGTCAATACTGCTCATTCTCAGCGAGTGACTGACTACATGCAAGGGATTATTCATGATAAATCCCTAGAAGCTGACTTGGAGTACTACGAAAATCCACGATACTACGATACATTACAAAGAGCTCAACAAGAAGCGCCCTACCGACCGCCCCGAGTCCTAAATCGTCTCACACAGATAGCTCAAAATAGTATTTCCTTGTTAGCGATGGTGAGTTTATTACTCTCCCTCCATTGGGGAATTGCTGGGATTTTATTTATTGCTGCTATGCCCGCGATGGTGGTGCGGGTAAAATACTCTCGGGTTATTTATCGTTGGCAGCGTAAAAAAACACCCATGGAACGGCAATCCATGTATTTGGGTTATATGCTAACCTCAGACCAGTTTGCTAAAGAAATTCGCTTGTTTGATTTAGGGGTTTTCTTTACTGACTGGTATCGTCGCATCCGAGAGCAACTTTATAAAGAAAAAGTAGCCATTGCCACTGGACGCTCCTTTGCTAACTTTTGTGCTCAAGCCGTTGCAGGAATGTTAATCTTTTCTGTCTATGGCTTTATTGTCTATCAAACTGTTCATGGGGATTTGCGATTAGGAGATTTAGTACTTTATCACCAAGCGTTGCAGCGGGGACAAAATAATATTCGAGCGTTACTAACTAGTATATCTGGTCTTTATGAAGATAACCTATTCTTAGGTAACCTCTACGAATTTCTGGATCTAAAACCTAACGTTGTTGAACCAACTTATCCCAAACCAATTCCCCACTCCATGAGCGGTGGTATTGTTTTCGATCATGTTAGTTTCCAATACGGTACTACAACTCGTAAGGCACTTAAAAACATCAACCTCACGGTGCGACCAGGGGAAACTATCGCCCTAGTAGGAGAAAACGGTTCCGGTAAAACAACCTTAATTAAACTATTGTGTCGTTTGTACGATCCAACCGCTGGTAGCATTACCATTGATGGGATTGATATCCGCAATTTTAAAATAGCTGACTTACGTCGCCAAATCAGTGTGATTTTCCAAGACTACGCTAAATATAATTTCACAGCTCAGGAAAATATCTGGTTAGCGGACATTGATTTACCACGAGATCACGAAACTATTATTGATGCTGCTCGTCGTTCTGGTGCTGATGAGGTTATCACCAGTTTGCCCCAAGGGTATAATACCATGCTGGGTAAATTGTTTGACCACGGGGAAGAACTTAGTATTGGTCAATGGCAGAAAATAGCCTTAGCACGAGCTTTTCTACGAAACTCTCAGGTGATTGTATTAGATGAACCTACCTCTGCTATGGATCCTAAGGCAGAATACGAGGTGTTTATGAAATTCCGCGAACTGATCGAAGATCAAGCTGCTATTCTGATCACCCATCGCTTATCTACTGTGAAAATGGCTGACCGGATTTATGTGATGGACCAAGGTTCAATTGTAGAAAGCGGTACCCATTCGGAACTGATGCAGTTAGATGGTACTTATGCCCATTTGTTTGAAACTCAGGCTAAAAATTATCGCTAACTTCAAGGTAAGCAGTGAGCAGACGGCTGACCGCTGTTCGCGTAGCGTGGCCAAAGGCCTTCCGCTGTTCGCGTAGCGTGGCCAAAGGCCTTCCGCTGACTGCTTAATGCTTACCTTCTGACTTTCCTACTCCCTACTCCCTACTCCCTACTCCCTACTCCCTACTCCCTACTCCCTAGCTAATGCTATAGCATTTCCATTTGAGATGTGAACATAGAATTAAACCCTTTAGGGAACAAGAAACTCGGTATCTGGTAAGAGTAGTAAGGAATACAGAGTTTTTTTGATTAGGATAAATCACTATATAGGTTTACAAATAATTTATAATTACTCTAATAAGTGCTAAAATTTTTAACTCATTTTTAGAGATATTATTTTATTAAAGTTTTTAAGTTTTATTAAAATTTTAGGTAGTGGTGGAAAAAATAGATTAATTAGGATACAGTTTAATTAATTTGAAGCGCTATAATTATCAAACTGAATCCGTTTAAGACAGTCTAAATGCTACTCAGGGTATAATCTGCCATTAGATTCATGATCCATGGACTGTGAATCAAAATTTAGAATAGTATTTGGAATCAGTACTAGCTGTAAAATAACTCATGATAACCCTCACAATTTTTCCTTATTAAGGGAAAATTAGGGGCATCATGAAAATCTCAACTACTTGGTATTAGATTTTTGTTGGGTAAGTCATGACTTTGATAGTTTTGGCAAATTATTGGTTTGTAAACTAGTCAAATTTAACGATAAATTACTAAATCAAAAAGCTGCTTTATTGTCAGTTTAAAAAGCTAATTACTAAACCTTAATAGCTAAACGGTGCCCTTGACCCGTAATTAAATTTGCTATAGGTGCGACCCAAGGGCGATTTACTCGCCCTTGGGTCGCACCTCCGGGTCGCACTGCAACTTAACTACATATAGTTAGGGCGCAAGCCTTGCGCGCCTAGAAATAGGCTTAAGCAACGGATGCCAGGGGAATTTGTGAAATGTAATGGCTCATCAAGGGGAGTATAGAAACTACTGTATCAGTTTCTTGTGATTGCATCTACGTGCAATAGTTATTTGATAAATTAATTATGAGTTTGGATGGCACAATCTCTAAAACAATCTCTAAGTCTTCAGTTGGGAATATTTCCGAAATTGATAGCCAATTAGTGGATTCCAAAGAGTTGGATTGCAAAGAGTTGGCTGGCAAAAAGCAAAAGCTGTTTTCTTATGTTGCTTATGGTTTAGGAATCCACTCGGCGCTACCAATCCCAGAGTTGATCCCAGCAGAAGTAGAGTGTGATGTGATGATTCACATTCAGAGTAATGATTACACTACGCGAACGCCGAATCGCAAAATTAGTGACTACATTCCAAAGGAAGTTATCCAGCAGCCGATGGCTTTGCAGTTGAGTCCAGAGGAGGCGGTGATTTATCTCAAAGACACAGCGCTGTTTCTGGTACAGGGGGGAAACAGGATTACGATCATTCCCGCAGCAGAAGCCTCGCTGAGCCGCATTCAAACGGCTCTAGTGGGAACTGTGATGGCGATTCTGCTCTATCAGCGAGGATTGTTGGTGCTACATGCTAGTGTAGTCAATATTAATGGTGGTGCGGTTGTTTTCTTGGGTAATTCCGGTGAGGGTAAGTCTTCAATTGCTGCGGCACTCCATACTCAGGGATACAGAATCATCACTGATGATGTTGCACCTGTGACATTGGATCAGGGGACAGCGAAAGTTGCTTCTAGCTTTCCTCAAATTAAACTAAGTCGAGAAGTAGCTAAGGTTTTGGGATATGACCAGGATAAGCTGGGTCTGCTGGTACCTAAGTTAAATAAACCTGGCTATCGGTTAAATCAGGATTTGACCCAAGCGCTACTACCAATCCGGTGCATCTACGTACTAGTTTCAGGTTCACAGTTCAGTATTAAGCGTGTGAAAGGTCAGGAGGCGGTGATGGAACTATCCCGTCATTCCCGTCTAAACAGTTTATTTGACTCTGAGAAAGCATCCCATCTTCTTCAGTGTGCTCAGCTTGCCAATCAGTGTAGTGTCTATCGTCTCCAGCGACCTCGTAACTTGGCTTTGTTACCTGAGTTAGCAAGGTTGGTCGCAGAGCACCAATTTATACAAGGCAAACGTTAAAAGGTAACAGGTAATATGACTAATTACCCAAAGCCCGATTATCGATTACTCAAAAAAACTTCAAGCTCCTAATCAACTGTTATAAAAAACTGTAATCAACCCCTTCAAATTAGTTGAAGGGGTTTACTGTAATCTGTCGGAGGTGATATCTCTGCCAATACCGCCTAAACTAACCTCTTTAACGCTATGGTATTCTGGTTTTGATGTCTGAGTGGAAGGTATCTATATCTTGCTCCCCAACCCTGGTGTAGAGGTAGTTGCTGTCTGTTCTGGCCTAAATCTAATCACCTCTAGGACTAATGAAAATCGCTACCTGGAACGTCAACTCAATTCGGAGTCGCCAAGCTCAAGTAATAGATTGGTTGGAACGGACCCAAGTAGATGTGCTTTGCCTGCAAGAAACTAAAGTAGTGGATGCCCAGTTTCCGCGATCGCTTTTTGAAGAATTGGGGTATTACCTTTATGTTTCTGGGCAAAAATCCTATAACGGTGTAGCCATCTTTAGCAGGAAACCAGCCACAGACGTAAGTACTGGCTTTGCGGCGGTGTTGGATACAGCTCAGGTTGGGGACTTAGATGAACAAAAGCGAGTGATTAGCGCTATAGTAGATGGCATCCGCATTGTTAACCTCTATGTTCCCAATGGGTCTTCGGTGAACAGTGAGAAGTATGACTACAAGCTACGTTGGCTGAAGATACTGCGGGACTATTTAAACAGTATTCTAGAACAACAGTCCCATGAACTTTGTGTATGTGGGGACTTTAATATTGCCCTAGAAGACCGGGATATCCATGATCCTAAAGGCAAAGAAAAGCATATCATGGCGTCCCCAGTAGAACGTCTTGCCCTAGAATCTGTCTTAGACCTAGGTTTAGCAGATGCCTTTCGCAAATTTACTAAAGAAGGGGGTAATTTTAGTTGGTGGGACTATCGCACCCGTGCCTTTCGTGGTAATCGGGGTTGGCGCATTGACCATATCTACCTAACCCCCAATCTTTACAATCAAGCGATTAGTTGTACCATTGACATAGAACCGAGAAAACTAGAGAAACCTAGCGACCATGCCCCTGTAATCGTAAACTTATAGTCAAGTTTTATACCGAGTTGCATTCAAAGAAAGTAGATTAGTTGGATAGGGAGATAGGGAGATGGGGAAATGGAGAGATAGGGAAATAGGGCACTGAACACTAAGCACTAAGGACTAAGCACTTAGCAGTCCTTCCTGTCGGGGGTAATCCTGTAAAACCTCCTTCAAATACTTCCCGGTATAGGACTTAGGATTTTCTGCTACCTCCTCCGGTGTTCCAGAGGCAATTACTTCTCCCCCTTTATCGCCACCTTCTGGTCCTAAGTCTATTACCCAATCAGCACAGCGAATCACATCTAAATTGTGTTCAATCACCAAAACAGAATTTCCTTTATCTACCAAGCGCTGCAATACATTCAACAAGTGATGAACATCATAAAATGACAATCCTGTTGTCGGTTCATCGATTAAATACAATGTCTTTCCCGTTGCCCGACGTGACAATTCTGTTGCCAACTTCACCCGCTGTGCTTCTCCACCAGATAATGTCGGTGCTGGTTGCCCTAAGTGGATATATCCTAAGCCCACATCTACTAAGGTTTGTAACCGAGATGCTGCTCTTGGAATATTCTTAAATACCTCCAAGGCTTCTTCCACTGGCATATTTAAAATATCAGCAATGGAATATCCTTTATACTTCACTTGCAACGTTTCTCGATTATATCTCGCTCCCTTACAAATGTCACATTGTACATAGACATCGGGCAAAAAGTTCATCTCAATGATATTCACACCCTGTCCCGAACAAGCTTCGCAACGTCCCCCTTTGACATTAAACGAAAATTGCCCTGGCTTGTAACCTCTAGCTTTAGCTTCAATAGTTTTAGAAAATACCTCTCGAATTGCATCAAACACTCCTGTGTAGGTAGCAGGATTAGACCGGGGAGTGCGACCAATAGGAGATTGATCGATTACGATTGCTTTATTAATAGCGTTGAGTCCCTCAACTTGATCCAATTGTTTGGGAAAGGGTACTTTACGAGTCAGATGATGTTGTAATGCCGGGTAAAGTAATTCGTTGACTAAGGTAGATTTCCCAGATCCAGAGACACCTGTAATGGTGACTAACTCACCTAGTGGTATCTCTACTTCAATGTGTTTGAGATTGTTACGATGAGCATTTTTAATCACCAAAGAACGACCATTCCCCTCTCGACGTTTACTAGGGGTTTCAATTACTTGTCGTTTTGATAAATAGGCTCCCGTCAGGGATTTATCACTTTTAATTACAGTCTCTAAATCCCCTTGAGCAACAATTTCTCCCCCATGAATTCCAGCTTTCGGACCAATATCGACAATATGATCGGCAGTGCGAATGGTTTCTTCATCATGTTCTACAACAATCAAGGTATTCCCCAAATCCCGCAATTTGATCAGAGTAGTCAGTAACCGTCCATTATCTCTTTGGTGCAATCCAATACTTGGTTCATCTAATACATACAGAACTCCAGTTAAGCCTGCTCCAATCTGAGTTGCTAGGCGAATCCGCTGAGCTTCTCCACCGGAAAGGGTCATGGCTGGACGATCAAGGGTAAGATAATCTAATCCTACATCAAGCAGAAATTGTAATCGGGCTTTAATTTCTTTGAGGGCAAGGTCACCAATCTGAGCTTGGCGGGGGGAGAGTTGTAAGTTATCAATTCGTTGACGACATTGGCGAATTGAGACACTAGTTAAATCATCAATATGATATTGTCCTAACCGCACCGATAGTGCTTCTGGTTTAAGCCGTTTACCATGACACTCTGGACAAGGTTGATAAATTAAATACTGCTCTAGTTTGTGTTTTGATGCTTCCGAGTTAGTGTCTTTGTACTGTTTTTCTAGGATGGGGATAATGCCAGGATAGCGCTTGTAGTACCCTTTTTCTTTGCCATAAGCAGAATCATTTTGAATGTAGATTTTTTCCTCGGTGCCGTAGAGCAGAATGTTTTGTTGTTCAGAGGTTAGCTGATTCCAGGGAGTTTGGATTTCAAAACCATAGGCTTCTCCTAAGCTATAGAGTAGGGAGATGTAGTAGGTGTTGTCTTTTTCTGACCACGGGGCAATAGCACTATATAAGGGTTGAGTAGGGTCAGGTACTACTAGTTCTGGAGAAAAGGTTTGTAAATTACCGATACCGTGACAAAATGAACAAGCACCATAGGGGGAGTTAAAGGAAAATAATCGGGGAGATAATTCTTCCATTACTGCCCCATGTTCTGGGCAAGCAAAGTTTTCTGAAAATACTATTTCTTGGGGAATGTCTTGGTCAGATGAACTGCCATTTTTGTTAGCAATACGTTTAGACTTATGATCAGATTTGACTTGTGCTGACTCTGCTGATGTATTATCTAAAACTTGGATAACTGCAATTCCAGTAGAACGTTTTAGGCAAGTAGCAAGGGAATCGGTAATCCGTTCTTGAATACTAGGCTTTTTGATGAGACGGTCAACCACCACTTCAATGTTGTGGGTATAATTTTTATCCAGTTCGATGGTATCAGAGAGGTCAAAGGTTTCACCATCGACTCTGACCCGCACAAATCCTTCCGTGGCTAAGCTGGATAATAGTTTCTTGTGAGTGCCTTTTTTGCCTCGGATAACGGGAGCCAGGATATGGAAGCGAGTCCGGTCAGGGAGTTCCATAATGCGATCGCACATCTGGTCGATGGTCTGGGGCGCAATATTGCGATCGCATTTGGGACAATAGGGTTCACCAGCCCGTCCAAACAGTAATCGCAGGTAATCGTAAATTTCTGTAACTGTACCAACGGTGGAACGGGGGTTATGGGAGGTAGATTTCTGGTCAATGGAGATAGCGGGGCTTAAGCCTTCGATGGCATCCACATCCGGTTTATCCAGTTGTCCCAGGAATTGACGAGCATAGGCACTAAGGGATTCTACATAACGGCGTTGTCCTTCCGCAAATATAGTGTCGAATGCCAGGGAGGATTTGCCGGAACCGGAAACACCAGTAAAGACAATAATGCGATCGCGTGGCAGTTCCAGATCAATGTTTTTCAGGTTATGCTGTCTAGCCCCCCGAATCCGAATGGTGTTTTGAGCAGAGTTAGGGGTGTGGTCCTGGGTGTGGTTGAGGTTAGAGGATTTTGGCATGACCGACAGCGGCTTTAAACTCCTTAACAATAGTAGCGCTATCCGTTCCTATAGTAATGTTCAATAAGCATTCAGCCGTTTGCCGGAAGCCCTCTAGCTTTCAGCTTGAGCGATCGCAGACTTAAATTGTATTGTTTTTGTATAGTTTTCAGTAAGCTCGGGCACACTCCAAAGCCCACTCCCGAGCTCCTGATACCCCCTGCAGATTCAATCTCTAAATTATAGAGAATAGATACAGTGTTTTTCATAACTATGAGCTACACAGGTTTTTTGCCCTGTTCCCAGATCCGCTGTTCCCAGATCCGCTGTTCCCAGATCCGCTGCTCCCTGCTCCCTAAAATCTATAACGAAAGTACCTCACCCAATTCCATACCGCTGTATTATAGTTACTTAAACCGACATGATCTGACCATTACGTCTAAGTCCAATGATATTACTATGGCATCGAAAATTTTGGAATTTTTTGCGCCGAGAAAATATTGATAAAGTACTGGTTATTATTTTTATAATCATTACTATTAACACTATCACTATCTCCTGGCTGGAACCAGATATATCAAAAGCAGATGCTTTCTGGTGGAGCATCGTCACCCTAACAACTGTTGGCTATGGTGATATCACCCCTGTTACAGTTGGTGGTCGCTTTATGGCTATTCTCGATATGTTTGTGGGGATTGGATTCTTAGCAATCTTCACGGCTACCCTCGCTGGGATTTTTGTCGATCAAAAAATTAAAAATGATCTAGGTATGGGGTCTTATAATTTTAACAATCACTTGATTATTTGTGAATGGAATTCTAGAGCAAAATTCATTGTCAATGAGTTACGAAGGTTTCCTAAAACTCAAGATGATAAAATTATTTTAATTGCTAATATAGACCGGAAGCCTATCGAAGATAATAATTTATTTTTTATTAAGGGAAATGTATGTGATGAAACCTTGAATCGAGCTAAATTGATGCAGGCTAGAACTGTTATAATTTTAGGGGATGACAGTATAGATGATACAGCTCGGGACGCAAAAGTTATACTATCTACCCTGACAGTAGAGAGTATTAATCCCAACGCTTACACAGTTGTGGAGCTGGTAGATGAAACTCATGTTAAATCCTGTCAGCGGGCTAAGGTTGACGAAATAATCGTTAGTAGTGAGTTAAGTAGCATGCTCATTTCCCAAGCTGCTCTTAACCATGGAATTACCAAAGTTGTCTCGGAAATATTAAGTACTCAAGATGGCAACAAGCTTTATAAAATTGCGATTCCTGACTCTCGCGTTGGTAGTTCTTTTATAGAAGTATTTACGTATATGAAGCAAGCCTATCAAAGTATTGTCTTAGCGGTACAAAAAGGAATTGAAGGAGACGTAATCTCCAATCCACCAACAGATTATCAACTTGAGCATGGTGACTATTTAATTGTTGTTGCTCAACACGAACCACGAGCGCTACATAAATCTTAAATGAGAAATCTTAAACCTAAGGTTGACCTGTAACCTGTGATGTGTTAATTGACCATGATAAATGCTTAATTGTCAAGAGTATAATTATAATTATAATTATAATTAAATTCACGAACATCCTTCCAGGATAAGTACTCAACTGGAACTACTATCACGTCGTCATGATTCTAGGCTGAATAGATGCTGGAAACTATCAGTAAATTATCAGCAAATTTTCAGCCTCTGTTCAGCAACAACTAAACCAAGAAACCAATAATTCTAGTCAAGCTACTAACTTAGGATTATCCACTTGATGCGGTGCCAGCAAAATCAGTTTTGAAGACTAAGTGTTCAAAACTTAGTGTTGAACACTTAGCTGATTAACTCTAGGGATAATGATGTAGCTGCATAGAGATGTAGCTGCATAGATAGTTGAGCAACACACTTATTTACAAATATACCATATCTACCATATTGATATCATTGATCAGGATCACCATGAAGCATTCAATTATTCAATCACTCAAAATTGTCACCATGGTTACGGTAACCTCTACACTAGCCATGGCATCTAGCGCAACAGCAGCTAGCCTCAAGGTGACAATTGAAAGCCTGGCACCGGAAAACGGCACCTTATTGACTCCAGTCTGGGTTGGTTTTCATAATGGTTTGTTTGATATTTATGATCGGGATGAGGCAGCTTCACCAGGACTGGAGCGCATTGCTGAGGATGGCAATGCAGCAGTGCTTAGTCAAGAGTTTTTTGCTAGTGGTGCGGGTTCAGTTGATGGGGTAATTCCTGGTCCAAATGGTCCAGTTGCTTCTGGGGATATTGCCCAAGCCACATTTACTGTAGATTCTACTAGCCGTTACTTCAGCTACGCAGCAATGATTCTTCCCAGTAATGATGCTTTCATTGCTAATGGCAACCCCTTGGCTTTTGAGATTTTTGATGAAGAAGGTAATTTCACTGGAGCTGACTTTACCGTTCTCGGTTCTCAAGTTCTGGATGCAGGTACGGAAGTTAACGACGAGCAGCAGACGACTACTGCCTTCTTCGGTCAAACCACTCCTGATACCGGTACACCAGAAAACGGAGTTGTCACCCTGCATCCAGGTTTTATCCCAGGTGGACCAATTTTATCAACTGAGACATTTGCTCAAGGTGACTTCACAGTGGATGGCTACCAGATAGCACGTATCAAAGTCGAGAAAGTGCCAGAATCTTCTACTACTGGAGGATTACTTGCTATCGGTGGGTTGTTATGGCTGGGTAGCCGCTGGCGTCAGAATCTTAAGAGATTCGCCTAAATCCCTTTGGCAATTGACCATTGACAATTTTTAATTTTTTTCCCTTCTTGATGAAACAGACTAGATAAGTACTCAAAATCAGTAGTCAACTAGACTAAAGACAAAAGCGATCGCTTTTGTAACGCTTGACGCGCCCATAGTGCGATCGCTTTTTTTACACCAGTCCTTTGGCATCTTAATACAAGGCTAAGATCCGACAGCAAAAGTCAACACTGGCACGGCATCAATATTTCCCGCTTTTGACCACTCCCGACACCCTACCCC
>WTKN01000244.1 GCA_011524395.1 Moorena sp. SS36440bin_2
TACCTAAATGGGATGCTTTATTAATGATGTTTTTACAAAGATGAGATGCACCCCACCCTACACCCTACACTCTACACCCTACACCCTACTCCCTACACCCTACTCCCTTCTATGATTAACTCTGAATCCTTAAAAGCTATTGAAAATGCTAGACTAAATGACAACATCGGTAAGCCCCTTTATGATTCCTATTGTTTCTCCCAAATTCCCCAGATGATCTATCATCTGCTGACTGGTCAGGGAAACATGGGTTTACCGAGGAGTGTATTAGGAGAATTACCGGACCGCTATGATAAGGTTATTCTGATTTTTGTTGATGCTTTCGGGTGGCGCTTTTTTCAGGACTATGTTGAACAATCGGAATTTTTGAAGCGGTTTGTAGTGGAAGGTGTAGCTTCTAAATTGACGACCCAGTTTCCTTCCACAACTGCTGCTCATGTGACTACTATTCACTCAGGGCTTCCGGTTGGTGAGAGTGGTGTCTTCCATTGGTTTTACTATGAGCCGCTGTTGGATGATATTATTGCTCCGTTGATGTTTTCGTTTGCGGGTGATAGACAACGGGGAACCCTACACACAACTGGCATTTCTGAGCAAAGCCTTTTCCCTACCCAAACTTTCTATCAAAAATTGCAACAGTATGGTGTGCAATCCTATTGTTTTCAACACTACAATTATGCTTACTCTCCTTTTTCACGAGCGGTGTGTGATGGGGCAACTACTATTCCCTACAAAACTATTCCTGAAGCATTAGTTAACCTGACTGAAGCGGCGATCGCTGAATCCCAGAAGAGCTATTTTTTCCTGTATTTGGATACTGTTGATGGGATGGCTCATAAATACGGTCCTGGCTCCCTACAGTTCCAGGCTGAAGTTAGCACACTTTTGCTAACCATGGAGCGACTTTTATATCAGAAGGTAGCTGGTAAGCTCAAGAATACATTATTACTAATTACTGCTGATCATGGACAAATGGAGATTTCACCAGAGACTACTATTTATTTAAATCAGCTGACTCCTTCTATTGAGCAGTTTATCAAGAGGAATTCCCAAGGTAAACTGTTGGTGCCAGCCGGGTCATGTCGGGATATGGTGTTGTACATTCAAGACGACCATTTGGATAAAGTCTATGATTTGCTGACGGAGCAGTTGGCAGATCGAGCAACAGTGTACCGCACTACGACATTACTTGAAGAAGGCTATTTCGGTACAGGTGAACCCTCACCACTATTGCTGAATCGGTTAGGTAATTTAGTTATTTTACCGAATAAGTATGAAACGGTTTGGTGGTATGAAGAAGACCGGTTTGAACAACACAAGTTGGGGGCTCATGGGGGATTGTCAAGGGAAGAGATGGAAACGATTTTGTTGGCGATTGAGTGTTGAAGGTTTGGTAAGGTTGAAGGTTTTCGGATATCTTGAGTACTCTTCCCGATTCCCGATTCCCGATTCCCGATTCCCGATTCCCGACTTCCGACTCCCTAAAATTACTGCTATAATCTAGCTGAAACTTGGACTTATTTTTATTCATAAAAAGAATTTATAGCATTGCTTGCTTCAACAACTGTCTGGACTATTGCTCCAAACAGTTTTATTTTTTTACATCAGCAAAAAAAAGCAGAGACTTGCATGAGATAAAAATACCAATTAGAGTAGTGTGGGCAAAGTAATTTAATTGTGACTACTCATTTTAACTAAACCGTTTTTGCCCATCCGATGAGCTAAAAACTGGTATTTTTTTTTGGCTACTCCCTCATCCTTGCTATGGAGTCGTGCAATTGCTGATGACTACTTCTGAATTAGAAACTGCCGTGAAGTGCTATCGAGAAGCACTATTTAATCTCAAAGAGTTTCAATCTCCTCAAGAACAGGAAGTGTTAGAGATTTTGAATGCCAGGGATGCTGTGCAGGCTGCTTGGAGTCAGTGTAATCAGGTGTCTACAACTGATCAACAGCAACTGGTTGAGTGGGACGCTCTGCTGAAGAGCAAAGCAGAGCAGATTACCAAAGTCATCGACTTAGCTGAGTACCGAAATAGTTTTCAGCCTCCCGCAACAGCGTGGTGGTGGCGATTGGAAACAGAAGCACCACCCCATCTGTGGGACCGCTGGGATTGGTTGTGGAGAGGGCTGACGGTGGGCAGTTGGACAGTGAATCTGAGCTTGTTGGTGGATATTGTGCCCCGATTTCTCAGTGCTGGAACCGGAGTTCCAGGAGTGGCAGTGGTGGCGTTTCCGAGTATCTTAACCCTATTGCAAGCCAGAAGCGAACTGACCCAAGCGGGAAAAGAAGGGTTTGAAAAATTACTGAACAGGTTGCGTATTCCCAAGCATTACCATCAAGAAGCCAAGTTAGCTTTCACATTATATCAAATCCGGGTGTAGACTTATTGTATAAAGTGAGTTGGGAACGATCTATGCCCAAACGGCTGAGCCTATTACCTCATCTGAGTTGTGAGGAATTGGAGGAACGGTATCGTCAAGCCAGTGATGCTGTAGAACGCAGCCAATACCAAATCCTGT
>WTKN01000421.1 GCA_011524395.1 Moorena sp. SS36440bin_2
TCGGAGATGTGTATAAGAGACAGGGGTAGAGGGGCATTGTAAATTACCCCAAAACTGAGTTTTATTAAGTTTTGTATACTAATTAAGGTACAAGGAAAAGTTGAAGCGATCGCATAATCATGGTCAAAAAGGTGCAAATATGGGCAAATATAATAGTCATAGCTGTAATTTTCCTCTCAGGCTGTGGTGAAGGTGAACCCAAGAGTGAGACTAAGCCTACAGCAGGGAATGGCAAGCTGCAATTTCGGGCTAACGGTGAAGATTTTGTGCGACAGGGCTTTGTTTCCAAAGACAGTTGGCAAATATCTTTCGATCGGCTTTACATCAACCTAGCGGACATCACAGCTTACCAAGCTAACCCTCCCTATAACCCCGATAAAGTAAAGGAAATCTCAGTCGAAGAGAAAATTATCCTCCCCAATCCCAAAACCATCGATTTAGCGGAAGGGGCAGAGGATGCCGAGCCAATTCTGATTGCTGAGATAGCTGATGCACCAACTGGTCATTACAATGCTCTTTCCTGGAAAATGGTCAAAGCCAAGACTGGTCCAGCAATGGATCAAAGCCTAGTGATGGGTGGTAAAGCCAGTAAGCAGGGACAAACCATTGATTTTGTGATCAAACTTGACCAAGAGATTGAATACCGCTGTGGTGAATTCGTCGGTGATCAGCGCAAAGGGATTCTAGCCAAGGATGGGGAAGCGGACATAGAAGCTACCTTCCACTTCGATCACATTTTTGGCGATAGTGATTTGACCGCTAATGACCCCCTCAACACTGGTGCGATCGGATTTGAGCCACTAGCTGCACTCGCTAAGAACGGCAAACTAGAAGTGACAATGGGTCAGCTTAAATCAGCACTCCCAGCTGGCACCTATCAGCAGCTTACTCAAGAGATTCTGCCTAACCTAGGTCATGTCGGTGAAGGTCACTGTAAATCCATGCCAATTTCCAGGTCATGACCTACCCAACACCACTAAACAGTCAAGAATTAAGGATGAAGTGGAAAGATTTGATGCTACTGAGCCTGGTGTCTGTCTTGAGTTGGTCAGTCAATGCTGAGGCTCACGGCACTAGGCTTGAATCTAAAACCATCGAGGCGATTGAGATTAATGCTAAGTACGACACTGGTCAACCGATGTCTAATGCCCAAGTAACTATTTATGCTCCCAATAATCCTACCACCCCTTGGCAGACAGGGACTAGTGACACCAACGGCAGGTTTATCTTTGCTCCCGATTACGCTCAGCAGGGAAATTGGACAATTCAGGTGCGCCAAGCTGGTCACGGTGGCATGATTACTATGACTCTCGGTGAAGAGAATTCTGTTGTAGCGGGTCAGTCATCAGCAGCAGGTAACTCCCTAATGATCTCATCAACTAGTCCTAGTTACACCCCTGTTCAGAGAATGCTGATGGCAGCTGCTGGTGTCTGGGGATTTGTCGGTACAGCACTCTTTTTCTTAGGGAGGAAAACTAATGCACATTCCTGATGGTATTCTCCCTGCTTCTGTCTGTCTTGCTGGTTATGGAGCTACTGGTGGACTGACTTGGTATGCCCTACGTCAAATTGATCAACATCAAAACCCCCAGGAGGCAATTCCGAGAGCGTCCTTACTAACCGCTGCCTTTTTTGTAGCATCCTCAATTCACCTCCCCATCCCACCAACAAGTGTCCATTTCGTCCTCAATGGCTTGTTAGGGGCAATTTTAGGTTATTATGCCGTTCCTGCCATTCTGATTGGTTTGTTCTTTCAGGCAGTTATGTTCCAGCATGGTGGACTCTCCACCCTCGGGATAAATGCAGCGATGATGGGAGTATCAGCAATCTTGGCTTATCACCTGTTCCAATTGCGGCAGGTATTTGGTAAGGGCAATCGAATTGTTACTGCTATCTTCAGCTTCTTGGCCGGTGCTGCTGGCTTGGGAGTGGCGACCCTAATATTCTTCGCCCTAGTCATTACCAATATTCCTGCTAATTTTAATGTGGCAGCAGAACGGACAGCAATTTACGGGCTGATGGTTGCCCATATCCCCCTGATGGTGATTGAGGGGTCGTTTTCAGCGGCAGTCGTGTTATTTTTGCAGCGAGTTCAACCAGAATTGCTAGGGGAATCGGGAAGGGGAAGCAAATTCGATATCAAAAGTCAAAAATAATTTTCGATGACTTGGGGCTTCTCCCACTGCCCCCTCTCCCCTCTCTTCCCCTGGAGCTAAGTGCTTTGTCAGAGCTTAGAGAACACCACTAGTGGCTAGACCTAAGATGACACCAGCCCCTAGGATGTGACCGAGGCTAGTAGTTGCCAACAGTTCAGGGATACCAAAATTGGCAAACAGTCCAGAGGCACCAGGTAAAGCTGGGCCTTGACCGGGGTTTTTGATAGCAAAGCGACCAACAGTAATAGCAAACAGATTACACAAAATCATTACTATCCCCACTGTGGGACTCCACTCTGGGGTCACCGGAACAGAGGTTTCCACAGCAGCTAACAAGATTGAGTTAATCAATGCAGTTTCTCCCATATTTGATAAATTGATTAGCAATCAAAGCAATCATAAGAATTTTCGGGCGGAAAAATCTCAACTTGTTTTAAGAATTTACATTTGGAGAGTGATCAAAGCCTCATAATTTATGTAAAGTTATGCAAATTTTGGTAAATTGTATAGAGTAACTATATCTTGAGCAGTTTTCCAGTGACTCAATCTGACCAGAGTCAGCCATTAAAAGCAAAGCAGATGGCTGTATGGGGAATCTTTAGTTCAACCTTCCTAACTATCTTTCTAGCCGAGATGGGCGACAAGACCCAATTGGCAACACTACTAATCACTGCCGAATCCCAGTCTCCATGGATTGTATTTGTTGGTGCTGCGGCAGCACTGATATCTACTAGTTTGCTAGGTGTACTGATTGGTCATTGGCTCGCTAAGCGCTTCTCCCCTGAGATGATGGATACTGCTGCCGGAACACTTTTACTGTTTATATCAGTTATGCTTATGTGGGACGCAATCAAACTGAATTAGTTATGAATTAGTGATTAGAAGATGGATTGGCAATTACTAGGACTAAGTTTCCTAACTGTATTTTTAGCTGAAATTGGAGACAAAAGCCAATTGGCTGCGATCGCACTCAGTGGTAGTCTCAATTCCCCCCGTACTGTGTTTTTGGGAACCATAGCGGCACTGATACTTGCTAGCTTTCTGGGTGTAGTCGCTGGGGGAGGGGTGGCTCATCTATTGCCTACTCGTCTACTTAAAGCGATCGCAGCCATTGGCTTTGCTTTGATGGCATTACGGCTATTGTGGCCTTCAGAAAGAACGGTGGAGGATTAATCCTCCACCACCCCACCTCCCTTTCACCCGATTAACCTGACAATCATTTCCACGAGCATTAATCACCCCTGGAGTGATGGGTAGTTTGGGAGCAGGTTACGAACAGACCAATCTACGATAGTCTTGATAGCACCAGCTAAGTAGTGTAGTCCCTGCCATTAACTTGATTGCTTCTAGTAGCCAGTAGCCTTCATGCATTTGCACCATTCCTGCTGGCATACCACTCACTGGCTCTAGAAGATTCAGTTGTAGAGCCATAGCGCTCATCTGGGGTGTCATGATGTAGGTATAGATGATTGCGATCCCTACCATGAGCAGGGATAATAAAATAGACCAGCGTCTGACGTAATGATAAAGATTAGAATTACCACGCAGGACTAGGAGGCTAGCTAATATTAAAGCGCCACACAAAAGCTCAACACGATTAAATGTCCAGAAGATTGAATAGCCAGCTGTAGCAAAACTAGCCTGACTCATCATGCCAGCTGCAGACATGGATGGCATGATCACAAAGTCTATAACCAAACTGCTACTGAGCCAAAACCCTAAAGCAAACATGGCAATGGTTCGCCAGCGGCTTTGCTGGGAATCCACGCCAAAAACAGCGTTCATAAAATTTCCTCTATTTTCTATCCTGCTCTTAGCTTAACCAATGGTTTTTACAAAAAGTGTGAAGTATTTTTGCAAAAAAAAGTATTTTTGCAAACAAATTTTAACTTAATTGTCAGGACTAATCTCAAATCCAGTTGAACAATACTCAATGCCATAGATCGAGCAATGGGTAATAGGTAATTGGTAGTTGACGATTAGATAGATTACCGATTAGCTATTACCCAATAGACAAATCCAGGGACTATGGGATAACGGATTAATCAGGATTAACTGGTCTTGCTATAAGGGGGTTTTCACTCGATTATTGTAGACCCGATTATAGACCCGATTGTAGTGATATTGACAGTGAGTATAAATTCTCTTGAACTGTCTGTTGTAGTTGTTGGGTTAACATCTCCACTGTTCCTGCTCGGTTTTGTCTGTAGGACTCAAAATGCTCTTTGATGTTTATGGGGTCTCCAATGCGGACCATCGCTTTGCGGTATCCTTTCACCAAAGGTCTATCAAACTTAAACACTTCCCGCTCTAGTCGAGTCAGGGTATCCAAAAAACGCTCTGGGGTAGGGGAAGCCGCAACATAACCATCGTAAATTGCATCGAAATTCAGCAGGCGGACAGTAGCTTGGTAAATTGATTCATAAGTGGTTTCATCAAACTGTTCTAACTCTTGAGCACGGGATTTTAAGACTGACTGAATTTTATACACTCGTTCTCGAATTGGTGTCATGCTTGCCGGTGTTAGCTCTAGCTTCTGTTCACACTCACTCAACATATGAGTTTTGAGCTGCTTAATCCGTTGGTTCCAATCCATCTGAGTGGTTTGGTCTAGATTAAGGTCGTATTCAGTCTCCAAGCGAAGAATGACTTGCTCAGCCACACCCCGTAAACGCCCATAGAAGTTTGGTGCGATCGCATTAATGTTCAACGCCTTCTCTAGACGAGACAGGGTCTGATCAATCACTGGCTTCATGGAATCAGTGTAGTGGTATTTCAGACTGACCGGTACTAAATAGAGATTAGGAACAGGTTCACCCTGTTTGACCATTTGGTTCATTGCCTGTAGAGGCAGTTGAATCGCTCCCGTTCGGAAGGGCATAACCGTATCATTTTGATAAGAGCAGCCGCCTTCGGGGAAAATCACCAAATCACAACTCGGTTGCTTCAGTAACGTTAGGGTTTGGGCAATGCTGGCGCGATCGCCTAAACCCCGTCTAATCGAGTATGCTCCGATCAGGGGCAGAAATTTTTCGTTCCATCCCCGGAAACTCTCGTAAGCCACAACATAGTGAAACAGTTGCCCTAACCGAGTTGATAACAGAAACAGAACTATCCCATCATCAAGGGTAGGATGATTCGGGAGATAAAGCACCCGTTCCTCTTCCAACCGAGCCAGTTTCTCTAGGTCCTTTGACTCAACCACTAACTTCAGTTGATAAACATTATCGCCGATCAGATCAGAAAAGCCTTGACAGAGGCGTGTTAATAGAGGATTGAGCCTAGGTGCATAGAATTGAGGGGTTGACAAAACAGACATAGCATGTATTCCAAGAGTAGATCACAAGATCACGGAGATGGAGAGATAATAAATACTAGTTTGACTTTAAATACTTGATTGTGCCATTGTGCATTGTGCAATTCTTACCCACCTTTACTCCCTTCGTGATTTTCCTCACTACAGACAGATGCCATAGTTATACGGGATCAATTATGCTTTTCCTACTAATCTTTGACCTTAAAATTATCTAATAACAAAAATCATAAGTAGTGTCAACATGTTAGATGGTGAAGTCAAACACAAGACGGCGTCATATACCACCGCGTTACCTTTGAGCCTAGCTCTAAAGAAATTGGGCTTTCGTCGGCCCGTTTTGTTTTCCGCAAACTTTCTCAAAATTACTATAGCCTTAGTCTTATCCTTAGTAATTTTGGATACTCCCTTAACCCAAGCCGTTCAGTTAGCGGATGGCAGAGTTTCATTTGAGAAATCTCCTAGGTTGTTGGATGCAGTAACTACGTTTAATCAAGCTGATGTGCGAGGAGGAACATACTATTTCACCGTAGACTTACCAGAAGATATTGGTGAACCACTCCAAAGATTAACCATTAATCAACGTCAAGGAGGATATAAGATTCGATTCTATCCCGAGAAATCCTCAGCATTTGAAGGAACTTACCAAGACCGGGGTCAACCGTTATCTCTGGGAAGGGTAACAAAAGACGACTCAAGCAAAACAATTTCAGTTACCTTCGATCCACCAGTAAACCCAGGAAAAACCATTACTGTTGCGCTTCGTCCTGTTCGCAACCCACGATGGGGAGGCGTCTATCTGTTTGGCGTTACAGCTTTCCCTCCTGGAAATAATCCCTACGGTTTATATTTAGGTGTTGGACGTTTACAGTTTTACTCTCCCGCCGGAGATAGGCTCAATTCTAGGTAACATCTTCGTAAAATTGCTGCCATGTTAATTGTTATACTAAAGGAAACAGAGAGTAGGGAAAAGTTAACAAAGAATATCACAATTTATACACGGATTGGTATAGTTAATTTTTAATTTTAAAGGGTTAATGATTAAGTGACACTTAACAGTTTAAAATTAACACAATCAACCATTTTTAACGTCATTAACCAGACTGGATTTAATCTTTTGGCTGATTATGGGACAAACCATTATTCAAGTAGACGCTTTCACCAGTAAACCCTTTACAGGAAATCCTGCTGCTATCTGTGTTTTACCAACTGTCCAAGATGACAGCTGGATGCAAAATGTAGCGCAAGAGATGAACTTATCGGAAACCGCATTTCTAGTCAAACAAGACGATGGTTTCAATTTACGTTGGTTTACACCAACAGTGGAAGTGCCCTTATGCGGTCACGCCACCCTAGCTAGTGCTCATGTTCTTTGGTCAGAGGGACATGTGTCTGTTGATCAAACGATTCGCTTCTATACCAAGAGTGGATTGCTGATTGCTCAGCGCCAGGGTGAGTGGATTCAACTAGATTTCCCAGTGATTCCCTCAGAAGTGATCAGTACTCCAGAAGGACTCAGCCAAGCCTTAGGTGTACCCATCAAGTGGGTTGGGAAAAATTCCTTAGGCTATTTGGTGGAGGTCGAGTCGGAAGAGTTGGTCAAGCAGATGCAGCCCAATTTCCAACTGATGAAAACCTTACCTCTGTCTGCGATAATTGTTACTAGTTGGGCTGACCGTGATTCAGAATACGACTTTGTTTCCCGATTCTTTGCCCCCAGATTGGGAATTGATGAAGACCCAGTTACAGGTTCTGCCCATTGTTGTCTCGCTCCCTTCTGGCGCGAACACAATAATAAAGATGAGTTTTTAGCTTACCAAGCATCCTCTCGGGGTGGTGTAGTAAAGGTTAACTATACCGGTAGCGGACGCGTTTTTCTGAGTGGACAAGCTGTTAGTATCCTGCGCTCAGAATTACTAATCTGAATTTTTGAATTAAGAATTAAGAATTTAGAATTTAGAATTTAGAATTTAGAATTATACATTCTGACAGACAACCTTGCCCAAAAGTCCACCCTACGCGAACAAACTTTAACCAGACCCAGAACCAACTGCCTCAGAAATTGAACTCATGCCTCTTTCCTCCAACTTCTGCAACAGCCCTTGGAGAATCTGCCTTACCATCCATGGACCATTATAAGTCCAACCCGTGTAAACCTGAATTAGACTAGCACCTGCAGTAATCTTGTCCCAAGCATCCTCCGCCGTAAAAATACCTCCCACCCCTATAATCGGTAAGCTTCCTTGAGTTTCCTGCCAGATAAACCGAATTACATCTGTAGAACGTTGACCCAAAGGAGCTCCACTAATCCCCCCAGCTTCTTCCGTTACCAGTTTGCCCGTTGCCGCAATCCGTTGTGTTTTCAGCAGATCCCGACGGATAGTAGTGTTAGTAGCAATAATCCCAGCTAAGCTATAGCTTTGCGCAAGCTCAAGAACATCTGCGATCGCATTCCACTCTAAATCCGGGGCAATCTTAACCAGAATCGGCTTTTGGGAAAGGTTTTGCTGTTGCAGAGCATCTAAGATCAGACTAAGTTGACTGGCATCCTGAAGCGATCGCAAACCTGGTGTATTCGGTGAACTCACATTCACCACAAAGTAATCCCCCAATTCCCTCAACAGCCCAAAACTCGACCGATAGTCATCTGCTGCCTCTGCTAGGGGTGTTACTTTAGATTTACCTAGATTAATGCCAATCGGAATAGTTAAACCATTAGCTTGGATCCGGTTTTCCCTGTCGGTAGGTTGTTCGCCCTTGGCTTTCTCTTCCGGTAGGTTCTTTTCTAAACCTGCAACCTGTAATCTGTTAACCTTCAACTGTTCTAATCGAGCAGTCATTGCTGTAGCTCCGAGATTATTAAATCCCATCCGATTCAGAGCAGCTTTGTCCTCTACCAAGCGAAATAAACGAGGACGAGGATTTCCCGATTGACCATGAAAGGTTACAGTACCCAGTTCAGCAAAGCCAAACCCTAAGCTTCCCCAAATTCCAGCAGCCACACCATCTTTATCAAACCCTGCTGCTAAACCCAGAGGGTTGGGGAAGTTTACTCCCCAGAGGGTTTGTTCAAGGCGAGCATCATTTAGGCAAAACCTTTGCTGTAATTGACCTTTAACCCAGTGACCTAGAGTAGATTGCTGATTCGATGACAGCCAGTTCAATAGCGCTAGAGTTCTATTGTGTAACCATTCTGGATCTGTCTTCAACCCAGAAAATATAATTGGACGAATGGTAGATTGGTAAATATCCATAATACTGAGTTAGTCAGCAGGTCAGTGGGTCAGTATATCAGCCGGTCAGTAGCTAAGTGCTGAACACAATACTCCACTATCTCGCTAGTTGTTATTAACAACTGTCGATTTACTTCAATTTTTAATTTCCTAATTCAATCGTTATACTTTGATTGATTCTTTGATTGATTAGTTAGGTGATCGCCAAACCCTAAAAAAAGTCCGTTGTTTCGGTAACTAAAATGACATTTTTATGACTGAGGTACAGTCAATTTCCCAAACCCAATCTTGATGCAAAGCACAAGTGGGGTAGCCTCCTTTGACCGCATTCCATCGCTACTGCCTACTGCCTCAAATCACTCGACGGGGAGTTAGGTGATGGCTCCTGACGGTAACCATAAAAATCAATCCGATATTCCGTAATCTTTACACCAGTTTGTTCCTCAATTTGCTTGAGCAAGTTTTCCGGTAGTTGTACATAAACATCAAGAATCTGGTTTGTATCCAGACAATTGACATGGCTATGAGTATCGCTGATATTGCCGTACAACCGTCCATCCGAGCGCTCAATACATTCAATAATACCTTGACTAGATAGGGCATCTAAATTCTGGTAAACAGAAGTATGACCAATAACTTTCCCTTGTTGATTCAATCGGTCATAAATGTCTCGCGCTGACAGATGGTCTTTAGCTTCCCATAATAGTTCTAGAATGAAGCGACGTTGACGACTCAGACGCATACCTAGCGTCTGACACTTATCGATTGCATCTTCTAGTGAACGAATTGGTTTAGCAGCTGCCGCTTCTTGTTGCATGACATGAGTTGATGAGTTTAACGAAAAGGAATCCCTTATAAATCTACTTATAGCTCAGCCAGCTATCCACTTAACCCAGGGTAAGGCTCTTGTGTGATAGGTAACTAGCAACACCGAAAGGGTAAACGGGGAATTGCTTGTGTTCCCAAGTTCCCTGTTATCAAGTTTTTCCTTGACCTTGAATGCCCCTGTTTAAATTAATTTTCAGTTAAATTTGGTAGCCCTAAGCCTTATTTCCTATATTTTACTACAAACTACTCAACTAGCCCACCCTACAATCAACGAAGGTGGTGCTTTTGGTTTAAAAGTAGTGTGCCACCCAAAAGCCATGAATTGTGCTCCAACTCGATCTACTTTCGTTAGCGATCGCACAAGATCCAGGTGTCCTTGCTTCCTCCCCCTTGAGTAGAATTGACAACCAAGGATCCCTTTTTCAAGGCTACACGTGTCAACCCACCAGGATGGACATAGATATCATCTCCGCGATGGAGCACGTAGGGACGCAAATCCACATGGCGTCGATCACTAAATCTTCCGGCTGGACTAGAGCTACCCCCATCTGTTGTAAGAGAAATGCATGGTCAAAATAGGCAGATTCCACCGGTTCTGGGGTCAGTACTGCAATCGCTACAGGTGGGTCGAAGGCGATGGTAGATGTCCCTTTGTTCCCGGTCGATAGCTTCAGGAGTGTCTTCCCTTCACCTTAATCAACAGTCCAGGTACCCAAAGCCTAGACTTACAGCTTATTTAACACAGTTCTTTTGGAGAATGGGGATGTTTAAAGTTTTCTTTGCAAGTTAAGGGAAAAGCCTCCACTAAGCCATTGCTCTTCACAGCAGTTACTGCAGCAATGCAACTGAGCTATAACGGAAGTATATCACCTTTACAAAAACTTTGAGAAAAAATCTGGAATTCTTCAGGGTCAATGGGTAGTTGACTGTATTGCTCAGAAACACTCACATCAACCTGATTCTGAAACAAAAGCCAATACAAACTCATCTAAATTTAGACGATCATAAAATATCATCAGAAGTTAGCAGAATGGAAAACATAGAAAGTAACGAACCAATGGTTCCAGGTATGACCAATGGTGCAGCAGCTACCAATGGCATGTCATTAGGAGAAATGGCTGATGACCAGATTTCATCTTTTGACATGAATGCTCTATCCAGTCAAGGCAATATACCCACACCAGTGCCAATGAGTTCACCAGCCCCAGATAGTCCCATGGAGAATGTGCTGGTAGAAATGCGAGCACCTAAGGGTCAAGGGGCTAACTTCTTTCACATGGCAGCAAGTTTCACGGTTCCTAGCTTCCAAATCGATTATGACTACGAGCCAGTATCGATGAATCCTGAAACACCGGAACTGGCCATGCAACTCCAAGCATCTAATGAAGAGGTGATCGTTGTCAAGGGCAAAGTTGCTCAAAACCAAATTGCCGCCCTCGAAGCCCAACCTAATGTCATCAAAGTCTGGCCAGACACCCCGATCGAACCCTTCAGCACTGCCACCCTACAGCAAGAGTATCCCATGGTAGAACCAATGGCAGGGTTTGGTAGCTGTCCAATTGGTTCTTGTGACTGTAACCCTGGGGCAGCTAAGGGAACTATGGCGGACGTAGCCAAGTATCTTGGTGTTGATAAAATTCACGCTGCTGGTTATAAAGGTCAAGGTATTGTTGTTGGTGTGGTTGATGGCGGAATTACAGCAGCTGGTCGTCCTGTTCGTCCCGGAGAACCCTCCAAGCGAATTCGCAATGTTATTGGTGGCTTCCACCGCACCGTGCAATGGGGGACTCAAGCTCGCAGCTGGGGCGAACATGGCAATATGTGCGCTACAGATGTGTTGGGTATGGCTCCAGAAGCCAAGCTCTATGACTTTCCCCTAGTAGGGAATGCTATCTCTAACGCCCTGGCAGCCTTCAATTGGGCAATTAAGCAGTATAAAATTGACGGTACACCCCACATTCTCACCAATAGCTGGGGAATTTACCAGGAACAGTGGGATAAGACTTATGCCAGAAATCCTAACCATCCCTTCACCCGCAAAGTTGTCGAAGCTATCAATGAAGGGATTCTAGTTCTGTTTGCCGCTGGTAACTGTGGTGGAACCTGTCCTGATGGTCGTTGCGCCTCAGATTTCGGTCCTGGTAAAAGTATCTGGGGCGCGAATGGTCATCCCCTAGTGATGACAGTGGGCGCAGTTAACAAGAATGAACAGTTTGTCGGCTATAGCAGCCAAGGACCAGCGGCTTTGTCCCGCCAAAAGCCAGACTTCTGTGCCATCACCCACTTCCGGGGTTACTTCCCCTGTGATAACGGTACCTCGGCTGCCACACCCATTGCTGCTGGAGTAGTAGCCTTGCTCAAGCAAGCTAAGCCGAGCTTGACTCAGCAGGAAGTTAAGAAACTCCTGGAAAGTACTGCTAAAAATATTGGTTCTAAGGGATGGGATCAGCATTCCGGTACTGGTATTATTCAGCCCAAGGTAGCCTTTGACAAAATCAAAACTCCCCCCCCTCGTCCTCGCCCTCGCCCCAGTGACGGTACTTGGAGTGACTGGGAAAATCTAGGCGGCTATGGCCTATATAGCCCAGCGGCTGCTTCCTGGGGCCCTAATCGAATTGACACCTTTGTCATTGGTACTGACCACGCTATGTACCGCAAGTGGTGGGATGGCGACTCTTGGCGCGGCTGGGAAAACTTAGGGGGTTACATTATTGCTACACCCGCAGCAGTTTCTTGGGGAGCTAACCGCATTGAAACCTTTGTGGTTGGTAGCAATAATGCCCTGTACCGCAAGTGGTGGGATGGCGACTCTTGGCGTGGTTGGGAAAATCTAGGGGGCTACTGCCTGTATGCTCCAGCGGCTTCTTCCTGGGGAGCTAACCGCATTGACACTTTTATCATTGGTACTGACCACGCCGTCTACCACAAGTGGTGGGATGGCGACTCTTGGCGTGGCTGGGAAAACTTAGGAGGCTACTCTATTTCTGCACCCGCAGCAGTGTCTTGGGGTCCAAACCATATCGCTACCTTTACCATTGGTCGCGATCGCGCTCTATACTACAAGACCTGGAATGGTTCCATTTGGAGTCCATGGGAAAAACTAGGAGGCTACTGTCAGTATGGTGTAGCCGCTGTCTCGAGGGGAGTCAACCAGCTCGATTGTTTCGTGATTGGCTCCATGGGCAAGGTTTATTGTCGTTCCTGGGATGGTTCTGCCTGGAAAAATTGGAAAAACCTAGGTGGTTACAGCATTGCTGGGCTAGCAGCAGCATCTTGGGGACCTGACCGCCTTAATGTTTTTGTAGTTGCTGGTGATCATGCTCTGCACCACAAGTGGATGGGTTGAGATCAAGATTACTGATGAAGAAAGTATAACGTAAAGAATTAAATACAAAGGGCAAAAGGCATCCATGGAAAATGATACCATTTTTTATGGCAAGTATGCCTTTATCATTCTTATATGATTGCCCTTTGACTTTCTTAATCAAACAGCATCAAACCTACTCTAAATTACGGTTAATCAATTATTATAGGGTTAATTCCATCCCTGCTTTTTTTTTTAGTGACACTTTTAAATAAACAAATAACCATTTTTAATTAACATAGCAATCCCAAATTAATTATAATAATTTTTGTTCCCTGTTCCCTGTTCCCTGTTCCCTGTTCCCTGTTCCCTGTTCCCTGTTCCCTTTGCTACACTTGTTAATTAACTAAACAACACCCAATAATTATAAGTATTAAAACCAACTCAATATGATGGAAAGCACAGACTTGATCAATCAAAATCCAATTGAGCCGATTCTCGTAAAAATGCCTGGAGAAGATGGATCAACTGGGTCAACTATTGATAAAAGTATGCCCACAGAGGTAGCGATTGAGCATGGTGTGAATACCTTGGTTAATCAGGTAGTGGATCAAGCCTTAGTGCAGGTTAAAAGTAACCAAGAACTGCAATTAGTGCGGGAAAAGGTTGCTACGGTGATGGGAGATACCCTTAAGGAAATAGCTGCTGAACACCCTCAGGGTCAAAGTCCACTGGCAACAGGTGTTAGCCCAATGAATATTAATACTAATACTATTAATAGTACAGTTGACTGTGGTATCAGTGGGGCAAAGCAAGTTCAACAGCTAGGCTTTACTGAGTTTACTGCTGGGCTGATCAACAGTACTTTCGACGGTATCATGGGTGCAACTATCAAGCAGATGGAAGCCTATCGAGAACTTGTAGCCAATCTTGCTAAAACTCTGGCTCAGTTCCAGGCTGAGAATGTCTCTGATGTCCACATTACTGACCATCTTTCCCAACACTACCCTGATGGTCAGGGGGGAACAGTTGTGCGTCCCAACTACACCTTTAAAACTATCCCTGCTGACCCCAACACTGGTACTCAAGAAAAACCAGCCAATCACCTTTTAAGGGAAGTAGCTCAAGCTCTACAAGCTGAAACCATTAATCTTACAAATCCCCTGATACTTACTATCCAAGAAAATCAGCAGAGATTCTTCACTAGCCAAGTCCAAGAGATTCGCTCGAAAATTGGTGAGTTACTAGCAATTAATATGATCGAGAATCTGCGGGCAATAGCACGAGAAGGAATGACACGGATTGTAGTAACTGATGGGGAAATTCTCTCGAAGCTCACCTTCAATGTGACTGCTACTGAGGAACAAACTACAGGAAAAAACCAGTATGAGCCTGAACAAATCAACCCCTACATCAGAGGTCGTGCAGTAACAGAATCGGGTAACGTTTCTGCTGGTACTAGTCACAATAAACTCACGGTTAACCCAGTGAATGAGAGTTCATTCGATGCAGTGACTATGAGTACAGACATCATTGGTCAGGTCAAGATTCGCTTCAGGACTGAAACATTTCCACCAGTGGACAGAAATGGATAAGGGACTATAACCATGGCGCGATCGCTTTAAAACAAGCTTAGCATCGGCATATATTGATAAGTTTGGGGATTACCCTGACGGATATAGACAAAGTGATAAACCAGACCATGAGTGGTTAATCCCCAAACAAATTTTTGAGGCTCTAGACTGTTGAAAGTATAAGTAACTAATTGCGGTAAACCTGTTGATGCCTCAATGACTAATAACTAGTTACCCCAAACCATAAAAACGCATAGGATTATCCCAGAGGATCTTTTGCACTATCTTCTGAGATAGCTTGTCCTGAAGTCCTACCACTTGCTCAATAATCTTGGGATTATGGTCCATGTGAGGGTAGTCAGAACCAAATATCAAGTTATCAGAACCGATGTACTTGATAAGATCAGGCAGATAAGGCTCATCTGGCTCAATGGAAATGAAGCACTGGCGACGGAAATACTCTGAAGGCTTCATTTTTACATGATCTTTGACCTCCCAGGCTAGTTGATCGTACTCTTCATCTAGCCGCCACAGCCAGTAGGGAAGCCAGCCGCAACCTGACTCAAGAAACGCTACTCTGAGATTGGGGTGGCGCTCTAATACTCCCCCTTCGATCAGTGCCAACATTGCCATCATCTGTTCCATGGGATGAGAGCAAGCATGCATGGCAAAACGGGTATTAAATCGATCTGATCCAGTGGTCGGTAATCGAGCATGGCTACCCTCATGAATGGCAACTGCTATGCCCAGCCTCTCACACTCCGTCCAAAAGGGCTCATAGGCCGGGTCACTGAGCAGTCGTCCCTTCACCGGATTTGGTCGCACAAAGACAGCTTTCCAGCCAAACTCTGCGATCCGATGTAATTCCGACACCATGTTGCTGGGGTCGTGTAGACTAATCGCTCCTACCCCATTCAGTAGTTGCGGGTCATAGCTGCAAAAGTCTCGTAACCAATTGTTGTAGGCACGGGTGAGGGCTGCTGCCAGTGACGAATCCATAGTATCGATCGCCAACATCCACAATCCCATAGTTGGATACAGAAAGGAAATATCCACACCCATCCGCTTCATGGCCTTGACCTGAGAGTCTGGGCCAGAGCCTAGGTTTCTATTATAGGTAGCCTTGTTGCGGATTGCTACCTTAAGTCCTTCAGCCCAGACAGCATCCGATATTTTATTATAAATTGTCTCACCTTCCACTCTCATATACTTAGTTGGAGGGGAAAATATATCAATTTTCACAACCCCATCCTTTTGGGAGGGTTGATATCGATAGGGTGCATGACTTTTAAATGCAGGTTCCAGGTACTTCTCCCACATATCTATCGGTTCATTCACATGGCCATCGGCATCAATAATTTGATAGTCTTTTAGCATTGTTTTTCTATTGAAGTTTGTCTGTAATAATGAAGAATGAAGAAGGCAGAAGGCAGAAGGCAGAATTCCAAATTCTTAATTCTTAATTCTTAATTCCAAATTCTTAATTCTTAATTCTTAATTCTTAATTCTTAATTCTTAATTCTTAATTCTTAATTCAAAAATGTTAGATGTTGGGCGACTTGTTGCTGATCAGAAGAAAATCGGAAATGGGTTGAGTTGGTTTTCGTTGAGGGATTGTGGTAACTGACCCATCTGTACTGGCACATCATAAAGTCTTCCGGGAGCCCACCGTTTCCAAAAGTGTCGCAGACCGGGGACAATGACTTTGACAACATTGAGTCCAATATCGGGACGGGTTTGATCTAAAACCAGAGTTTCCATACCTTGCTTGGCAGCAATGTCTACACAGGTTTGAACATCGTCTCGCAGATCATCGCTGCTAAGTTGAGGATAATCGCTGTAGACTTTTGGAGTAGTGTTTTCATCCGGTACCAGATACGGCTGATTCTCTAAGGTAGCCATTCCCCACCACTCTGTAGCTAAGTCATCGCAGTAGTTGTATTTGGTGCTGCCATCGGGAGCTATGGATACAACCGCTGGAAGCATCTGGTTTAATTCCGTTAGCGATCGCATAATCCCAATTTTGGGGTCGAAATGAGCACCAAAAGCAAAAATGATATCTTCCACAGGTTGATCAATCCTCCTGGAAAGAGCAGCAAAGGCCGGAATTCCTAAATCGCTAGTGAGATCGAGTACCCAAAGTTCACGGTTGATGGAATGGTAATACTCCTTAAGAGCTGTAAAATAGGGTTGGTTAAAACTATCTAAATCCACAGCTGGTCGTTTGAAGCGGTTATACCACCACAGCGCTACACTATCTCGCTCTACTAACTCCATGAATCCTTGTAGGATTGCTTCTTCTTTGGTGTTGCCAGCAGCAGTACCATTGGAGTCTGCCCAACAATCTGGTTTAGAGGGTTTCGGGTAGCCGTAATAGCAGTAAGCTGTGGGTAAATACTTAAATGTTTTGTCAGTCAAAGACCAAATCGGTGTCCACTCAATCTCTCGTTCAGTATCAAAGGGTTCTGGAACCTTTTGAAAAAAGCTCGGACAGGTTTGATTCCAGTCCTGGCGGGTTTGGTATTGGCGATCGCTAAACAGCATACAAGCATTGGGGTGAATAGCCACATCCGCCATACTGTTGTAGCTACCTTTGCGTCGAATTTCGTCTCCCTGAAACACACCAGAATATCTCTCAATCGCTTCCCCAAGGGCGCTAGCTTTTGCCTGAGCATCAGTCTGTCCTTTGCCAGCACTTCTGCCACGCAGATATTTCCGCAAGAAGTATAAACTATCCAACATGCTGGCAAAATTATGTCCAGCCACATAGTTAGGGGTCAAATCGCTTTTTAACTTAGAAACTTTAGTAATTCCTCTAACTGCTCCGATAATCGGACTGATGTGGTGTTCGTATCGCTTAAGGGTTTTTTCTGGTGAAACACAACGGTGTCCACCATCAGCTGTAAAGGTTTTCTTCCGGCTTTCTAATAAAACTGGCAGGGGGTCTCTATCTCCTCGATAGCCTGGGTCGCCACAAGCAGGACATTGAGGACGCTTGACCAAAGTGTGATTTTTGGTTTCTAAGGATATGGTGTCAAAGGTGACCAGAGTCCCTTTCAGGGATGGATGCTCTCCCTGAACAATCCATTTGGCGATTTCAGTAGCCGCTAGATTTAGTCCAGTGTGTAGAGTAGACGGTAGTAAAGAGCGAGAGGTTGGGAAAGCCGTCGAGATACTGTTAGGTTGGCGATGTTTGCGCAGAAAATCTTCCACGGGGCGATTGGCTTGCAGCCGTTGGGCTAAACATTCCCAACACCCAGTTTTTCCAGGCTCGAAAATCGGACCAATCCAAATCATTTTGCCCACTGGCTTGACCAGCATCCACGGACGCTGGGACTGTAAAGCCTTGTGATTAAACTGATCAAGACCGACTTGGAGATAGTCATCGGTTAATACAACGGCAATGTCTCCCTCCTCAGCCACCTGAATATTGAGTGATTCCAGGATGGCGATCAAGGGTTGGGTTGGAACCGTGCCAAAAGACCTTACTGAAACCTTAGTAGATTGCAAGCGGCTGGTGGCTGTGGTGTGATCAACATTCAGAAAATTCCAGAACGCTGCTACCTCTGATGGCATATCCGAGGGCATAGGGTTATCGTTTTCCACGATATACCCTTTCTTTTCCATCAGCATCAAAGCATAGTAAATCTCAGCCGTGGAGGCTTGGCCTTGCAGCAGGTTAATAATCTCTTCCACGGAATGCTCGCCATCAATTAAAGGAGTTAATTGTTCATAAAGATGACCATTGAGAAAAAAATACTCTGACTCGGACAGCAGAAAGACACCAACGGATTCCACATCTTCGATATGAAAGCAAGGTTTAAATTTAGGTTTGTTAAGCATTGTTACTTTTTATGTTTCCTCTAGGGAAGCGTACTATCGCACAGGGAACAGGGAATAGGGAGTAGCGACTGCATCAAGACGGGAGTAGGGAACAAAAATTCTCACAGCAGCCTTAACTATGGCAGCATTATCAGCGGGCTAACCTTTGACAATAAATCAATAGCCCTGTAATATAGTAATTAGTTGATAAAATTTATCGGAATTGCTATCGTTTAAGCTTGGTATGATTTAAGCAAGACATAGTAAACTAGAAGTCTAGGGCTTAGCTTTAGCTGACTAGCCCGGTTTGATCGACTCGGTTTGATGAAGTGGATTTGATTGAGTAAGTTTGATTGAGTAGGTGTACCGATACTCAATCTGGTTCAACTAAGGCTGATCCAAGTAAGGGACTAAGCAACGGGCAGGTAGAAAAAGCCCGTTACCAGTCCAGATTGCCAGTAGCTAACCCCCCGTTAGAGGTAAAGCCCGTTAGAGATAAAAATTGATAGGTTTGTATCTGGTTGCTCTATTAGGGTAATCGCTGACCCTGGCCTGGTTGCATCAGGCTTAATAAAGCGTTTACCCGATAGGGCTTTCCTTCGCTAAAGTCCATGGCGACTTTCTGTTTTTGTTCAGACTGTTTGTTCAGACTGTTTGTTCAGACCTCTTCGGGGTAGTCAGCTACTTTTCCCTAAAGCCACTAGGGATTTCAGCAGGTACCGGGAACGGGGGAGTCATCGATTACCGTCTCTTCCACCCAACTACCAATCTGTTCGTCTGTGAGGTCGGTGGGCTTAGCAGGGAGATTGATTTCATAGATCATTGCCCCGCCATCAGCGGTTGTGAAGGCTGGAGCCCCAGTAGAGCCCTGATTCACTACCACGTTCACGAAATCTTCTACCACTAGTCCGGCTTCCCGAAGAATGTCCCGAGGAGCACTGACAAAGCGCTTACGGAATTCATCGTCGATCCAGGCTTTGGCTACAACTTGGGAAACAATGGTTTCTAAGGTTTTTAAATTTGCGGTTAATTTCATGTTGATTCTCCGGTAGTAATTATTCTGTACAAATTAAGTTGTTTTTTGGAGTCTTTCGAGGTTTTGATTAATCCGTTTGATCAACTCCAACGACTACACAAGTAGTTTTAACAAACTCTTAAGAAACCATTACGTCGTACTAATCGAGTAAGTAAATATACACATATCCAGGAAAGAGTGCTAGGGATTATCCCAGGGATATCATGGCTAGCACTAGATAAATACAACCTACCAAAAGCAGGATGAAATCTTTACTATGCCTAGGCAAGGTGCCTGTGTCGCTGCACCAAGGAAGGGGGGTTAGAGTAAAAAGCGCCTGAGGGTGAGATGTCGATGATTATACGTAAACTTATAAGTATTTTTATATACTTATAAGTTTAGTAACGTTAAGTAACAGGCTTAATACTTTCTTAATAATTTTTTTAATAATTATTCAATATTGTTAAGAAATATTTGATTTAATGTGTTAATCATCGGTCATAGTGTTGGAAGCATTTGTCAATTACCCGATGGTAAATCCCCTTCTATAGGGTTTGTATTTAGGTTGTAAACACACGAATTGCTGAAAAAGGTAACAGGTAACAGGCCACAGGCCACAGGGCAAACAGCTACGGAGTTTTATTGTCCAATCAAAAAAAGCCTTATAAGTTTACAACTCAAATACAAACCCTATATTACGGTGGTTTGCAATTGCTGTTAGGTACTTTGGTTCTGGGTTTTTAGGGAGCAGGGAGCAGGGAGCAGGGAGCAGGGAGCAGGGAGCAGGGAG
>WTKN01000332.1 GCA_011524395.1 Moorena sp. SS36440bin_2
AATGCTACTACCTTTACATAGCGAGCCTTTCAGCCTGTTTCGTCACCCCTTCAGGGAGTAAAAGCTTTATAAAGTGCAGCTGGGGTATGAGTGTTGAGGTTGTCAAGAACCACGCGAATTAGGGTAGCTTCAGGAAAAAATCCATCTACTAAGTCTTTCATACAGTGAGCAAAATCAATGGCAGTTCTTTGATGGGTTACTTTAATATGTCTCCACCCAGTCTTGGGTTCAAAAAAGGCAAATAAGTTGCAAGTTCCTTCTTTAATATATTCGTAGTCGTAGCGTTGTAGCTGTCCTGGTTCGGCTGGGATTCGGATGCGGTTTTCGCCAATTAACTGCCAGGGTCTTTCATCAAAACAAATCTGCGGTATGCCTGGCTCATAGGGTTGTTCATAAAGATCTAACACGTCTTCCATCTTCGAGACAAATTCTGCCCCCACGCTCGGAATACACCATTGTTCTTTCAACCAAGGTTTGATGTCGTTTTTTTAAGTGTCCGACGCACTGTTTCATCACTAATCCTCTCCACTAAGTTCAATTTTACTAAACGATCAGCCAATAGCTGCATCGTCCAAGACTCCCTACCCGCTGGCGGTTCACTACAAGCTGTAGCTACTAAAAACGCTTCTGTTTTTCCCTGTAGGAGTTTAGTTCTTCCCTTTCGACGACGTTCTTTTAAGGCTGATTCTAGTCCCTCTTCTACACATCTTTGTCGCGTTCGATGCACTGTTGATTCTCCCACTTTCAACATAGTTGCTATAACCTCGTCTGGATGTCCTTCATCTGACAGCAACAGAATTTGGGCTCTTTTGACGATTCTTCCGGTTGTTTTTCCTTTAGAAGTAATTTGATAGAGATGCTCACGCTCAGAATTCGATAGATTGACGATGTATTTGACAGCCATAGTTGATCAAGCCAGTTTTTATCAAGCTTCTCACATTTGTAACCACCTGTCAAAATCACTGTGGTAGACTACTAGTAAGCCAAATCTATAGGGTTTGCCCCGAGTTGGCAATCATGAAGCTGAATCAAATTCTTAATCACATCAAAGTCTCTCTAACCCCTTCGTCAAGGAAAACTCATTCCCAAAAGGTTGAAGAAATAGCTTATAAGCTTTACCAAAATCGCCTACTAGTAAAAGGTGAAGGAGATGCAGATCACGACTGGCATAAAGCTGAGCAAATTGTTAAAAATCCCTTGACGTTCGCGTTGTTCAAGTGCCATCAACCTTTCATCAGCATAGAAAAAAAGTTTTTAGAGCCTGTTCTGGATTATCTGAATAGATTAGCATTGCTAGAAATTTTAGGACTAGTTGGTAATCTATCTCTACTTGTTGGTGTCATTGTCTTTATTGCTGGTGAGCAGGATAGACGAAATGCTGAAGTTTATCAGGCATGGCAAGTAGTTACAGCAGCCCACGACCCAGCTGGGAGTGGTGGTAGAAAAGAAGCTCTGGAATTCCTAAACTCAAGACCAAGGCGTATTCCCTGGTTTTGGTTGACCTGGCGGAGACAGAGCTTAGAGGGTTTAGAGGCTCCAGAGGCTTATTTGAAGGGAGTCCAACTTTCTGGTGCGAAGCTAGTTAACGCTAATTTACAAAAAGCTAATTTATCTGAAGCTAATTTACAGCTCACCGTTCGCTAATTTTTGCTAGCTGGAGTGGATCAAACAGGGTAAAAAGCTTGCCCAGTAAATAGTTGAGCGAAATCAGCTAAGTAGTCGGACAAAAGTTTTGGGTGCTGTATAAAGTTTTGTAAATATATAAAAA
Source organism: Moorena sp. SS36440bin_2 (assembly GCA_011524395.1). Taxonomy (GTDB): domain Bacteria; phylum Cyanobacteriota; class Cyanobacteriia; order Cyanobacteriales; family Coleofasciculaceae; genus Moorena. The sequence continues at coordinate 1,769 of WTKN01000332.1, forward strand.
CCTTGTGGGGTAAAGGTTACAAGCATTTTACCGTTTTCGAGACAGTACCGTTTATTTATGTCCGACTACTTACTTCATTTTAGCCAGAAGCCAAGTAGTCAATAGTATAAATAGACTTTGGAACATTCATTAACTCTAGAATTTGTTGTTGGACATGGTTCAGAAAAGAGATTTCCCTCTGTCCATCTCGATGTATATACAAAGTGATGTTTCTAAAAGCCCTTAACATCTTTTCTGCGGTCGGACGGTTAGTAGTACGTTTGGGATTGCCCTCATAAAGTCCAGCTACACTGGATTGAGATTGATGTAATTGGCGACGAACGACAAATTCCATTAAAGTGAAAACTCTTAAAGCAATCGTCAATAAAAACATGAGTCCTTGAATTTTTTCTTCGTCTCGAAAATAAATGGGTAAAGCAGATAAACGACCCTTTTTAAAACGATGAAATCCCCTTTCAGGTTGCCATTGGTCTTGATAAGATTTGATCCCTTCGGTTAAAGAGAGTCTCTCAGATGTGGCATTGGTCACATACAAACGCCAGCCCGCTAATGCTCTGAAGGCTTCAATTTCGGGAAAACAACGTGTATAATTTAGGATTAAATCTACCTGGCGAACTCGACGATAGGAGCCGGGGTCACTGCGACTTCCCCGACCTTTATAAACTTTACTATAACTAATCTTTTTCTGAATTGATACCAAATCCGGTTTATAAAAGCTTATAAACGTTAGTCATAAGTTAACCAATGA
>WTKN01000197.1:0-7924 GCA_011524395.1 Moorena sp. SS36440bin_2
GCGAGCCTGTCTTACGGTAACTTCTAACCATGAGCGACTGCCGTGGTTTCCCCCACTCGCGCAAAGCATGGCTGACATCGATCAGGAAAATACTCAGAGCAACGTTTCCAACTTAGGTCAGGGCATTGAATCAAGGAATGAATCACTACTCTACAGGGTGATCGAACCGTTGATCGTATTATTTATAGAATTATCAAGGGTGAACATCAAGGGTGATCGTTTCTAGTAATAACTATAATATATGAGTGCTCAGCTGGTAAAAGTGGCGACAGAAGAGTCACCAAACAAATCAAAACTTAGCCCCCAAGAGGAAAAGCCCTCCCCCCCGCCACCAAAACCGGCGAAAACTTGGTCGCGGCTGAAACGCTTGGGGCAATATGTTGGGATAAACCCAGCATTGATAGCGAGTTTGGCCGTAACTGGTTTAATGCTAGGGTCTAAGCACCTAGGAATGTTACAGTTTTTTGAGTTAAAGGCTTTCGACCGGATGATAGAGCTGCGACCAGCTTTACCTCCCGATGACCGCATCTTAGTAGTAGAGGTGACTGAGCCAGATTTAAAAGGCACAACAGCTCCAGGAGGGTCTTCAATCAAAGATGCTGTAATGTATGAGGTATTACAGAAGCTGGAGCAACATAAACCCGCCGTTATTGGTGTGGATATCTTTCGAGACAGTCCGGTAGGACCGGGTAATGCTGAATTTAATGAACTACTGCAAAGTAGCGATCGCATAATCCCAATTTGCTATCGGGGTCAATCAGAAACATCCAGTGTTCCAGCCCCCCCAAAGATTTCTCAGCATCGTGTCGGCTTTGTTAATCTACTTGAAGATCCAGATGGAATCGTCCGGCGGGCTCCATTATATTTTGAGAATACCAGCATCCCAGGTTGCACCACCAGATTAGGATTTGGCTTTCAGTTAGCGCGAAGCTATTTGGAAAAGCGGGGAATCAAGCCCAAAACCATCTCCTCAAAACAGATGAAGCTAGGTAAAACAGTATATAACAAGATATCTCCTACGGCTGGAGGTTACCAAAAGGGAGATACGGGAGGCTACCAAATTTTATTGAATTACCGCTCTGCTGATCACCTTGCCGATACCGTTACCTTAAGTAAGGTGCTCAATGAGGAGATTGAACCGGACTTGGTCAAAGACCGGATTGTCCTAATCGGTATGAATGCTCCTAGTATTAAAAATGATGACTTCTTAACACCCTACAGTTTTGCTCAAAAAGAAAGCAAGCATATGCAAGGAGTCATGATACATGGTCAAATCGTGAGTCAACTGCTCAGTGGCGCACTTGGAGAGAGAAGAGGACAGTTTTGGTTTTGGTCTGAGTGGACAGAAGGCTTGTGGCTTTGGGGTTGGACACTAATAGGGGGCGTGTTAGTTGGGGTGAGCCGCAACACTCGACAGTTAGTACTGTCTGAGAGTATTGCTCTAAGTATTTTGCTGGGAACATCATACCTGCTATTGCTCAACTCAGGATGGATACCAGTGGTCGGACCTGCGTTGGCATTAATCCTTTCGGGTACTGGTGTAATGACTTACACCGGTTACAAGGCTAAACAGGAGAGCATAAAAGCAGAGCAAGAGCGCCGCAAAATTGAAGCAAAAGCTCAAGAACAGGAACAGAACTTAGCCTTGTTACAGGCGTTGTTGAAAGAAAAAAACGAAACCATATCCAGCACTAACACCAAAACTATACCGATACCGCAAACCGATTTATCTCAAGAAGATGCCACAGCAATTTGGAACCCAACACCGGGTGAAAACTCAGATGGGATATCGGTACAGTACCGACCCGAACATAACCTCCTAGCTAGACGCTACCAAACCAAGCGTGTTCTTGGTTCGGGTGGGTTTGGTCTAATCCATCTAGCAGAAGATACTCAGCGACCTGGTTCACCCGAGTGTGTGGTCAAGCAATTGAAACCGGCTCGTAGCGATCCGCAATTCTTGAAAATTGCCAGACGCCTATTCCACACGGAGGCAGAAATATTAGAAATTTTGGGTAATCATTTACAGATTCCTCGACTACTAGCTTATTTTGAAGAAGATCAAGCATTTTACTTAGTCGAAGAATATATTCCCGGTCAGTCCCTTAGTGAGGAATTGCCAGTAGATAAACGGCTTGGAGTGAAGGAAGTAACGGATATCATCAAAGATATCCTAGAAATTCTAGTCTTTATCCATAAATACGGTGTGATCCACCGGGATATCAAACCTGGCAATATTATCCGTCGTCAAACTGATGGTAAACTGGTACTAATTGACTTCGGAGCAGTTAAACAGATTAAAAGCCCAGACCAGAGTCAGGAAGACAATGCTACGGTTGCCATTGGCTCTCGCGGTTATGCCCCACCAGAGCAATTAGCGGGACACCCCAGTTTCAATAGTGATATTTATGCTATTGGTATGATTGGGATTCAAGGATTAACTGGCATTCGTCCCTATCAATTGCCCAATTCCCCAGAAACTGGTGAAGTGATCTGGCGTAATTTGGCAGATGTACCTGAAGAATTTGCCCAAATTATAGAAAAGATGGTGAGCTATCATTTCGCTGACAGATACAAGTCAGCTGAGGTAATCCTTCAAGATTTGTCCAAAGTGATTGGTGGGTGAAGCCATGGAGGGAAAAGACAATAGGGAAGACAATGGAAACAATACCTTCAACTATGACTACACCTATTAGTGATAATATCCAGCAGATTCGTCAACAGTTAAAGCCTAATATCCGTTTAATTGCAGTTAGCAAAACCGTATCTGTAGAGAAAATGCGGGAAGCTTATGGTGCTGGAATTCGGGATTTTGGAGAAAATCGCTTGCAAGAGGCTTGCGCTAAGCAGGAACAATTACAAGATTTAGAAGGTATTTCCTGGCATTTTATCGGTCACTTACAAAAGAATAAAGCAAAACTTGCTGTTCAAACAATGGACTGGATCCATTCCGTTGATGATTTAAAATTAGCCCAGAGTTTAAATCGGCGAGCTAATGAGTTAGATAAACGACTTAAGGTTTGTTTACAAATCAAGATATTGCCCGATCCTAATAAATATGGTTGGTCTGTTGAGCAGTTATTAGAAACATTACCAGAATTGGAAGCTTGCGATTCCTTAGATATTCAAGGGTTAATGACAATTCTTCCCTTGGGGTTATCGGAAGCTGAAATTTTTGATACATTTGTAGACGTTGCTAAATTCAAGGAACAGCTGAATCAAACAACTGAGCTAAATTTAAAAGAAGTGTCAATGGGAATGTCGGGAGATTATTTGCAGGCTATTAAAGCAGGGGCAACTATGATTCGCATAGGAAGCAAAATTTTCGGCAAACGTCAATAATTATTGAGCATTTTTAACGGTATTTTTCGGTGCGACCCCGGTCGAGTTTCCCGACAGGGTAAACGCGCACCAAGAAATCGGTCAAATTGGCCAAATACTGCCAAATTGGCTAGCCTTACCATACCTAAGAGCACACAATCAAGGAGTTCGGAGTTGGATAGGAATAGGTGCTCGAAGAAATGTTGAACTTGAACTTAGTGGACTTGGAAACAAATACTACAAATACTAGTGCAACTGGTGTAATTCTGATAGGTGATAGTGGCAACGATACTCTGAGCGGTGGCTCACATGATGATACCCTCAAAGGTAGAGCTGGGGATGATCGTCTCAATGGTCGAGGAGGTAATGACCGTCTTGAAGGGGAGGAGGATTCAGATGTTCTCAACGGTGGAGAGGGCAATGATACTCTGATTGGTGGCTCAGGGAATGATGTCCTTACTGGTGGACCAGGTCCTAGCTTTGGATTGAGTTTGTTTGAGGTTAATAAATCTGATCATGATTTCCTCGACGGTGGAACAGGAAATGACACTCTCAACGGAGCAGATGGTAATGATACCCTAAAAGGCGGAGCTGGTGATGATTCCCTTTTAGGTGATTTTCGTAGGCGTTTGACTGGAATTCCCATAAACTATAATCCAGGTAGTGACATCCTTGATGGTGGAGACGGCAATGACATCCTCGAAGGTGGTGGTAGCAGTGATACTCTCATTGGTGGAACTGGCAATGATACCCTCATTGGTGATGGTGATGATCAAAATGTATTTGGTGGTGGGAATGATTCTCTAATTGGTGGGAATGGTGATGATTCTCTAGTAGGTGGGAACGGAAGCGATACCCTGACTGGTGGTCAGGGAGCTGATATCTTTAAGTTCACATTTACAAATCGTCCATTACCCATTTTTCCGCCTTCAATTCCTTCATCACAACCGCTACAACCTTCAACGGGAATCAACATAACTGATAGTTTATTATTGCCGAGGAATGATGACTCGGAAGTGCCACGACCTGAAAGTGGAATTGACAAGATTACCGATTTCAATGTCCAACAGGGAGATAGGATTGAAATTGTTAGTTTTGGGGAACTTGATATTGATCAAATCTCCTACAATAAAACGACAGGTGCTCTGTCCTTTGAAGAGCAACAATTTGCTCAACTACAAGCAGGTCTTGATTTCAGTCCAGAGCAGCATATTGATTTACAAGTCTTACCTCCTCGTTCCTTTGTTGCCCCTCCTCCTAGTGCGTTTTAGGCCAATTTAGTAATTGGTAATTGATAATTGGTAATTAGATTAGGATGACCAATTACTAAAATCTTGATTCAATTTTGCCGAGGTCACTAGTTGTTAAGCTCACGGGGTAACAACAAAGCTCAAACCTAGATAGGTTTTGGGTAAAATGAGCGCATCGGAGTCATTTGTATTTCCCAGCAATTGAAGCAATTTTCACAATACTTCGTCAATGATAGTTTTAATCAATCCATCCCGCAAGGGCAATTTTACCTAAAACCTAACCCCTAAAACCTAACCCCTGTAAGATTTAAAATTAGCTTGTCACCCCCTGAGGTTGTTAAGGTTTGGTATTAAACCTGACTTGATATTATTCCCTATTAAGAATAATTTTATTCGGACAAGGAAGACATTTTTCAAATTTAGTAATATTAGATAGGGTAGTTTCAGCAATGTTATCGAGGGCATTTTCAGTGAAGAAAGCTTGATGAGCAGTAATAATTACATTAGGGAACGTGAGTAAACGTTCAAAAATATCATCTTGAATAACTTCATTGGACAAATCCTCAAAAAACAAGGCAGATTCTTGCTCATAGACATCCAAAGCGAGATAGCCAATTTTCTTGGACTTCAGCGCACCGATAATGGCTTTGGTATCAATCAATCCCCCTCGGCTAGTATTAATGAGCATCACACCTGGTTTCATCTGCTCTACAGCTTCGGAATTAATCAGATGATAGTTTTCAGGAGTTAAAGGACAGTGTAGGGTGACAATATCAGAGATAGCAAATAGTTCAGCTAGCTCTACATACTTGACCCCTAAAGCTTGACACTCCGGGTTTGGATAGGGATCATATGCCACTAATTGACACCCCATACCAGTGAGAATTTGGGCTACGATAACACCAATTTTACCAGTTCCCACAATGCCTACAGTACGACCATGCATATCGAATCCCAAGAGTCCATCTAGGGAAAAATTTCCTTCTCGTACTCGAGAATAAGCACGATGTATCTTGCGATTCAGGGCTAGCATTAAGCCAATGGTATGTTCAGCGATCGCATAAGGGGAGTAAGCCGGAACACGCACTACTGTCATGTCCAATTCTGTCGCTTTTGTGACATCCACATTATTAAAACCAGCGCAGCGTAGAGCAATCAGACGAGTTCCCTGTTGCGCCAGCTTTTCCAACACTTGTCCGTTGAGAGTATCATTGACAAAAACGCATACTGCTGGACATCCTGATGCCAAAATAGTCGTTTGAGTATCGAGGTGCGGTTCAAAAAAAGTTAATTCATGACCGTATTGGGAATTAACAGCTTCCAGAAACTGTCGGTCGTAGACTTTGGTACTAAAGACAGCGACTTTCATAGATGTAATGCCAAAACCAGCTTAATTAAATTGTAGATAAAAATTTAAAGACTAGATTTAAAGAAAAGGTTAATTATCTGGTAAGCATTTAACAGTAAGCTATCAGCGGTTATGTATAGCACTACCCATTAAGGTGTTTGACATTCTTAAACTCCGAAACTTAGTTATAGCTTAGTTCTGACTTATGACTTCTGACTTCTGACTTATGACTTGCGCGTAGCGCTATAAATGCTTACCTTCTCTTTTATTTCTGTAAAGTTTAAAACAGAGCAGTGGGAAAAATTAACAGCAATTACCACAGTATTAAATTAAGTTAAAGGATTAACAAATAATGAGTAAAATGAGCTATAAACAATAGCTTGGATGCCTAAGCAAAAATCATTGATTCACATCTGGTTGCTTTGCAATCCGTTTATGATAGTTTTGATGCTCCCAGCTGTCAACATGAAAGGAAGAATTAATCTTCCCGATTGGATGACATTATTTTGATGCAGAAAGCGAATGGGAGTTTCTCCAAGACCGTAATGGTGCGTTTTCCGTGATGGCGAGCAATGCCTTGACCGTAGGTCACGCGGGGCGCGTTCGCCATCACGGGTCGCACCTCTGCATCGCTGGATGAGGATTATTAATTATCGACTAACGTCAATTTGTAAACCTCTTAAAGGAGATTTGTCCATGGCAACTGTCAAAGTGGGTATCAATGGATTTGGTCGTATCGGACGACTCGTATTCCGTGCTGCCCTCAACTACCCAGAAATCGAAGTGCTGGGCATTAATGACTTAGTTCCACCACAGACTATCGCCTATTTACTCAAATACGACTCAACCCATGGTCGTTTCAAGGGTACCGTAGAAGCTGAAGCTGATGGAATTGTGGTCAATGGCAAGAAAATCCCCTGTGTCTCAATTAAAAACCCAGAGGAACTGCCTTGGACGAAACTCGGTGTGGAATATGTAGTAGAATCTACTGGTCTATTTACCACCTATGATGGGGCATCTAAGCATTTAGAAGCAGGAGCGAAGCGGGTGGTAATCTCTGCTCCTACTAAAAACCCTGATTTGGTTCCGACCCTGTTGATGGGTGTCAATCACGATACCTATGACCCGGCTAAAGATACTATCGTTTCCAATGCCAGTTGCACAACTAACTGTCTTGCTCCCATTGCTAAAGTGATTAATGACAATTTTGGGCTAGCGGAAGGGTTAATGACTACGGTCCATGCCATGACTGCTACCCAGCCAACGGTAGATGGTCCAAGTAAGAAAGACTTTCGGGGGGGGCGAAGTGCTGCTCAGAACATTATCCCCGCTTCTACGGGTGCAGCTAAAGCTGTCACGCTAGTGTTACCGGAACTGAAAGGTAAACTTACAGGGATGGCATTACGGGTACCAACACCGGATGTATCAGTGGTAGATTTGACCTTCAGGACTCAAAAGGCAACCAGCTACCCAGAGATTTGTGCAGCAATGAAGGCAGCGTCAGTTGAGGCGATGAAAGGAATTTTGGGCTATACAGAGGAGCCAGTGGTGTCTACCGATTTTCAAGGCGACCCTCATTCAAGCATTTTCGATGCTGGAGCGGGAATGGAACTTAATTCTAATTTCTTTAAAGTTGTTTCTTGGTACGACAATGAGTGGGGTTACTCTAACCGCATGATTGACCTAATCTTATCTATGGCAGCTAAAGGTTAGGTCCCCCGTAGCAGCTAGCGCAGGGAAAGGAAAAGTCAGTAACTACTTTCCCTGACTAGAACCCGCAGAAGGGGAAGAGGCAGAACAGACTCGAAGATACCCCAAGTTGGGAAAGACCAAACTTTCTCGTCTCCCAAAAATAATAAAGCAGATGCGTTCGCGTAGCTTCGGTTGTGGCCTACGCTACGCGAACGCATCTGCTGACTCGTTTTGAGATTAATAAATTATTGCTGATTAAGTAAAGGAAAATATTTTCCTTTCCGATACTCCCAAGTGATGCCCTCGGGATCCC
>WTKN01000197.1:8024-19965 GCA_011524395.1 Moorena sp. SS36440bin_2
GAGAGCGACTCCACTGGCTGAAGTTTGGGTCAGTGCGCATCCTCTTGAGTAACCTATCCCCACAACGGAAGCGATCGCAGATCTGTTTGACACTGTAGGGTTTTACTAAAAAACCTTGGGATAACCCATTAGTAGTGGGGGTAGTATCCTCTATTTCAGGTTCAAAGGTGTCTGATGATTCTTGATTAAGCTGATTAAGCGGATCAACTAAAGGAACATATTTTCCTTTCCGATACTCCCAAGTGATGCCCTCGGGATCCCGAGAGCGACTCCACTGGCTGAAGTTTGGGTCAGTGCGCATCCTCTTGAGTAACCTGTCCCCACACCGGAAGCGATCGCACATCTTCTTCACACTGTAGGGTTCTACTAAAATTAGCTCTGATGAAGATTTAGCAGGAGTAATCTTCTTTGTAATCGTCTTGTCTGTCTTAGTTCGAGAGGTAGCTGATGGAAATGCTGTGGTGACCTCGTCAGCTGGGAGAGCTTCGACGATATAATCTGCCAACGGCACCTCCTGGCTGTAAACCCCTTTAGTTGTGTGATACTTGATGATGCTTTCCCCGCTAAACCAATCTAGGGCTGTCCTCACAAAAAGCCATCCAGCTTGGGGAGACTTCTCCAGACATACTGGTGTCTTCTGGCCATTGGTAAGATTAACCAAGTTGTGTGTTGGCTTGAACATCCCCTTTTCGGGTATATACAGCTCATCTTGCTGACGTTTCCGTCTCGGACTACATTCGAGACAGTATTTAGGAGGCTTACCAGGGTAGCACTCACGAGTAGTCATATGATTGCATTTGGGGCAAAAAAAGGTAACTGGACGGGTATGAATCGTACGAGTGTGAGCACGCACGATAAAAGTTTGAGAAGGCATAAGTGGTCAAGGTATCAATAGTTATCTAGCAACAGTTATCAAGGAACCTGAGTGTGATATAGTTGTTCTGGTGCCGACAGCAATTCTAGGTATATCCCTAGGCACTGACTGCCGTAACTAGATCATCTCTATCATCTAGAGTAAGCATTTCTGCTGGTTTGATGATCTTAGGCAAAACTTCGTCAGCAATAACTAAACTCCTAAATAGTTAATACTGATCGCTTTTGCTGGCATCAGCTATTTTTGATAAAGTTCAGTATGCTGCTAACGTTAAACAATAGCAGATTCAGGCTAAATTGGTCAGACTACTAGAATCGAGCTCAATATTTGATCGTGCGATCGCACAATTGCGACCTTGTATTTGTGAGCCGATTTCCAACGCTTCTAACCCTCCAAAGTCCGAACTGTCAGCACCTGGGGTGGTGTCGAATCCGGGGGATAGAGAAAATCCACCTCTAGCTGCCTAACTTCTTCAGGGGCTAAATTCAACGTCACCAATGGATGCCCTGGCTGTCCTCGTCGCTGCACTAAATGTACATAGCGCGTCTGAGCCTTTCGATCATCATCATCATAATTTATTCTGAGTGTACCCCGAAAGAACACGTTTTTAACCAGTGGGTTCAAAAACAGCAGTCGATCAGTACCCCCCTCATCCTTCAATGGCGTTTGCAGCGATACCGTCACCGTTTGGGGTTGATTAGTAGTATTCTTCAATGGCAAAGTTAGATTGTATTCTACCCCATAATTACTGTGAGCAAAGTAAGCCGTATCGGGATAGCGCCTTAACATCGGAGCACTTTGAATTTGCCCTGTACTCAGAGTAATCAGATGTAGAGTCCCCAGCACATAAGAAAACCCCTGCCCGAGCTGAGGAATACTCAAATAGTTAACATTTGGATTATCTTGAATCAGCACTTGCCATTGAGAACCTTGGGAAACACCAGCCACCCGACCAAACACCGTCGGTTCTTGAGGTGGTTCCAGAGGAGTGGGTATCGGTCCACGGGGTTGAGCTAAGCTACCCGTATCCAGTAAGTTTTGCCATTCTGCTACCGTAGGTTCTCGATAAATCCCATTGCCATCACGAGGGGCTTTCATCGCTAAGTTAGCCACATACACCATTCCATCACTGCGTAAGCGCATCATGGTAGAACGACCATTGGAAGCTGGTGCTCGTTTAACTGGAATTGGCTGATTCATTAACATCTGGCTTTGTTTTGCCTTCAGCACCAGTTTGGCAGGAAATAGTTCTTGGAGAATTCCCCTGAGTACATCATTCATCGTACGACTGCCAGGACCAGCATAGACTGTACCGTTGGGATTATCGACTATATCCGGCAACGAGATAAACGGTGCATCTGGGGTAGACAGATAACTCGCCCCTTGCAAGACCTCCACTGTAACAGGTTTTTCATTGGGATTATAAACTATTAATCCTTGGTAAAGGGGATGGGTTTCGGCCTCAGTCTCTGCTCTAGCAATATGGTGGGTAAAGATATCAAACCTTCCATTAAAGGCATAGTCAAGGTGGGCTGAAGGAACTTGTTTCCCTTCCGGTGGAAACGTAGACAGCAAAATTCCCTCACTTCTGACTAGTTCTGGACTATTGCTATTAAAGACAGGCACCTGATCCAATTGCCCTGGTAAACTACGAACATCATCAGGAGAAACGTCCACTCCAGCAATATACTGAGGTGGGACAACATAGATGTTTAACGCCCGACACAGCAAAGCCGCTACTTCACCACGGGTAGCACTGTGATTTGGCTTGACCTGTTTGATATTGGGATAGTTAACCACAATAGTATTAATTGCTGCGGATGCGATGGCATCGGCAGCATATTGGGGAATTTGGCTAGCATCAGTAAAATACCGTCTGATAGTTCCATCGGGATCTGACGGGATAGGGAAATTCTTGGCTCCTGCTAAGACCGCGATCGCTTGCACTCGTGAAATGGACTCATTCGGTTTAAATCGTCTGCCAGGATAGCCCGAAAAAAATCTCCGCTTGTAGGCATCTTGAATCACATTTTTGGCCCAATGATTACTAGGTACGTCCAGAAAACGAATACCACCTCGTTGAATCGGCGCTGAGGGAAACGCATTCAGCATTAAGACGGCAAACTCAGCACGGGTAATTCTAGAATTAGGACGAAATTTACCATCCGGGTAACCACTGACCAACTTACGCTCCCGCAGTTGGTTGATACAATCTCTAGCCCAATGATTTTCCAGGTCAGGGAAAGTAGCGGTATTGGTCATCAGTAGTATTTAGTCTAAACTGCTTGAGTGTGGGCAAATAACTTAGAATTTTTTATTTCAAGCCCGCAATCATTTCTATTTATGATACTGTTGGTCAATTAACCGGGGTGTTATCCCATGTAACAACATACTCAACATAGTCCCTATCTATGTTGGTAACATACATTTAATAAGAAAACAATAAAAACTACGATTGGTTCAATGACTGACAATTCTCAAATCCAAGACGAACAAAACTCGGAAGAGGATTCGACCATAGACTCTTCCCAAGATAACCTAGAGGAAAAAATCAATCCATCAGTTATAGAAACTATTCCGGTTGCTCCAGAGGGCTTTAAGTCTGGCTTTGTGGCGATTGTGGGACGCCCGAATGTGGGGAAATCCACACTGATGAATAAATTGGTAGGGCAAAAAATTGCCATCACTTCGCCAGTGGCTCAAACTACCCGAAATCGGCTGCGAGGTATCTTGACCACACCACAAGCTCAGTTGATTTTTGTGGATACGCCAGGGATTCACAAACCTCATCATCAACTGGGTAAGGTATTGGTGAAAAACGCCCAAATAGCCATTGAGTTAGTGGATGTGGTGCTGTTGGTACTGGATAGTACAGTAGAGGCGGGAGGAGGCGATCGCTTTATTGTTGATCTACTGAGTAATACTAAGACACCAGTAATTTTTGGTGTTAATAAATCAGATATACAACCTCGCCAGAGTAGGGGAAAATCAATCGATGCTAGTTACGCTAAACTAGCTACTGCTCAAGGCTGGGAAGTCGTCAAATTTTCTGCCCTAACAGGTAATAACTTAGACCTATTGCAGCAGAAATTAATTGAATGCTTAGAACCAGGGCCATATTATTATCCCCCTGACTCCTTAACCGACCAGCCAGAACGGTTTATCATGGGGGAATTGATTCGAGAACAAATCTTACTCCTAACTCGTGAGGAAGTACCCCACTCGGTTGCTATTACTATTGATTTAGTAGAGGAGCAACCAAAAATTACCCGTATTTTTGCTACGATAAATGTAGAGAGAGACTCCCAAAAAGGTATTTTGATTGGCAAAAAGGGCACTATGCTCAAACAAATTGGTACTGCGGCTCGTCAGCAACTTCAAAAGTTAGTCGCTGGTCAAGTTTACCTAGAATTGTTTGTGAAAGTAAAACCGAAATGGCGACAATCTCGCTTACGGTTATTAGAGTTGGGATATCGGGTGGAGAAGTAATACTAAGTCCGCTATATCTATAGCATTTGTTGATATGTCAACCTAGAATTGATATAAAAACAGATAAACTTTAAACTTGGTGCAAGAGCTTTTTTTAAAAGTTATCATTAACAATTAGTCTAAGCTGTCAATACTTGTTCAACTGTCAACGCTAACTCTGGAAATGTTTGTGATTCAATCTTTTTATTTCCTGTAAATTCAGTCAAATCATAAAACCCATCAACTAAACGCAAAACCGAGACCTTAGACTTTATTGGATCAACAATCCAATATTCAGGCACTTCCCGCACTGCGTATTCAGAACGCTTGTAGCGGTAATCATCTTGAGGATTACCTGCACTGACAATTTCTACTGCTAGTAATGGTGCTGATTCCAGCACCGCTGATGACATGGAACGGATAGCTTGCCGCTGATTTTTTGAGATAATGACTAAATCGGGAATTCTAGATTTATTCTCAGCTATGCGAACCCCAAGATTACCAGGCATAACCACCCAATCTAAACTAACCCTCTCAATTTCTCTATCAAATTGCTTGAATAAAAAAAGCATAATCAGGGCATGTAGTCCACTAGCAGGTGGCATAGCAATAAGCTCTCCATTAACAAGCTCATACTTGTAGTCAGTGTCATCATCGTAGGAAAGATACTCTTCAAATGTGTAAAACTTTTTGGCAGTTTGAATCATTTGAGTTGCCTCCTAGAAAACCGGTTTATTCGTTTAGTTAAGGTGGGTTTTGTTGACGGTTAACCGTCAACCGTCAACAAAAACCTATTGTTTAACTTCTAGTGGCCTATTTTGCTGAATCTACTGACTGTTCCTGCTTTGCGATTTCCTGCTCTTCGGTTTGTGGCTCTTCGGTTTGTGGCTCTTCGATTTCCTGCTCTTGATCTGAGATAGGTACTAAAGCAACTGCTGCGATCGCATCTTCATCATCTAACTTTTGCACTCTGACCCCAGTTGCCATCCGGGATTGAGGAGAAATAGCATCAACAGCTTGACGAATGATAATCCCTCGACTAGTGACTATCATCAATTCATCCCCTTCATTAACTACCTGTAGGGCTGCCAGTTGGTCTTTGGGTAAACGGAATTTGGTTGAGCGAACTCCCATACCCGCACGGTTTTGTAGCCGGAATTGGGATACCGGTACCCGCTTGCCATAGCCTCCCATGGTAACAATTAATACCCAAGGACCCTGAGCCGCTGTTTCCACCATCTCAGAATCACTAAGGTCTTCTGTCTCTTCCTCTGAATCCTCAGTAGCAGCTAGACTAGCGATGATTTGACCGGACAAAATATCCATACCGATTAATTCATCATCACCCTTGAGTTTCATAGCCTTAACTCCTCTGGTCGCACGACCGAGGGGGCGGAGTTGATCATTGTCACACTTGAAGTGAATTGCCATGCCATGACGAGACCCAATTATGATGCTGTCTTCTTGCCTAGCACGAAGTACCCACCGCAACTGGTCTCCTTCCCCGAGGGAAATAGCAATTAAGCCATTTGCCCGAATTTTGCTGAAAGCATCTAGAGCAGTTTTCTTGATGTAACCCTTGTGGGTTAACATGACTAGATATTCATCATCTGTAAATTCAGATACCGGTACAATAGATGTAATTTTTTCTTCGTGGGGAATGGGTAACATCTGCACAATCGGTACCCCCCTGGCGGTGCGAGATGCAGCGGGGATTTGGTAGGCACGCAGAGAGTAGACTACACCGCGATCGCTAAAAAATAAAATGCTATCGTGGTCGCAGCAAGTGAAGAAATGCTCTACCTCATCATCATCTTTGATCCTGGCAGCAGCTTTACCACGAGTTGCCCGAGCTTGAGCTCTAAACTCATCCACAGGCATGCGTTTGATATACCCTTGCTCAGTCAGCAGAATCACAGCTTTTTCATTAGCAATCAGGTCAGTATCATCCAGTTCCCCTTCAACCTGTTGAATTTGTGTGCGGCGTGGTGTGGCAAAGCTCTGTTTCAGTTGCTGCGCTTCAGTTTCAATAATTTCCAGGATGCGACTTCGGCGAGCTAGGATATCCCGTAAATCCGCAATCCTAACTTGTAATTCCTCATGCTCAGCTTGAATCTTTTGGGCTTCCAAAGCAGTCAGACGGCGCAGCTGCATTTGCAAAATAGCATCAGCTTGGGCTTCAGATAGACTAAATTCTGTAACTAATTGTCCTCGTGCTGTAGTCGTATCCGCCGCCCCCCGAATCACCGCAATCACAGCATCTAAGCTATCTAGGGCAATTAGTAACCCTTGCAGTAAATGATCCCGTTCCTCAGCTTTGCGCAATTGATATTGAGTCCGTCTGGTAATGGTTTCAATGCGGAAATCCAGGAAAACATTTAAGAACTGCTTTATGGTAAGCAATTGGGGTTCATTGCCCACCAGGGCTAGCATATTTGCTCCAAAATTGCTTTGGAGGGGGGTTTGCTTGTAGAGATTATTCAGGACAACTTTGGGATAAGCATCGCGCTTTAGTTCGATTACGATGCGCATGCCATTGCGATCGCTTTCATCCCGAATATCGGAAATGCCATCAATGCGCTTATCATTAACCAATTCAGCAATCTTTTCGATTAAGCTGGCCTTATTAGTTTGGTAAGGTAGCTCAGTAATAATAATGGCTTCCTTGTCTGGACGACCTCGTTGCCCAATCGTTTCAATGTCTGCCACACCTCGCATGGTGATAGAACCCCTACCACTCGTGTAAGCATCTTTAATACCCGATGTGCCTAAAATCTGTGCGCCAGTGGGGAAATCTGGACCAGGTATATACCGCCTTAACTCCTTATCAGTGATTTCGGGATTATGGATCACAGCAACTAAGCCATCCACCAACTCTCCCAGGTTATGAGGGGGGATATTGGTTGCCATACCCACAGCAATCCCCGATGAGCCGTTGAGAAGTAATTGGGGAATCCGTGCCGGTAAGACAGTCGGTTCTTGCTGGGAACCATCAAAGTTATCAACGAAGTCTACAGTTTCTGACTCAATGTCCCGGAGTAGGGAATTGGTAGCGATCGCTTGCAAGCGGCACTCTGTGTAACGCATTGCCGCTGGGGGGTCGTTGTCTACGGAGCCAAAATTTCCATGACCATTAATTAGAGGCGATCGCATGGAAAAATCCTGAGCCATGCGCACCAAAGCGTCATAAACAGCAGTATCCCCATGGGGATGATACTTACCCAACACTTCCCCTACCACACGAGCGCATTTGCGGAATGGGCGGTCTGGGCTTAAACCCAGCTCATGCATGGCATAGAGAATTCTTCGGTGTACTGGCTTGAGCCCATCCCTAGCATCTGGTAATGCCCGACCTACAATAACGCTCATAGCGTATTCTAAATAAGACCGGGACATTTCGTTCCGCAAATTTGTCGGGACAATGCGTTCTTGGGATGTACTCATAGTTGGACAAACTCCCTTATTATCGAGGATTTTGCTGAATAAATCGGTTAAAATCTCTCAAAAGAGGCTTTTAACACGTTTTTTTTGCAAATTTGGCTGGTTATTTTTAAATTTTAACACAAAATCTAGACTATAGCCGCTAACAGAACCACGGTCAAGGGTTAGACGATGAGCATATTCGCGGTTCTTGTGCAAAAATTATGGGAAAAAGACAGAAAATTTCCTAGGGTAGCTTAGAGAATTCACCTGTTCTTGTTCATGTTGACTGGCGGTTCATACCACCAGGTTGTTTTCCTACCCTGACAAAATGTCAGAGGTTCCCAACAACTAAGGAGTTTTTGATGAAACTATCCTATGTTTTGATCGGCTTAGGTATTTTTGCCATCGTTTTGAGACCAGATTTAATCCCTGTCTCCCTCGCTCTAGCTATAATCGCCTTTGGTGTCGTGTTTGGTATGTTTAGGGATCACCTAATGAAGTAATCAGCAAGATTAATTTATACACAAGTACCTTGAACTAAAGCGTTTTTCCATCATTTTGGCTGAATCCTGCTATAGTTATGTTTCCTGTCATTTACTCCGATGAGTTTCTTGAACACGATAACGGTCGGTTTCACCCAGAACGACCAGAACGTTTAACTGCCATTGTGGATGCCATCAAAGCTGCACCTTGGGCTGACCAAATTAAGTGGCAGTTACCGACAGCGGTGGAAACTCGTCGAGTGATGCCCCTAGTACAACAAATTCATAGCCAGCGCTACATTGAGACAGTTGAAGAAATCGCATTGAGTAATGGTGGCAGATTAGATGCGGACACAGGGATATCCCCCCGCAGTTACGATGTTGCCCTACTCGCCGTTAGTGCTTGGCTAGATGCGGTAGATCAAGTCCTCACTACCAATAATTCAGCCTTTGTTCTAGCCCGTCCCCCTGGTCATCATGCTGAACGTCAGAGAGGGATGGGGTTTTGCTTATTTTCCAATGCTGCGATCGCAGCTTACTATGCCTTAGAGCAATCGGGAGTAGAACGAGTTGCCATCCTAGACTGGGATGTTCATCACGGCAATGGCACTCAAGATGTTGTGGAACGAGATGCTCGCATTGCCTACATCTCCCTTCATCAATCCCCTTGCTATCCTGGTACAGGCCAAGCCAGTGAACAGGGGTTTCACAATAATGTCCTCAATCTTCCCATGGCACCAGGCAGCACGTTAGCAGATTACCAGCCTATGTTTGAAGAGAAAGTGATGCCATGTTTAACCAAATTTGAGCCAGATTTATTGATTGTCAGTGCTGGTTATGACGCTAATGCCGCCGACCCCTTGGCAAATATTGCGTTGCAGCCAGAAGATTATGGCCTATTTACTAACTATTGTCTGCAACTAACTCGTCGGATTGTTTTTGGTTTAGAGGGCGGGTATGAACTCACTGCTCTAGCTCAGTCCGTGGTAGCAACAATTGAAGCGTGTTTGGCTTAGAAAGTTGATTTGCTTGACTAGTGTTGGGTAATTGTAGCTGGTGAAATAGATATTTTTATAGCGTTTATCATAGCTATGAGGTACACATTATTTTTTACCTCTTCCCTGCTCCCTGCTCCCTGCTCCCTAAAACCCAGAACCAACGTACCTCATGGTTATAAGACTTGCTATATATATAGCGCTACAGTAGGCGGCGATAGTCAAAACAATTAAATGTTTTAACCCGCCATACTGCTTTAATGATTATGGAAACAAAAGTAGTTAGATCAACTTAACTGCTCTAAGTCCAAAAAATAGAGTCAGAGCCACAACAGTAGCACCAGCTAGAAGTCCAAAGTAAGCGATCGCTGCAGAGATCATAGTATCCCCCGAAAATTCAATAGTTTAATAATATTACCTAATTTTACCTGATCTTGAGTCTTATTCCTCAGAGAAATAATCAACGATGAACAAACATGGAAGACAATAAATTTTTTCGTTTTGTGTGGCGCTTTAATGCTATTGTTATTATGGGTAGTGGGTTGCTAGCAATAGCTGTTTCGGCTTTTGCTGCTATCGAGATAGTCAGAAGCACTACCAGAGAGCGGCAGGGGATTAACATTGTTAATGTTGATGACGATAGCTCAAGCTCTCAAGAGTGGGAGCTGGGTAATCTCAGGGAAGTTGATGGCACAACCTATCTAATGGTGCCGCTTTACTCAGACCAATCTTATACCCAATCCTATTATAGCAAGTCTACACGCTCAACTAGAAACTATTTGTTTTTGGATAGTGAAACAGGTAATAGCAAATGGCTCTTTGCTAATAATGACTATTTAATTGCTAGCGATAGCTTCATTTCAGAAACTAATGATAAAGAGAATAATAGGCTTGAATCGAAATCAGTTATAGCCGTTTTATACCAACTTATTAAACAAGATACCAATGGTGATGGAAGATTAACAAACAATGATCTGCTCACAATAGCATTTACCCATTTCAATGGTAATGACTATCAGGAAGTCCTAAGTGGAGTAGATAGATTTTTAGGTTACAAGGTTCTAAAAGCAAATAGCCTATTAATTTTGTATCAGCGGGATGGGATTGCCTATTCAGCAAAGGTTTCTTTAGAGAACTTTACTCTCTCCAATGAAAAGGAAATCGCTAAATACTAAAAACTTACCTCTGTAAGCTAAACTCTCCTGTTTTGTCCTCTTCTCGTCCCAAACCAACCACACTTCCCAAACCCCCACTGAGCTCACTTTAAAATCAGAAATCGCTCAATCCATACCCGTGCTCCACAGAAGTAGGGCGGGGTAGTTGATCAGGGCTCCAGGCAATCATCGCTTATACGCTCTTGCCTCTTCCCTTACCCGTAGCGCTATCAATGCTATTGTATGCCGATCAAAAAACCGTCATTCCTCTCAACTTACCTGAAAATATGCTTTGTATCATCAAAATTAAATTAATTAATATTATCGCACTTAAAGGTTGAGTAAAATGCAAGAAAGATTTAGTAACCAAAGCCATAGTACAGGTTGGGTAATTCAATCTTGGGCGTCTTTTGTTATTTCTATTTTTGCCATGGGTATTGGCATTGCCAATTTGCCAGCCGATAACTGGATTAAAGGCTACTTAGGTATGGGTTTAGTGTTCTCTGTTGGCTCTAGCATCAACATAGCCAAAACCACAAGAGATATCCATGAATCGAAAAAACTAACCTTTAAAGTTGAAGAAGCTAGAGTTGAAAAACTACTGACTGACCACAACTCTATCCATTAATATAAAGTCTATCAGCTATCAGCCATCAGCCATCAGCCATCAGCCATCAGTGGTCAGCATTCAGTTATTATTTATTAGTTATTAGCTATTACCAATCTGCTCTAACTTATTAGCTATCAGCTTAAGCGCTACGCGCACGCTACGCGAACAGTTATCAGCTATTGGCCGTAGGCTAAGCTACACCGAACAGCTTTTGAATAAAATAAGCTGACGGCTGACCGCTGACCGCTGACCGCTCACGCGATCACCTTAAAATCAGAAATCGTCTCAATCCATACCCGTGCTCCACAATGTAGGGGATTATCTGGGCGATACATGACCCGACAAGGGCCATTGACTTCGACAGTATGACCGTAAGTATTTTTAGAGCCTCGTTTTACCGTAATCACGGGATTGCGTTCGCCGGTCTTGAGATTTTGGCGAATCACTTTCTGATTAACGTGGATGACCGCCTTCGTGTAATTTGTACGCTTTGACCAATTCCGCTTCGGTCCGCGAGTGCCAGGGGTAACGACTGGCATGCCATCAAATAAGGGAATTACCCAAGTTCTACCGACTTTATAAGCTCCTTTAACTCTGCCCTTGCTCAACAGGAAACGAACGCGAGTGGCAGAGATACCTAGTAATTCAGCAGCTTGTGCGGTAGAAATCATCATGGCCGTAAAACCATTGCTTTAACGATATTGTTATTGTAACAGGATTTCTGAAAAGATGCAATGGGTGATGTGGGTTATGTGGGTGTTTTAAAAAACTATTGCATTGTCGCAAGTAAAGCTTTGGTTGGTGCGTTACGGGGCGGCTTCAGGCGCGAAGAAGTTGAACATCAAACTAAGCCCGCCCCTAACACACCCTACGCAACATTTCCCCGATTCCCGATTCCCGATTCCCGATTCCCGATTCCCGATTCCCGATTCCCG
>WTKN01000154.1 GCA_011524395.1 Moorena sp. SS36440bin_2
AGTGACAGCTCCTACACTGACCTTTCAGGTTCAGTGTAGGCTTCCCAGCCAATCCGGGCATCCCTTAGGAGGCGCTGGGCTTTAAGAACGGACTGCCCTGCCGCTCTGTTTTTAATGTTGATTGCAGCGTTATGGTCGCGATCCAAACTGCACCCGCAATGAAGGCAATCGTGCCATCGGATGTGCAGCTTTTTAGGAACTTTTTTGCCGCAACTGGAGCAATTCTGTGAAGTATTTTGAGCGCTTACTGGAACCGCCAACAAGCCAGCATTTTCGGCTTTGCTTGTCAGGATTGTCAGAAAGCTTGACCACCCAGCATCCAACACAGATAATGCCAATCGGGATTTAGCAAGCCCCTTGACGTTTAACTTTTCGTGAGCAACTACATCATATTTTGATAATAAGTAATTGGCGGTTTTGAAGTGGAAGTCTTTCCGTTTATCCGCCACTTTTTTATGTTGTTTGCCAAGTTGCTTAATAGCCTTGAGTCTGTTAGCCCCTCCTTTCTTCCGCCGAGATACCCGTTTTTGGATGACTTTTAACCTTTTTTGAGCCTTTCGGTAATACTGCGGAATCTCAATGGTTTCCCCTTCTGAAGTGGTTAAAAACTCCTTAAGGCCAACATCAATCCCAATAATTGAGTCAGGATCAATATCAGGCTTGACTTCGGGAACTGTCTTGTCTTCCAGGGACAAGACCAAATAGTACCCATCACATTTTTTAGTGATAGTAGCCGTCTTGATCTTGAATCCGTCAGGGATAGGACGATGTAGTACAATCTTGACCTTCCCTATCTTAGGTAGGTCAATGAGATTACCTTCCAAACAACCTTCTTTCATTTGAGGGTAAGTAAACGTACGGTAGCGGTGCCGCTTTTTGAATCTGGGTCTTCCGCTTCTTTTGCCGCTACTATCTCCCTTAATAAATCGATCAAAAGCTAATTTAACCCTCTTTACTACATCCTGAAGTACCTGGGAATGTATCCTCTTGTAGTGGGGATGAGTCTTTTTAAGATTTGGAAGAGTCTTCTTCTGACTGTAATAGTCAGGATTTTTTCTTAATTCAGGAAGATGACAAACAAGAGGACACGCATTAATTGAGCACCGATTTTGTTCGTACCACGAAAATCGATCAGCCAAAAGATAATTGTATTGGGCACACAACATTGAAAGCCAATTATCTATCTTGGCTTTTTGCTCTATTGTTGGCTTTAACCGATATTGGTACGCGATTTTCATAGTGTTGTCCCTTGTTTCTCGACCTATTATAATTATCACATACGTACGATCATATGGTAAGCCACAATGAAAAAAAAATTAACCATTAGGATTACCAATTTCGAGAAAAGACAGTTAACACAAGAAGCAGAACGACGCGGTTAGAAGTTTCCGTAGAAGAGGGTAGCCTTTATAGTTTGAGGTTCTTGCGCAAAAGGGTTAAAAATTATTAATTAAGGCTACCCTCTTCAAGGTACGGGCTCCGGAATGACTCAATCAGAATTAATAAGAAGCTTGATAGCTCGCTTCCCTGTTCGCGTAGCGTCGGCTTTGCCGAATCCAGAAGATTCTGTGCAAAATTCATCCCACACCTAATGCGCAGCATAGGTGTGGGATGAATTTTGCCGGATAGCTAAAACTTACCTAATGGTTCTGGATTTAAGCGATATGCAGCGGTATTCGCATCCTTTCGGTGCGACCCGTGGCGAATTTAATTCTTAATGCTAAGAGCGCACCTATTTTTGAAATGCTTACTGGATATGAGATTTATGGAATAAGTATTTTTGCTTATGAATTTTGAAATTTTTTCTGCTGAGTAAGGCTTCTAGAATTTAGATGGGTTTGCCCTGGAGCGATATGCGTTCGCATAAGCGCGGAAGCGTTTCGGCAAAGCCGACGCTACGCGAACGCAAAGCGTGGCCAAAGGCCTCAGCTTCCGGAGCGCTCCTTATATAATGGATAATTACCCTGTCTTGATGCAGTCGCTCATGGGGGTTTCCCCCAAGACCGCGCAAATCACGCTTAATAAAAATCGCTCCCATCTCCCCATCTCCCCATCTCCCTACATTTGCCACACTTGTGATCTCTACACCCTGATAAGTATTGGGGAAATTTAATCAAAGCGGCGCTTCAAAGAGGATCGCACCGCTATCCAAGACATGATAATGGTCGAGCTTAGGGCTTCGAGTTAGCCTACTGCTAAGCATTGCTGCAGATCAGCAATGCTATTAACGTTTTCTAAAATTAACTTCGGACACATCCGTTTAATTAAGCCAGTTAGCACCTTACCTGGTCCGACTTCCACCACTTTCTCAATGCCTTCCACTGGTAGCCTCAGAGAAATTTCTCGCCATCGTACTGAACCAGTAATTTGACACTGGAGTTGATGTTTTAAGGTAGCTGCCTCTACCGTGGGTACAGGGTCCACATTCGATAATATTGGTACCTGGGCATCAGCAAAGGGGACAGACAGCAAAAGTTCCTGGAACTGAGCTGCTGCTTCAGCCATTAAGGGAGAATGAAAGGCACCGGACACTTTTAGAGGAACAGCCCGTTTGACTTTAATCTGACTCAGCAAATCCTGAACTGCTGTTGGTTTACCTGAAATTACCACTTGAGTAGGACTGTTATCATTTGCAATAACAACATCCTGTATCTGCTGGATTTTTTCTTCAAGTTCTGGGCGTTTGAAGCCAATCAGAGCAACCATCATGCCTTCAGTTGCACTATCCATCAATTTAGCCCGATGTTGGACTAAGCGTAGCCCTGCCTCAAAGTTAAATACCCTGGCAGTGTAGAGGGCAACATATTCTCCCAAACTGTGACCGGCTACTAGATTGGGTCGTTCCCCTTGTTCCATGAGCAGATCAGCCAGGATACTCTCAACGACGTATAAGGCAGGTTGAGTGTAGAGGGTTTGAGATAACTGATCGGACTCCCCTTGACAAATATCCAGAACAGACCAGCCTAAAATTTCCTCAGCTTGCTTAAACTTAACCTTTGCAGAGGGCAGGTCTAATAAGTCCACTCCCATACCTGGTACTTGAGAACCTTGTCCGGGAAACACCCATGCAGTCTTTATCATTTATTTATTATTTATTGGCCGTCAAGAATCAATTATCTGCTATTATCGTACAATTTGGTGTTCTGATCGGTTTGAATTATCTCAGGTGCCCTGAGTGCTGAGTGCTGATAGCGAGTTGCATTCAAAGATGGTAAATGGCTTGGTATAGGGAGATGGGGAGATTGGGGGAAGAGAAAGTTGGACGTTTGACCGCAACTTGGTATGAGTGCTGAGTGCTGAGTGTTGATCCGGTTTACCGTGATTTATCCGGTGCTTATTGCTACCGATGGAGAGCAATACTTTGGTAAACGGTGGCAACATCTGGGTCATGGGAACCATGGGCATTGACACTCCCCGGTCTAAAGACGCGGGGATTCCTAGATCAACGAGCCGCCTTAAACCACTATGTCCAAATCTTTGACGCCGTCAAAAAGTAGGCAATATCTAAACCAAATACCCGTCAAGACTAAGAATCTAGTTTAGCTCATAGTAGACCCAGAGGGCGATTCTCCCTAGGCGTTTGGTTACTTGGTAGGAAGTGCCTTAAAAAGTCCGTTTCTCTTCCTTTTCACCTGGTTCCGGTGTGCCCCACCGTACCGTTTTTCTTCTCAAGTTGTGATTTTGTCTGGGTTCACACACCAATTGGTAGTTGATGATTGGGTTTTTAAAGAGGATTTTCCCTACCCTCTGGGCATTATTCTTTTAAGGTCAAGCAGTGGCGGATCTCTCTTCCGGTTGCGCCAAGGCCAAAGGCCACGCTACGCGAACGGTTTTTCAACCTGTACCCTATAGTTTTAGTATACTATGACGCTAGAAAAGTGTCAACTTTATTCTATTTTATAGGCTAAAAGCGCGCTAGTCACTTTCATCTCCGTTCGCTTTGTGGCGGAGTTTTCAGTGTTCGGATTTCTAATAAAAGGGTAAGCTAAGTTTCATCATTATCTGATCAACGATAGCTCTATAATTGAGAGCGACGAATTATCAATTAATCCGTCCTAATTTTTAAAACTCCAGTTTTAAAGCTGCCATTAATTGAGAAATCGTTGATGGATCCCCTTGACGGTAGTATCCCCAATTAAATTCAGCAATTTGTTCTAGTACTTTAGGATTAAAGTCTCCTTCGTTACCGTAACCAATAGTGAAAAAGGTAATTCGCTTATCGCTGGAAAAGCCACTTTTTTCCAGTTCTTGAAACAGTTGATCAAGACGAAGCTTAGAATCAGAATCGTCGCCATCGGTCAAAATCACCAGAGCATTAATGGCACCCTCTCGGTAATTATTTTGTAACCAGTTACGGGCTTCCAGGGCAGCATCATATAACCGATTACCCCCGTCAGGGTTGAGATTAAGAATAAACGCCATAGCGCGATCGCGTCCTTGAGGGGTACTATCTACCAATACTGGTGGACGAATCTCGGAATCAAAATCAATCAGGGCAATTTGCTCTGTTGGTCCTAAACTGTCGATGTATGCGCGCAAGGTCTTTTGAACCGCTGCTAATGTATTCCCCGACATAGAACCAGAAGAGTTTACCAGCACCACTACTTGTGAGGGTTTTTTGGCAAATTCCTGCCAGGACTTGAGCATTGCTGCCACTACCTCTGGTTGAGGGGAACCCAGGGAATCGTATTTGGCCTTGGAGTCAACACCGAATTGAGCAGAAAACTTGGCACCTAAGGGCACTTCTGGTACACCTGGCCTTAAACCAAGTTCTGTGGCAATTTTTTGGACTTGAGGCGATCGCAAATAGTCAATCACCTGTTGCGCAGCAGCCTTTTCCTGCCTACTCACCCAAGGAGCTTTGGGTAAAATTGCTCGCATATTGGAGGTAAAGGTTGCCTGGGGATACACTGCCTCATAGCGGCTTTGCCCAGCTTGCTGATCGGAATTTGCAGCAATCACCGAAGACTCGTACACTGAACCAATCGATGCCCAAAATGAACCATTCTTTACCATGTCCTTTGCCAAGGAACTGGTAGAGACACCATAGCGAATCACTTTACTTTGTATGGCCTGGATCTGTGTCTGATAACGCTGCACATCTGCTACTGTCAATTGTTCTGGTCCTTTGCCAGATACACTGGCAAATTGAGCCACTAAGGTTTGTAAACCGGAATTGGAGCCAGTAGGAGCAGTGTGGACAAGGTGAATGGGCAATTGAGGGCTATTGGGATCAAGTTCCTGGTGGGTTTTGGTATTCACCAAGGCTTTGTACAAATCCGGTTGCTGCCGTAATCCATCGGCTAATTCTGCCGATGTCATAAATACCATGGGGCTATGGGCTAACAACGGTGCATCGGTAATTTCTCCGATGTAATCTTTCCTTGGAAAAATCTGATTGATCTGATCGATTAACTGACGATGATAGATTTCGCCATCCACCGAAATTAAGGTAGGAAATTCTGGCCCATTACGCTTAAGGCTACGGGATTTTAGTTGTTGCGCCAGGGATGTCAGACTAGTTACCACATCGCTACTAGCTTTAGTGTCGCAGCTGAGAAAGAACCCCTTGCCATTAGCTAATTTGGGCTGTTGTTGGTTAAATTGCTCCGCTGCTTGCTCGCAGAATTGCCCTAAGGCGCTACCGACTAAGAATTTGACCTCAAAGCTTTGCTGGGTTAGACGGTTGGGTTTTCCCACACAAGCTCCTAGAAAAAGCATACCCAACGTAGTGCTCAGGTGAATTAGCCGCTGATAATTTAATAATTTAGTATTCATAATATAGATTTTTAGTTGGGATGTAAACAGAGGATTGATTAAAAAAGGGAACAGGGAACAGGGAACAGAAGTAAAGAAGGATGCCAGAATTTTATGGTGTTATCATCAATCACCATAAAATCTTATAATATTATTATTTATACTGGAATAATTACTGCTAAATCACGACTTTATATAAAAATTAGCCATATACAAATTACTTATGATGTAACCATTTATTTTTGAAATAGTCTCATCTTCTGTTAGAGTCAAGTAGATCCCCACCAATCAGTAATTACCAATTACTATAGAGGTTTATACCCTAATCAGGTACACAGGATTTTTTCCCTGTTCCCTGTTCCCTGTTCCCTGTTCCCTGTTCCCTAAAATCCCAGACTATGTACCTCACCGAATTGAAAACTGCTATAATAATAAATCACTAATGATCAATAATGTCAAAGTAATTTACCATCCCCTTGTGCAGCATAAGTTAAGCCTGATGCGTCAGGCTGGAACGAGTACAGCCAAATTTCGTAAACTCCTTAAAGAAGTTGGGTTATTGTTGGCATACGAGGTAACAAGGGATTTGCCCCTGAAGTATGAACCAATCAATACACCAATCTCGCCGATGCTAGCTCCGATGCTGGCTTCAGAAAAGAAGATGGTGATTGTCTCCATTATGCGAGCCGGACAGGGTCTGTTAGATGGTATTCTAGAACTCATCCCATCCTCTCGTGTTGGTCATATTGGTTTGTATCGTGACCCTCATACCTTTGTGCCCATTGAATATTATTTCAAACTCCCCGATGATATGACTCAGCGAGATGTGTTGGTGGTTGATCCGATGTTAGCTACTGGTAATACTGCCGTTGCTGCTGTTGACCGACTCAAGGAAGTTAGCCCGAAGTCCATTAAGTTTCTGTGCTTATTAGCAGCACAGCAAGGGCTTGACTATTTCCAACAGCAGCATCCGGATGTAGTGATTTACACGGCGGCTATTGATCAAGAATTAGATCACCATGGCTATATTGTTCCAGGACTTGGGGATGCAGGCGATCGCTTGTATGGTACGAAGTAATTTAATATAGGGCAAAAGGCAAAAGGCAAAAGGCAAAAGGCAAAAGGCAAACGTTTGCTATTGCTCACGGCTGACAGCTGATAGCTGACAGCTCAGGATTTGTAACTTGAACCATGGCTGATGGGAAAAATAACCTTATCCCACTCAAACCAAAATTACATCAGCAACCAAGGTCAAGTTGATGAATCAAACTATTCAGCGATGCTATTTACTCTGCTATGTTTTAGTCTCTAGTCTCCTCATCCCCAACATCGCCACCGCCCAAATCAGCAGTGATGGCACTTTATCCACTACGGTTAATAGTGATGATGGACTGAATTTCTTGATTGAATCTGGGGTCAGGACTAATGATCATTTGTTTCATAGCTTCTCGGAATTTTCTGTACCCAGCAACGGCTCAGCCTTCTTTAACAATGCGGCAGATATTGTGAATATATTTAGCCGTGTTACAGGAGGGAATATTTCTAATATTGACGGCTTGATTCGTGCTAATGGTAACGCTAATTTATTCCTGATTAATCCCGCCGGTATTATCTTTGGTAACAATGCTTCGTTGGCTATAGGTGGTTCATTTTTTGCTACTACTGCCGAGAGTGTAGTGTTTGGAAATGGCATGGAATTTAGTGCCACTGAACCAAACCAAGCGCCATTATTAACGATTAATATTACCCCGGGTTTACAGATGGGAACAAATCCGGGAACTATTACAGTAAATGGCCCAGGAGAAACCCTCAATGGCAGTATTTTTACTTCTTTCGATCGCACTAATCTGGAGTCCCAATTACAGGTTGAACCGGGGAATACTTTAGCCTTGGTAGGAGGAGAGATTAGCCTCAGGGGTGGTTTGCTTTCCGCAGAAGGGGGACAAATCGAAATCGCTGCAGTAGGTAGCAACAATTCTAGTGGGATGGTGCCATTAACACCAGTAGGATCTGGCTGGGATCTGGACTTGAGTCAAGTCTCAAACTTAGGAAATATTCAATTAACTCAAAGCGCCCTCCTTGATACCAGTGGCGACACCGCTGGCTCGATCCGATTGAGGGGAGCAACCATTACCGTAGGAGATAACTCAATCGTACTGACTCAGAATGAAGGTAGTCAAAATGCTGGCAATACCATACTTCATGGTACCGAAACTGTAACTATCGGAGAGAATGACGCTAACGGTAGTATCAATACCTTTGTGGCTAACCTCACCAGATCCAGTGGTGACGGGGGAGATCTAGAAATTATTACCAAAAATTTCAACCTGTTTGGGGGAGCAAATCTATTGCTCAACACCTTTGGAGAAGGTGCCCCAGGGAAAATGAACATCATTGCTTCTGAATCGGTGGATATGATTGGTTTTAGCCCTGATAATCAGAGTACTTTCACTAGTAATTTAAATTCTTTGACCTTCAGCAAAGCAAAAGCAGGAGATATTACCATCTCCACTAATCAATTGAGATTAGCTCTAGCAGACATTGTAGGTTGGACTCTCGGTGAGGGTGATGGGGGTAATATTACCCTCAATGCTAGGGAATCCATTGAAATAGTGGGTTTAATTTCAGGTGTTAACGGCGGGGATACCGTTGTTAGTGCTGCCTCTTTAGGTAAAGGTAATGGGGGTAGTGTGAAGGTAAATACAGCCAGATTGTGGCTCCAGGATGGAGCAGGAATTGGTGCTTCTGCTTTTGGTAAAGGTGATGCCGGTACTGTTACTATCAATGCTTCGGAGTCGGTAACCTTACTCGATACCCTGGCAAATCGTTTTACTACAACTAATATTTCGAGTAGGGTAGGACGTCCTATTCCTATATTCCGAACACTATTTGGACTAGACCCCATCCCCACTGCCAATGCTGGCGAAATCACGATTAACACTTCCGAGTTAACTATCTCAGGGGATCCCGATAGCCAAGATGCCCAAATTAGGGTCAGAAATGAAGGATTTGGTGATGGGGGAGAATTAGTGATCAAGGCTGATACCATCAACCTCAATTATGGCGCTAGTATCGCCTCCTCCACCTTCTCTGGGCAAGGAGGCGATATTACCCTGGATATCAAAAACAGTTTACGATTGCGTAATCGCAGCACCATCACTGCGGAAGCTGGCACTGATCAAGAAGCTGATAACAATGGCGATGGTGGCAACATTACCATTAACTCGAATTTAGTGACTCTGATGGAAGGCAGCTTGATCAACGCTAATGCTAATCAAGGAAATGGCGAAAATATTTCCATTACTACCCAAAGGTTATTTGGTCGTGATCGTGCCATTACTGCTAGTTCTGAGTTTGGGGTAGATGGGGAGATCAGCATTAACAATGCTGACACCCCCGCTAACGGCTTAATTGAATTACCCACAGAACTGCGCGATCGCACTCAAGAAATCGCTAAAGGTTGCCGTTGGACTGATACCAGTAGTTTTTATATTACCGGACGGGGTGGCATCCCCCAAGATCCCAGTGCTATGGTACGAGGTGGCCAAATTTTATCGGATGTGCGGGATATATCAGATCTATCCATAGTGCGCGCCATACCGGAAACATTTGATAGTAAACCAGAAAAGACTAAAGCACCGATAGTGGAAGCTAATGCTTGGATTATTAATGAGCAAGGTAATCTCGAATTAGTCGCTGTTGTCAACTCCAGCCAGGCGCTAGATTTTCTGCGAGCCACCTGTGCTATTAAAGAAGATTAGATTGTAGGTAATGTTTTAGTTTTAGTAATTTGATTTGTGAGTTTGACCATGGCTGATGGGAAAAATAACCATATCCCACTCAAACCGAAGTTACATTAGCCACCAGGGTCAAGTTGATGAATCAAACTATTCAGCGATGGTATTTACTCGGCCATGTTTTACTCTCTAGTGTCCTCATCCCCAACATCGCCACCGCCCAAATCAGCAGTGATGGCACTTTATCCACTACGGTTAATAGTGATGATGGACTGAATTTCTTGATTGAATCTGGGGTCAGGACTAATGATCATTTGTTTCATAGCTTCTCGGAATTTTCTGTACCCAGCAACGGCTCAGCCTTCTTTAACAATGCGGCAGATATTGTGAATATATTTAGCCGTGTTACAGGAGGGAATATTTCTAATATTGACGGCTTGATTCGTGC
Organism: Moorena sp. SS36440bin_2; assembly: GCA_011524395.1. Classification (GTDB taxonomy): domain Bacteria; phylum Cyanobacteriota; class Cyanobacteriia; order Cyanobacteriales; family Coleofasciculaceae; genus Moorena. The sequence continues at coordinate 9,943 of WTKN01000154.1, forward strand.
TAATGGTAACGCTAATTTATTCCTGATTAATCCCGCCGGTATTATCTTTGGTAACAATGCTTCGTTGGCTATAGGTGGTTCATTTTTTGCTACTACTGCCGAGAGTGTAGTGTTTGGAAATGGCATGGAATTTAGTGCCACTGAACCAAACCAAGCGCCATTATTAACGATTAATATTACCCCGGGTTTACAGATGGGAACAAATCCGGGAACTATTACAGTAAATGGCCCAGGAGAAACCCTCAATGGCAGTATTTTTACTTCTTTCGATCGCACTAATCTGGAGTCCCAATTACAGGTTGAACCGGGGAATACTTTAGCCTTGGTAGGAGGAGAGATTAGCCTCAGGGGTGGTTTGCTTTCCGCAGAAGGGGGACAAATCGAAATCGCTGCAGTAGGTAGCAACAATTCTAGTGGGATGGTGCCATTAACACCAGTAGGATCTGGCTGGGATCTGGACTTGAGTCAAGTCTCAAACTTAGGAAATATTCAATTAACTCAAAGCGCCCTCCTTGATACCAGTGGCGACACCGCTGGCTCGATCCGATTGAGGGGAGCAACCATTACCGTAGGAGATAACTCAATCGTACTGACTCAGAATGAAGGTAGTCAAAATGCTGGCAATACCATACTTCATGGTACCGAAACTGTAACTATCGGAGAGAATGACGCTAACGGTAGTATCAATACCTTTGTGGCTAACCTCACCAGATCCAGTGGTGACGGGGGAGATCTAGAAATTATTACCAAAAATTTAAACGTATTTGGGGGAGCAACTGTATTGATCAACGCTTTTGACTCAGGTGCCCCAGGAAACATCAACATCGTTGCTTCTGAAGCGGTAGATATGATTGGTTTTAGCAGGGATGATAAGAGTATTATCAATTCTGGAACCTTCAGCGATGCAAGCGATGCAGCAAAAGCAGGAGACCTGACCATCTCCACCAATCAAATCAGAATAGCTCTAGCAGATATGGTCGCTTATACTTCTGGTGAAGGTGATGGGGGTAATCTTACCCTTAATGCTACAGAATCCATTGAGATAGTGGGTGTCATTCCAGGTGTAAACTTCGAGACTATAGTCAGTGTTTCCTCTTTTGGTGAAGGTAATGGGGGTAATATAGAGATAAACACAGAGAGATTCCTGATTCAGGATGGAACAGTAATTGCTGCTGCCGCTCTTAGTTCTGGTGATGCCGGTACTATTACTATCAATGCTTCGGAGTCCGTAACTGTACTCGATACCCTACCAACTCGTTTTACCACGACTCAAATTTCGAGTACTGTCTTTCGTCCTGGTTCTCGATTCCAAACACTATTTGACCTAGACCCCATCCCCACTGCTAATGCTGGCGACATCACGATTAACACTTCCGAGTTAACTCTCTCAGGAGATCCCGATACCCAAGATGCCACAATTAGGGTCACAAATGAAGGATTTGGTGATGGGGGAACATTAGTTATCAAGGCTGATACCATCAAGCTCAATTATGGCGCTAGTATCACCTCCTCCACCTTCTCTGGGGAAGGAGGGGATATTACCCTGGATATCAAAAACAGTTTACGATTGCGTAATGGCAGCACTATTACTGCGGAAGCTGATAATGATGGCGATGGCGGTAATATTACCATTGAGTCCGGTGTAGTGGCTCTGATTGAAGGTAGCTTGATCAACGCTAATGCTAATCGAGGCAATGGTGGAAATATTTCCATTACTACCCAAAGGTTATTTGGTCGTGATCGTGCCATTACTGCTAGTTCTGAGTTTGGGGTAGATGGGGAGATCAGCATTAACAATGCTGACACCCCCGCTAACGGCTTAATTGAATTACCCACAGAACTGCGCGATCGCACTCAAGAAATCGCTAAAGGTTGCCGTTGGACTGATACCAGTAGTTTTTATATTACCGGACGGGGTGGCATCCCCCAAGATCCCAGTGCTATGGTACGAGGTGGCCAAATTTTATCGGATGTGCGGGATATATCAGATCTATCCATAGTGCGCGCCATACCGGAAACATTTGATAGTAAACCAGAAAAGACTAAAGCACCGATAGTGGAAGCTAATGCTTGGATTATTAATGAGCAAGGTAATGTGGAATTAGTCGCTGTTGTCAACTCGAGCCAGGCGCTCGATTTCCTGCGAGCAACCTGTGCGATTAAAGAGGATTAGATTTTAGGGTGGGCAAAAATAGTTTGGTTCAAATGAGTATTAATGATGAAATTATTTTGCCCATACTACTTTAGCGACTTTAAGCATCTATTACCAATACAATTATGAAAACCATCCTAAATTTAGTCACTGTCGGATTACCCAGTTTATTCCTAGCACTGACAGCTACTCCTAGTTTAGCGATCGCATCCCTTGAGCACCCCCAAGTCAGTATTGCTCCAACCTTGCACGCCCAAACTCCTCAGGCTACTAGTCAAGTTAGTAAACTTAACCAAGGCAGAGCCTATTTTAATAGGGGACAATTTGCCCAAGCAGCGGAAATTTGGGAACAAGCAGCCCAAGATTACGCAACTCGGGGTGACTCTCTCCATCAAGCCTTGAGTTTGAATTATCTATCCTTAGCTTACCAACACCTAAGTCAGTGGGATGTTGCCCAAACTGCTATTGAATCCAGCCTTAAGTTAGTGGAATCCGCTACCAGTAACAATCCTCTGCTGTCGGCGCAAATTCTTAATACCAAGGCCAGACTCCTGTTCCACACTGGACAAAACCAATCTGCCCTAGAAACATTTCAACGGGCACACAAGTATTATGATCAAGCGGGAGATAAAACTGGTGCTTTTATTAGCAAAATAAACCAAGCTGAAGCCCTACAAAGCTTAGGATTTTATAATCGTGCCAAAGATATCCTAGAAGAGATTAATCAACAATTATCAACTACCGGAAATTCTGCGGTTAAAGTAGGAATGCTCAGAAGTTTAGGCATCGCTTTGCAAGTGTTGGGGGATGTAAACGCTAGTAGAGAGGTACTCGAACAAAGCTTATCTATTGCTCAGGATATGGAAGCCACTAACCAATTAGGAATTATCCTGTTGAGTTTAGGGAATACAGCCCTTGATGCTGGAGATAATGCAGCAGCATTAGATTACTTTAAACGGGCAGAAAAAGCCACTACCAATCCAGAAGAAAAAGTTAAAACTCGCCTCAACCAACTACGCGTTTATGTCCAATTAGAACAGTGGCAAAATGCTAATGCTATCGCTACCCGAATTTACCAACAACTGAGCCAGTTACAGCCCAGTCGCGCCTCTGTTTATGGGGCAGTAAACTTAGCCGCTAGTTGGCAAAAAATGGGTAATAAAGGTAAATATTTGACGCTTCAACAAGTCAATCAAATCCTTGTGGAAGCGGTTAAATCTGCCCGAAAACTCAAGGATGCCCAAGCTGAAGCCTATGCCCTTTATCACTGGGGCAAACTTTATGGTAGCAATGGTCAGTTAGCTGATGCTATCAAGCTTACCCAAAAATCATTAATTATTGCCCAACAAATTAACGCCACGGAAATTAGTTACCAAGCGGCTTGGCAATTAGGTAAATTGCACAAAAAACAGGGAAAATCGACGGAAGCGATCGCCGCCTACACTGAAGCAGTCAAAGACTTAAAAACCTTGCGCGGTGATTTGGTTTCCATTAATCCAGATATCCAGTTTTCCTTCCGAAAAAGCGTTGAACCAGTATACCGAGAAATGGTAGAATTGTTGCTCGAAGGTAATCCTAGTCAAGAGAACCTTAAACAAGCACGCCAGGTCATTGAGGATTTACAATTAGCAGAACTGGATAACTTTTTCCGGCAAGCTTGTTTAGATGCTAATGTTGCCGAAATTGATCAGATTGACAGGTCGGCAACGGTAATTTACCCGATTATTTTGCCAGAACGTTTAGCTGTGATTGTCTCCGCCCCCGGTAAACCCATTGGCTATTATTCTACGTCTGTGTCTGCAGCAGAGGTGGATCAAACCCTGACCAGATTTTTGAGCTCCCTCCATCCTGTCTTTAAGCAAAACCAACGCTTACCCCACCTCCAAAAAGTTTATGACTGGCTAATCGGACCTGCGGAACAAGAGCAAATTTTAACGGATACCAAAACCCTGGTGTTTATCCTGGATGGGAAATTACGTAAACTGCCGATGGCAGCCTTACACGATGGAGAGCAGTATCTAGTGGAAAAATACAATATTTCCGTGTCTCTAGGGTTGCAACTGCTAGATCCACAACCGTTACGAAAAGAGAAATTTAGTATCATTGCTGGGGGATTGAGTGAAGCTCGTCAAGGCTTTAAATCTTTACCAGGGGTGAAGCAGGAAATTGAGCAAATTGCTAAAAGTTTGAACCCAGACTCAGTCATGCTCAATCAACAATTCACTAGCAACAGAGTGTCTAAGGAAATAACCACTAAAACCTCTAATGTGATACACTTAGCAACTCATGGTCAGTTTAGCTCCAAAGCTGAGGAGACGTTTATACTAACCTGGGAAAATAAAATTAATGTCCAAGAATTAGAGCAACTGCTCCGTAGTCAACAATTGTTGGGAGAAGACCAAATTGATTTACTCGTTCTTAGTGCTTGTCAAACGGCTAAAGGGGACGATCAAGCTATGTTAGGGTTAGCGGGTTTTGCGATTAAATCGGGAGCGCGTTCTACTTTAGGGACATTGTGGAAAGTGCGTGATGACTCCACTGCTATATTCATCAACAAGTTTTACGAATACCTAAAACAGCCAAAAATCACGAAAGCAGAAGCTGTCAGGAAAGCCCAACTAGATTTAATTGGGGATAACCAGTTTAACGAACCTCTGTTTTGGGCACCTTTTATTCTAGTGGGTAATTGGTTGTAAAGGGAATCGGGAATCGGGAATCGGGAATCGGGAATCGGGAATCGGGAATCGGGAATCGGGAACAGGGAACAGGGAACATAAATGTGTTTATAAACGTTAATAATATTAACATATTTAACAAAATTTAAAGCGTTTATAGCACTTATAGAGGTACAGTATTTTTTGAGGATGATTCGCTTAAAATTATCTTTAATATTGCTTGCTACCTGTTGCCTGTTGCCTTTTGCCTTATATAGAATTTAAAAATAGCTCATGCTAAATTCTAAATTCTAAATTCTAAATTCTAAATTCTAAATTCTTTATGAGCCAATTGTTGGTCAATCTCTCGATTCTATTTTCCCAACCTACGGGTATTGCTAACTATGCCGCTAATCTTTTTCCTTATTTAAAAGCTCTCGACCCTACCTTACTAATTTCTTCCACTGCGTCTAGCCGTTTTTGTAGTGCTACTCCCTACACTTGCTACGAAATTCCTGGGAATTTAAGCCCTGAACAAGGCACGAAAGGACATTTGCGCCGTCTGTTGTGGACTCAGTTTCAACTGCCGCGAATTTATAAAAAATTGGGAACGCATCTTCTGTTTTCTCCTGTTCCAGAAGCTCCCCTGTTCACCAATTGCCGCTATGTGGTAATGGTTCATGATTTGATTGGGTTACGGTTTCCCCAGGGTTTCTCACCCTTAACTACTTACCAACGCTACTATATCCCCCAAGTTCTTGCTCAAGCAGAACACATCATCTGTAACTCTAGGGCTACTGCTAGAGACCTTACTGACTTCTTCGGGATTCCAGCCGCAAAAATCACCCCGGTCTTGCTGGCTTACGATGCCAATCACTATGATTATGTGGATACAGTAGATGGTGAACAAGATGGGGAAAACTGGAAAAATTGTCCCTATTTTCTCTACATCGGACGCCCAGACCCCCACAAAAACCTCCATCGGCTGATTGAGGCTTTCGCTGCTCTACCCAATTGCCAGGACTACCAACTCTGGATTGCTGGCGCAACGGATAAACGCTACACACCATTGCTGGAAGCCCAAGCGGAGGAACTGAATATATCCAGTCAGGTCAAATTCCTAGGATATGTCCCTCAGCACCAGTTACCAACCATGATTAGAAATGCGATCGCATTTGTATTCCCCAGTCTTTGGGAAGGCTTCGGTATCCCTGTATTAGAGGCAATGGCTTGCGGTACTCCTGTAATTACAGCTAATCTATCTTCCTTACCCGAAGTAGCTGGAGATGCCGCTATCTTAATCAATCCTTACAAGCCTGAGGAAATCACAGCAGCCATGGCAGCAGTAGCAACCGATTCTCAAATGCGATCGCATCTTCGTATGGCAGGTCTTGCTAGAGCCAGTGAATTTAGTTGGCAAAAAACTGGGCAAGCTACGGTAGAGATTCTCAGTCATATAGCAAAGGGAATAGGGAACAGCGGATCTCGGAACAGCGGATCTCGGAACAGCGGATCTCGGAACAGCGGATCTCGGAACAACCTTGGCCTTTGGCCAAGCTACGGGAACAACCTCTTCAAGCTTCATGGTTGCTTTACAAAAAACCTCTGAGATATAAAGCTTTTGTAAAATCCCTTGGATTCTTGTCCTAATTACAGAAAAAATCTCACTAATGTAGTGAAGCGCAATCAAGACTGAAGCCTAATCAAAGTAACGAGTGTGAGATGAACAGATTATCTATGTACACGATCTCAACAGAAAGCCCAACCCAATCAAATCTACGCCGATTGGAACTATTGCTGGAGTATTGCCAACTGGCAGCGCGTCCAAGTTTGTCTGTTTCAGACAGCAACCGTATGGCTGAGATCCTCGAACTAGCTCAAGCTGACCAAATCCTTAGCCTGTTGATAGATAAAGCTGATCTAGTTATAGCCAAACACTTTAGCTGGCTCAGTGACAATGATATTGATACCTATAAAAACCAAATCGCCAAGTTGGAAGAGTATTTAGAAATCTTTGTTTCCCAGAAATCACCTCATACCAGTGAAACTCTACGTCATCAATTTGCTTGTTTCACTGGAAATCCTTAAGAGTAATCTAAACTATCAGCATATGCGCTACGGGCATATGCTTACTTCAGGATAAGCCATAGTCTTCGAGCATAGAGTTGTCGATATCAAAAAAATAGTCTCTCAAAACTTTCCTCATACGCTGATATCGTTTGCGCAAGGCTGCATTACTTGCCAAGTTCAGGCGTTCTTCAATTTCAATCCAGGACAATTCCTCCATCACTCGTAACACAAAAATATCAAAATCTAGAGGACTTACTAGTTGTCTAATATCTGACAATATTTCCTTGACATATTGATCCGATAAATAATCGGAAGAATCATTGGAGCTAATCTGGTATTCTATAGAGCTAAATTCACGTTCTTTTTTCCAATGCTTTCCTTTCTTGGCAAAATGCTCTCTAATCACATTTAAGCAGGTTGTTCTTAGCCAAGCTGATGGATTTTGAATATGTTGTCCAGATTCAATTTTGCTAACTCCGCGAATATAGCTTTCAATAAATATGTCAAAGATATCAAATTTGTGTTCAAGATTGAACTGCTTGAGTCTGAACTCAATAAATGCAAACAGTCCAGATTTTTCTTTTTGGTTTAAAATAGAATTAACAGCCGCATCAAATTGTTGACGCTTAGGGGACTTTGGAGGTTTTCTAGGTTGCATCTAGTGTATTTCCTCGGGAAAAATAAAAGCACATGATGCCCTGACTTTCAATTGTATTTGAGAAACCTTATAATCACTATTAATCACTTAGTGACGATTAAGTCTCGATTTGTGACATTGATAAGTAGGTAGGGGAAAATAAATTGATCAAGGGTATAACCATGAAACAATGATGTTACCGACCTGTGTTGCCAAATTGGCATAAAAAATCTTTCCATAGGGGTGTTTTAGTATACCTCCCTACTTACAGTTGTCCAAGAGTGACCCTAATAACTATAGCCCTTGTAATCATCAAGGAATTACCACATCAGTTTCCAGATTAGTTGTAGGTGCCCATGGCGTGCCCTTGGGATGCTTGCGGGCAATTGCCTGTGGTCAGCTCCCAGTCAAAACTACTGTAGACGTAAGTGATTCGGATATGCTCTAGGATTATGTAAAAGCAGGTAGATTTTAGCCAGTCTGAGGGGTCTTGAATATCTTGTCCAGATTCAATTTTGCTAACGCCACGAAGACAGCCTTCAAAAAGTATCTGGCCTATATCAAGTTCCTGTTCAAGATTGAAGTACTGGATTTGGCGTTTAATAAATGTATATACCTCAGAGTTTTCTTTTTCTTTCCAGCTAGAATCAACTACTGCATCAAATTTTTGACGATTAGGGGATTTTAGAAGGTCTTGGGTTTGCATCGGGTGTACTTCCTCTAGAAAAATCAACATACAAAGTTCAGGCTTATTACTTCAGTTTTTCTTGAAAAAGCCTCATCATTATTCTTAATAAATAATGAGAATTAAGTCTTGATTTGTGACACTGATATAGTCTGAGCGGTCAGTTCACCCGCGACGCCCATGCTACACTTTTTGCAAACAACGATCAGCCCCTAGACCTATACAGGCAAGGAGTAATGGTTCCAGTTATAACCAAAAGCTCAGTTGACTTGAGGTGTCTTTCCAAAGTGGAAAGCCTTGGCACCAGTTTGTGTAGGTGTCTTTTTAGGGACATCCGTGGTGCCTAGGGTGCTCAAGGTGCTCACAGAGCAAGGCTTGATATTGATCCATATCAATTACAATACCAAGTTTGCTTGCATCTGTGACAGTACTCGAAAGGGTACTTTTATTTGTTTTTATTTGTGTTACAATTAAGGATTAGTAATAACTGCCAAGGATTCCTGTCTGCTCCCTGTTCCCCGTTTCCCGTTGCCATTGGCTGAATACTTACAAAGATTATGAACCCTTGATCCGTTTTCCTCAAGAGCTGCAATCACCCACAGAAAGTCCTTTAGATACCAACCATTCCCGATTGAATAGCCGTGACTGATAACGACCACCGCCATCACAAAGCACAGTCACAATTGTATGACCAGGTCCCATTTGTTTAGCCAAAGCAACAGCAGCTCCGACATTAATCCCGACAGACCCTCCCATAAATAATCCATCCCGGCTCAGCAACTGGTAAACTACCCGGAGACATTCGTGGTCATCAATTTGAATGGCATCATCAATGGGAGCTCCTTCCATATTCCCAGTAATACGGCTGTTACCGATACCTTCTGTAATAGAGCTACCTTCCGGTTTAATAACACCCGTCTTGACATAACTGTATAAACCGCTACCCATGGGGTCAGCTACCACACATCGAAGGTTAGGATTTTTTTCTTTCAAATACATCGCCACCCCTGCATAGGTACCACCTGTCCCAGTTGCTGAAACCCAAGCATCAATTTTACCGTCAGTTTGCTGCCACAGTTCTGGCCCAGTGGTTTCATAATGAGCCTGTCGGTTTGCCAAATTATCAAACTGATTCGCCCAGATGGCATTATCCATCTCTTGGGCAATGCGTCCAGAAAGCTTTACATAATTATTGGGGTCTTTGTAGGGTACTGCTGGCACTGGGCGGACTTCAGCTCCCAGGGTTCTGAGGGTATCCATTTTTTCTTGGGATTGAGTTTCCGGGATAATAATTAGGCACTTGTATCCCTTAGCATTACAGATATGGGCTAGACCAATGCCCGTATTCCCAGCGGTTCCTTCAACAACTGTACCCCCAGGCTTGAGTAAGCCTTTTTCTTCTGCATCTTTAATAATATAGAGGGCAGCTCGGTCTTTTACAGAACCGCCTGGATTGAGAAACTCCGCTTTCCCTAGGATTTCACAACCCGTCTCTTCGCTAAAGCTGTTTAACCGAATAAGTGGTGTATTCCCAATTGTGTCAACAAAACCTGTTGTGATATCCATTTCAATCAAGTTTCAATTATAAAGAATTAATAATTAATAATTAATAATTAATAATTAATAATTAATAATGAAGGATGAAGAATCCTTAATCCTTCATCCTTCAGACCTGATAATTATTTTATATCATGTCAGGATAATTACCCTGTCAGCCATGCAAAGCGCGAGTGGGGGAAACCCCCGCGTGAAGGCGCAAATCAC
>WTKN01000215.1 GCA_011524395.1 Moorena sp. SS36440bin_2
TCAGGATAATTACCCTGTCTTGATGCAGTCGCTCATGGGGGAAACCCCCGCGTGAAGGCGCAAATCACGCTTAATAAACACCTTCCCCATCTCCCTATCTCCCTATCTCCCTATCTCCCTATCTCCCTATCTCCCCACACTTCCTTTAATTATGGGTATTCAAGCTGACTTGATATTATTGGTGGTGACTGAACTATAACCAATCCTAAATCAGAGCGATAGCATATTTAAATCCAGCTTTTGAAGATATGTGTGTAAAAATAAAGAAAAGTTACATATCTTAAAAATAGCTGATAAAGGAGTAAAGGGATGGTAGTACTCACTGACCGAGTTCAAAAGCGGCTAACCATAGAGACTAGCGATATTGCTCCAGATACCACAACTATTCGTTCTTTAGATTGGGATCGCGATCGCTTCGACATCGAATTTGGACTACAAAACGGCACGACGTACAACTCGTATCTGATTCGGGGTGAGAAAATTGCCCTGGTCGATACCTCCCATGAAAAATTCCGCCAGCTATATTTAGATACTTTAACCGGACTAATTAACCCTACCGATATTGATTACTTAATTATCAGCCATACCGAACCAGACCACAGTGGGTTAGTCAAAGATGTCCTTGCACTGGCTCCAGATATTACTGTGGTGGGTTCAAAAGTGGCAATCAAGTTCCTGGAAGACTTTGTACACCAACCGTTTCAGCGGCAAATTGTCAAAAGTGGTAATCAGCTGGATTTAGGCAATGGGCATATCCTGGATTTTGTCAATGCCCCTAATCTTCATTGGCCGGACACCATGCTCACTTACGATGGTGGGACTAAGGTGCTATATACTTGTGATGTGTTTGGGATGCACTACTGCTCTGCTAGCACCTATGATGACAACCTCAGCGCTATCGAAGCAGATTATCGATTTTACTACGAATGCCTGATGGCTCCCAATGCCCGTTCAGTGCTATCTGCTCTGAAGCGGATGGACAAGTTGGGAGAGGTGACTACTATTGCTAATGGTCATGGTCCTCTACTGCGCCACAATGTAGAACAACTGGTAGGAAATTACCGCGACTGGAGTCAAGCCAAGGCCAAGGCAGAAAAATCCGTTGTTGTGTTTTATGTCTCAGATTATGGCTATAGCGATCGCATTTCTCAAGCGATCGCCCTAGGGATTACCAAAACTGAGATTGCTGTGGAGATGATGGACCTTAAATCCGCTGACCCCCAAGAGGTTCAGGAAGCAGTTAACCGTGCGGCTGGCATAGTGATTGGCATGCCTCCAGCCACAAACAGCACCACTACAGCAGCAGTTAGCACGATACTGGCTGCGGTCAAATCCAAGCAATCCGTTGGTCTGTTTGAATCCTATGGGGAAGATGACGAACCGATTGACCCCCTACGTACTCAATTTAGAAGCCTAGGACTCAAAGAAGCGTTTCCTGGGATTCGGATCAAAGACACTCCTAGTGAAACCATTTACAAGCTTTGTGAAGAAGCCGGTACTGACATGGGGCAATGGCTGAGTCGCGATCGCTTGATCAAGAACATGAAATCCCTAGATACAGACCTAGACAAAGCCTTAGGTCGTCTCAGTGGTGGATTATACATCATCACGGCCAAGAAAGGGGATGTCAAGAGTGCGATGTTAGCCTCTTGGGTCAGCCAAGCTAGCTTCGAGCCTTTGGGTTTCACCATTGCTGTAGCCAAAGACCGGGCGATTGAATCCTTGATGCAAGTGGGAGATACCTTTGTACTCAATGTACTCGAAGAAGGCAACTACCAAGACTTAATGAAACACTTCCTAAAGCGCTTCAAACCTGGTGCTGACCGCTTTGCAGGGGTGAATACACAAACCGCAGAAAACGGTTCCCCGATTCTAAGCGATGCCCTAGCCTATCTAGAGTGTAAAGTTACCACCCGTATGGAATGTAGTGACCATTGGATTGTTTACTCTACCGTTGAGACCGGACGGGTTTCTAAGCCAGAGTCTCTGACTGCTATCCACCATCGGAAAGTTGGAAATCATTACTAAACATTAATAGCAGTTCTAAATGTAATCGGCTAACGTGAACCATGAACACTACAAAACCCCGTGACGTCCAACCTCTCCATATTGCTACCGATACCCTCATATTGCGATCGCGTACTTGGGACCGGCTCAAATTTGAAATCGAATATGCTTTGCAACGAGGCACCACGGCTAATTCGTTTCTAATTCGAGCAGATCAAATCGCCCTATTCGATCCACCAGGAGAATCCTTTACAGAGGTGTTTCTCAAAGCATTACAAGAACGCCTTGACCCCAAGCTGATCGATTATGTCATCCTCGGTCACATTAATCCCAATCGCCTGGTTACCCTGAATGGTCTGCTCAAGCTTGCTCCTGAGATTACCTTTGTTTGCTCCAATCCTGGTGCTAAATCTTTGCGCACTCTGTTTGAGAAACTAGAAGATAAAGCGATTCCAGAACAGGAGCTCAAAATCCTGGTGATGAAAGGGGATGATACTCTCGATTTAGGTGAAGGTCACATCCTAGACTTTATCCCTACCCCTAATCCCCGTTTCCCTGATCAGCTTTGTACCTACGATCCTAAAACTAAAATCCTATTTACAGATAAATTATTTGGTGCTCATGTCTGTGGGGACCAGGTAATGGATGAAGGTTGGAGGGTTTATAACGAAGACCGACGCTATTATTTTGATTGCCTGATGGCACCCCACGCCCGACAGGTGGAAACAGCTTTAGCTAAATTAGCAGACTTTGATGCTAAGCTTTATGCTACCGGTCACGGCCCCTTGGTGCGCTATGGCTTTCAAGAACTAACTGAGTCCTATGGGAAATGGAGTAAGCAACAACAAGCTCAAGAGGCCAATGTTGCCCTAATTTATGCCTCAGCTTACGGCAATACTGGCGCGATTGCCCAAGCGATCGCACGAGGTATCACAAAAGCTGGTGTATCGGTAGAATCCCTTAACTGTGAAGCAGCTGACCCGGAAGAGATTGGCGATGCTGTGGAGAAAGCAGACGGATTTATCATGGGTTCTCCTACCCTAGGAGGTCATGCACCAACCCAGGTTCAAACCGCTTTGGGTATGGTTTTATCTAGCGCTACGAAAACTAAGCTAGCGGGTGTTTTTGGTTCCTATGGCTGGAGTGGGGAAGCCATTGACCTATTAGAAAATAAGTTCCGGGATGCAGGTTACAAATTTGGTTTTGACACGATTCGGGTGAAATTTAAGCCTACAGACAAAGACCTCAAATACTGTGAAGAAGCCGGTACAGATTTTGCTCAAGCCCTGAAAAAAGCCAAAAAAGCCCGGAAACCCAAGCAACCGGCTGGTGAGTCTTCCGCTGCCCGCACTGAGCAAGCGGTGGGACGATTGATTGGTTCACTGTGTGTTGTGACTACTAAACAACAAGACCTGACCGGAGCGATGCTAGCTTCCTGGGTATCTCAAGCTACCTTTACTCCTCCAGGGTTAACCGTAGCGGTAGCTAAAGAACGAGCAGTTGAGTCTTTGATGCACACTGGAGATAACTTTGTCTTAAATGTGTTAGAAGATGGTAAACATTTACCCTTGATGAAGCAGTTTATAAAACCCTTTGGCCCTGGTGAAGACCGATTTGGTGGGATAAAGATCGAAGAAGCAGAAAATGGTTGTCCAAGACTAAGTGATGCCCTAGCTTATTTGGAATGTACTGTAGAAAATCGGATGGAATGTGGTGACCATTGGCTAGTTTATGGGGTGGTAAAAAATGGTAAGGTGCTATCTGATGGAGTAACTGCCCTCCATCATCGTAAGTCGGGAACCTATTATTAAGTTTAAAGAAGTCTTGAATATTTAGAATGTTCAAGACTTCTGGATAATTCGCTCCAAGTGATCGAAAAATTGTCTTGATTAGTTTTGAAAAAAACTTGTAAACCCCAGACTATATAAGGATTACAGTTGAGATTGACCGCCATCAACACTGGGAGTATTTTCCACTAGCTGTTAGAATATTCCGGTAGCCAAGGACTAATCACAATGAAGTCTAAACTCAAATATATCCTCCGTTGCACGTTGTGTGGAAAAGAGTATGAACCAGACCCTTTCCGCCTTTGCTGTGACGAGAAACATGAGCCATCCCTTCTGCGTGCTGTCTATGCTAACGAAAAGCTAGAAGTCAAAGAGAATCTCCCAGGTTTATTCCGATATATCGATTGGCTACCGGTTGATCGATACTTAGAGGCAGATGGGAAACCGATTACTTATCAAAGCAAAAATCTGGCTCACCATCTCGGATTAGATCATCTTTTCATTTGTTTCAATGGCTATTGGCCAGAGCGAAATGCTCATCTTTCGACTTGTTCGTTTAAAGAATTAGAAGCTTTCCCGATCTTAGCGAGAATACCAGAGGATAACCCCAAAACCCTAGTCGTTGCTTCAGCTGGAAATACGGGCCGAGCGTTTGCTACGGTTTGCTCTAAGCTGAAAATCCCCTTCTGCTTGGTGATTCCAGAGCAAAATTTATCCGCGATCTGGTCAAAGGAGCCGTTTGATTCTTGTGTTCGTCTAATCGCTGTTGGTGGGAATGGTGACTACTCCGATGCGATTCGTATCGGACAAATCATCAGTCAATTAGAGGGCTTCTTTCCGGAAGGAGGAGCTAAAAATGTAGCGAGACGGGATGGCATGGGGCTAACCGTTGTGGATGCTACAGTCACCATTGGGGAAATTCCTGATCACTATTTCCAAGCCGTCGGTTCCGGTACTGGTGGGATTTCAGCTTACGAAGCCAATCTCAGGTTTTTAGCAGATGGCAGATTTGGCAACAAAAAAATAAAGCTTCACCTGTGTCAAAACATTCCTTTTACACCGATGACCGATGCTTGGAAAGCGGGTAAGCGAGAAATTACTGCTTTGAGCGAAATAGAAGCAAAAAAATCCATTAGTCAGGTTTCGGCAAAGGTACTTACCAACCGAAATCCAGCTTACTCTCTTGCGGGAGGGGTTTATGAAGCATTGGCGGATACTGATGGAGAAATGTATGGTGTCACTAATCAGGAATCAGAAAAAGCAAGGGCTTTATTTGAGCAATTGGAAGGAATAGATGTTAGTCCTGCTGCCGGTGTGGCAACTGGTGCTTTAATTCAAGCAGTTGAAGCGGGGAAAATAGCTAAAAAGGACACCATTGTGCTCAATATTACTAGTGGAGGCTATAAACGGATGCGCCAAGATTATCCGTTACACTACCTCAAACCTGATTTAGTTTTTAAACCTGAAGAGATCGAGCCGGATTTTCTGGAACATAGCATGGCCAATGTATCATAACGGTTTACCAATTAAACATTTCAATATCCATGAAAACCCTATCCACTCTTGCAGTCGATCAACTCAAACCCTTTGGGGTCAAGCTGACGAACGTTGATATTAATTCCCCAGAACAATGCGATCGCATTCGAGAGCTGCTGTATGAAAATGGGGTAGTGATTATTCCTGCTGACGGAGGCCGTTTCGGCGCTCAACCAATCCCAGCTGATGCCAGCCTGTTAAAGTTAGCGGGACTTTTTGGCCAAGTTGAAAACTACCACCCAGTAAACGAAGCCAAGGACACCGCTGGCAAGGTGCAAATTCTGGAAACCATGGGTGACACGGGGATTCCAGCAGATTCATTTTTGTTCGACTCAAATATGAGCTGGCGAGTTAACCCATCCCGGGCGAGTGTACTCTGTGGGGAAATCCTGGCTCCTAGGGGTGGTAATACCTACTTCCAAAGTGCTAACCAAATGTACCGCAATCTTTCACCAGAACTAAGGGAGCAGTTGCATGGTATCAGCGCTGTCCACTCTCTCCAGAAGGGTTATGCCCGGATCAACCCACTGGATGATGTGACTAATGACGTGCAGGCTATTCATCCGGCAGTGATTAAGCATCCCGACACAGGGGTGCCACTGCTCTACCTGAACCCGAATTTCACCGTGTCCTTGCTAGGAATGTCGGAAGAGGAGAGTACGGAACTTTTGAACCGCGTCTTTGAGGAAGCCAACGGTCCAGACCAAGTTCTTTGCCATTCCTGGACTAAGGGGGATGTGGTGATCTCGGACAACTTGGGAGTGCAGCACCTGGCTAGGGCAGACAACCAAGGGCTACACCGAATGCATGGGGTTGTGGCGCACGACCCCCATCTGCTGACAGAGCGTTATGTAGGGGAAACAGGGGATGCCAAGGAAACCATCAGTAATATCGAGCACTACCTCAAGCAAGATGACAATCAGGCTGGTTATCAGGAATGGGCATTGCGCTATGAACAGGATGTAAATCAAGCTGGCTACAAAATCCCAGCCATTGCCACGGATATTTTGGCGCAATATCTCGGTAAACTGGTGCAAACCGATCAACCACGAATCTTAGATGTGGCGGCTGGTACAGGCAAGAATGCCTTGCTGCTGATGCGTAATTATGCCCTCACCAACCTAGAGGCAATGGACGTTTCCACCGAGATGTTGTTCGAGGCGCGTCGCCGGGAACTCTACCGTAAGTATCATGTAGAAGATGCTAATCAACCCTTGCCCATACCCGACCGTCAGTACGATGCTGTGCTGTGTGTGGGAGGGCTTTCAGCAAGCCAGATTCGAGCACAACCAGCCTTGGAAGAGTTCATCCGGGTCACAAAGGATGGTGGACTGGTGGTCTTGTCAATGCGGCAAGCCGAAAGTGAATACACTGCCGAGGTGAGCCGACTAGTGACCACAGGTGTTGCTGAGGTGGTACATAAGCACTCATTTGTGGGGATTGAAACCAACCAGAAAGTACAGCACCAGATCTTTGTCCTCCGAGCACTTAGCGATGATAATTCAGACTAGTCAGCGGCTCAATACAACCAAGCACGCAGACCCTTTGGGGTACAAGAGATCTGGGGATTTGTGCTGAAGCCTCATTGTTGAGATTTTCCTCAAGGTCGGGAAAATCTCATTCAGTAAACTTATTTTTTAGTTCCTTCAATCATCACACCAACCCAGCCTAAATCATGAGTTTTCATGGAAAATCCTATAGATTCAAGTAACTCCTGGAAATAGCTGAAAGGATAAGCATTAGGACAATGGGAACCTCCTTCTAAAATCACTTGATTGGCATTGATACTTTCTACTTTTAAACCCGTTTTAGCATAAAAGCGTAAGCGCTCATCCATCACGTCTTGACCACATTTGAAAGTGGAAATAAATATCTTTTCGTCTACTAGTTTTTCGAGATTGTCGAAAACCGGTTTATGAACGTCTTGAGAAATATTACCAATGGTATTCCATCCTAGTAGAGCATAGGTAAACGTTTCTTGAACCAGAGTTGTTAAATGTTCCGCTCTTCCGAGAATGAGTTTTACATTATCAAAATCGGCAGTTGATTCTTTAGCTATGTTTACCAATTGTTCTGCAAAATCAATTCCTGTGATCTTGCCGACAAGGGGGGCAAGATGACGAAGATAACGCCCCTCACCACATCCTACCTCCAGAACACTATCCACCCCTTCAAAGGTTTTCTTAATAAATTCTTCTTCTAACTTCTGATACTCCCTGACTCCTTCCGTTTCATTTTGAGGATCGAGCAAATTTAATCCGATTCCTTCGTAAAACTCTTTGCTATCTTTCATTATTTATTCTATCCTTTAATAGCTTCACCTAGTGTACCAGCATTAATGAAATTATGGAAAAACGTTTCTAGATCGGCTTTTTGCAGTTCAGGGTTAGCCAGCATTAGTTGAGATTTTCCTCAAAGTGGGGAAAATCTCATTCAGTCAAGTTATTTCTTCGTTCCTTCAATCATCACACCAACCCAGCCCAAATCATGAGTTTCCATAGAAAATCCTGCCGATTCAAGCAATTCCTGGAAATAGCTGAACGAATAAGAATTAGCATGATGCAATCCCCCTTCTAAAATTACTTGATTACCATCGATGCTTTCTACCTTAAAACCAGTTTTAGCATAATAGCGTAAGCGTTCATCCATTACGTCTTGGTTACATTGAAAAGTAGAAATAAATATCTTTTTATCTACTACTTTTGCCAGGTTATCCAAAATAGCTTGATGAAGCTGTTTTGGAATATTTCCAATAGTATTCCATGCCAGTAACCCGTAAGTAAACGTTTCTTGAACCAGAGTGGTTAACTGTTCTGCTCTTCCGGCTAAAATGGTGACATTATTAAACGTAGACGTGGAGTCTTTAGCTAAGGATACAAGGTATTGTGAAAAATCAATTCCTGTGATCTTTCCTACCATGGGGGCAAGCTTACGAATATAACGTCCCTCACCGCATCCTACATCCAGAACACTATCCACTCCTTCAAAGGTTTTCAGTATAAAATCATCCTCTAACTCCATATACTCCCTGATTCCTTCAGTCTGATTTTGAGGATCCATAAACTTTAATCCCATCCCTTCGTAAAACTCTTTGCTATCTTTCATGATTTCTTCTATCCTTTAACACCTTCACATAGTTTACCAGCATCAAGTAAATTATCGAAAAACATTTCTAGATCAGCTTTTTGCAGTTCAGGGTTAGCCAGAATTAACCGAATCATAACCAGATCTTGATAATGAGCATAGTTTACAAAAGCTGTTCCCGAATGAAATAATCGGTTTCGTATGTCTAGATTCAACTGGTCTAATTCACTAGAATCAAGCTGTTTATCTTTTGGGATATAACGGAAACAAATATTCAAAAATTGTGGTTCAGCGATTAATTCTAAATTATCGCAACTGCGGATATACTCGGTGGCGTAATTAGCTAGGTCAAATAAATGATTGACCAGCTGCTCATAACCTTTTTTACCATAGTATTTCCAAGACAGCCATAATTTTAGGGCATCGACTCTCCGACCACATTGTAACGACTTAGTACCCAAATTATAGAAATTATTTTCATCATCATGGAATAGATAATCGGTACCTCCCCCAGAGCAAGCTTCTGACAATAGTCCTTTTTGTTTCACTAAAATAGCGGAACAAATTAAAGGAACTCCCATTAACTTATGACCATCCCAAGTAAAGGAATCAACTAACTCACTCCCTGCTAACAAATGCTGGTATTTTTCACTAAATAAAACCGGCCCACCCCAAGCCGCATCCACATGCAGCCACAAGCCATATTTCCTGGTAATTTCGGCAAGGCTTGGTAACGGGTCGAAAGCGCCTAAAACAGTTGTACCAGCAGTTGCACCCACAAAGAACGGTGTTTTTTCTTCTGATAAGCTCTGTTGAATGGCAGCTTCTAGTGCTTCGGGAATAATTTTGCCATCCACATCAGACTTAACCTTGACTAAATTTTTGATACCAATCCCTAACAAATTGGCAGCTTTTAAATAAGAATAATGAGCTTGATCGGAAACAAAGGCGACTAACTGATGATTACCCAATCCCTGCAATTTAGCGTCTGGTAAAACGTGATGTCGTCCACAAAGCATTCCGATCAGATTAGCATTACTTCCTCCAGTTACCATCAACCCTTCACCTTGCTTAAACCCCACTAAACTGGTCAATTTTTTAATCAATTCTATTTCCATCAGGGTGGCTACTGGGGCGACATCATAGGTGTGCATGGTAGTATTCGTGGCACTGGTCACCATCTCGGCGATTATTCCCGGAATACTAGACCCACTAAAAAGTAGATTAAAAAATTGAGTGCTACCGGTTCTAACGCTATAGTTCAGGTAAGATTCTACTATAGGAATTAACCCTTCTAACGCCACTCCTTCATCGGGTAAGGTTAAATCGAGGTTTTCCTTAAGATCCTTAGCGGTTTGATAATTAACGACTTTGGTATCGGGTTCCAAATTACCATCTAAATAGTTGATAATTATGGCAAGGGCTTTAGTCAGGGTTGTTTCTGTATCTTTCATAGGGAGTAGGGAGTAGGGAGTAGGGAGTAGGGCTTGGGAAAATTGACTCTATATCATTACTATTAATAACGTTATAATTGGAGATATTATCGATAGCTATTTTATGATTTATTGTAATAACAAAAAACGGCAACGACATCAATCATAACAGTTTTTTTTATATTAAATCAAGCAAATAAAAAAATTAATTATTATGTAAGGATTTAGTTATAAGCTAAAGGCCTTTGGCCACGCTACGCGAACAGCTATCTGCTTTGTGCTAAGGCTCACGGCTGAACGCGCACGGGTGCGCGTTCAGCCGTGAGCCTTACATAGTATTTTGGTTTATATCATCTCAGGATACCCTTAATTAAAATTTCCCCTCGGTGCGCTTTCCGTAGGCGAATTAAATTCGCCACGGGTCGCACCGCTCCCCATCTCCCCACTCCATTAAAAACTGCTATAGTTATGACTAACGGTAAGACTTAGTGATAAAAACCCTGGGAGAAGATTTAATGAAACGACAAGTAAGACAACTGATCAAACAACTTACCTTAGGAATCACTCTGACAGCTTTAATCGGTTTAAGTGCCTGTGAATCAACCTCCTCTGGAAAAAAAACTAAAGTTCGTTCTGCCCATAGTAACTGGGTCGAGGAACAGTTTCAAACCCAAATCGTCAATATTGGTCTGGAAAAACTTGGTTATGAAATCGAAGAACCGAAAGAAATTAGCTATCCGATCATTTATGTGTCTGTGGCTAATGGCGAGCTAGATTATAGTACTATAAACTATGAAATATCACATCGAGAATTCTTTAATAATGCTGGGGGTACCAAAAAATTAGAGCGAGTTGGAGTTATTAATCCTGATGTGATACAAGGCTATCAGATCGATAAAAAAACGGCTGAGAAATATAACATTACTAACCTGGAACAATTTAAAGACCCAAAGATTGCGAAACTATTTGATACAGACGGCAATGGTAAAGCTAATTTAATCGGTTGTGATCCTGGTTGGTTTTGCGAAGTGATAGTCGATCATCACCTCAAAGCTTACGGACTAGAAGATACCGTTGAACACACTAGAGGACAATATATCGTGCTACTCGCCGATGTTATGACTCGCTACAAGCAAGGAGAAAGCGTTTTATACTATGCGTTTTATCCTCACTGGATATCTACAATATTAAAACCGGATCAAGATATAATTTGGTTAGAAGTTCCCTTTACCTCTCTTCCTGAATCCCAGAAAAATATAACTGAAAAAGACACCTCTGTAAACGGAAAAAATCTTGGATTTACTGTCGATCGCCAGCGCATTGTTGCTAACAAGAAATTTTTGGCAGCTAACCCAGTTGCCAAGCGTTGGTTTGAACTGGTTCAAATTCCGGCTGAGGACATTAATGTTGAAAGTCTAAAGATCAAAGAGGGTGAGAGCAGTCCAGAAGATATTCGTCGCCATGCTAAAGAGTGGGTTGAGAAGAATCAAGAGTTGTTTGATAGCTGGGTAGAAGAGTCAAAAAAGGCAGGAGGGGATTCGACCTAGATTCAACCGCTTCGCCTTAAAGGGTGACAAGGGGAGTTAAGAGTAGTAGTGAAGGGGGGTAAGCGCCAAAAGAGTCAAAAAAGATTAGGGTAGTCTCTGACTAGAGAATGCAAATCTTCGCACATCCAACGGTTAACCCCAAGAGCCGCTCTGGGAAAACCCGGAGGAAATACAAGGATTCTACTTATACGCCCTGTCGTTTGTTAAGTGAGATTTACAATTATACCAAATTAGATCCAAATTAGATGCGATTACCCTGTACAATACACTCTGAAGCAAAGATAACTTACTCGTTAGTTTGATATAAATTGTTTCAATTTTGTGAGGTACAATTTTCCTGGTTTTATGGAACAGGTAAAATAAACCAACCCTTAACCCCTAAAAGGATTGGTAGAGGGAACAGGAAAAAAATGTGTACCTCATTTTTGTAAAAAAACTAGAATAAGCTCAATGGCACATATGCTTCCGACTTTATGGTTTTTAGTGCCAAAATTATATCCATAATCTGCCCATAGATGATGAGTTAAGATGAACAACTCCTTGATTTGTAGCTATAACGAATGGGACCCTCTCGAAGAAATAATTGTTGGAACTATTGACGGGGTTACAGCACCTGTTTTAACCCATGATATGAAGACATTTATACGAAAGGACTACTGGAGCTTCTATCAGCAGTACGGTGGACGACCCTACCCTAAAGAATTAGTCGAGAAGGCAGCGAAAGCTCTCGATAACCTTCAAGAAGTACTCGAAGGAGAAGGTGTAATTGTACGAAGACCAGAATCTGTTGATTATGCCCATCGTATCTTTAAAACACCTTATTTTGAATCACCAGGATTCTTTAATGCTGATGTGAGGGATGTCTTGCTAGTTGTGGGTGAGGAAATCATCGAAGCGCCCATGTCTCAAAGATGCCGCTATTTCGAGTTCTTGCGCTATCGTCCCTTAATCCAAGAATACTTCCAGCAGGGGGCAGACTGGACAGCGGCTCCCAAGCCCAAAATGTCTGATGCTCTCTACGATTGGGACTATCCTGAAGAAGATATGGCCTTTTTCCGGGGGGAATCTGGTGTGCCAGATAGCATCGGCCCTCTTAATGGTCGCTTCATTACCACCGAGTCGGAACCTTGCTTCGATGCAGCTGATTTCACTCGCTTCGGTAGAGACATTTTGGCGCAGAGAAGCCATGTCACTAATGACTTGGGAATTCAGTGGATGCAGAGGCATCTTGGCTCGGAGTACCAAGTCCACACAGTCAAGTTTCGTGATCCAGGCCCAATACATATGGATGCAACTTGGGTTCCCATCGGCCCAGGGCGTGTCTTGTCTTGTCCCGATCGTCCTTGCATCTCACCCGATATCCTAGAGATGTTTAAGCAGGGAGGCTGGGAGATTCTTTATCCTCCTAGAGGCGTGGCAAACGCCGAATTTCATATGTCCAGCCGCTGGCTTTCTATGAATATTCTGATGATTGATGAGGAGCGAGTGGTTGTGGAAAAGAGTGAAGAACCAACGATCAAGTTTTTTAAAGAGATTGGACTCAAACCAATTTTGGTAGATTTTAAAGATCACTATATCTTTGGTGGAGGGTTGCATTGTGCAACTTGTGATGTGCGCAGACGGGGCCCATTGAAGTCATACTTCTAAGTAGGTCGGCAGAAATAAACGCAGATGGTCAGGGCAGTTTTTTAAAGAATGAAACAGTTTAAATAGTGAGCATCTTAGCTAAACCCTCGCCGACAAATTTACTTTCGATTTTTTGGACCTACCTACTTGAGTCTTAACAGCCAACCAAATTCACTTTAATTCTAAAAGCAAAGAAGCCTTGAAATGACAATCTCACAACCTAGCCAGCCTGAGAAGGCTTTTAAATACTTTGATTTGTATGGCTCAATGCGATCGCACAAAGTCATGTTAGAAGACATGGTAAGGATGGAAGCTTATCATTCGGCTATATTTAAACACAAGTCGGAAATAATTGCCGACAAAGTTGTCCTTGATGTAGGCACTGGAACAGGCGTATTGTCTGTTTGGGCGGCGAAGGCAGGTGCCAAACGTGTTTATGCGGTGGAGGCTGGTAATGCTGCCGAACTTGCCAGGCGGTTGGTTCAGGTGTCAAACCTGTCAGATATAGTGACAGTTCTCAACTCAAAAATTGAGGAAGTCGAGATCCCTGAGCCAGTCGATGTGATCGTCAGTGAGTGGATGGGTAGCCTTTTACTCAAAGAATCGATGTTTGACAGTGTAGCTTATGCTCGCGACAAATGGCTAAAGCCGGGAGGATTGCTGTTGCCTTCTCATGCCACAATTTTGCTTGGGTTGTACGCGCCGACTAGCGACCACGATCACACCCATTTTGTCAGAGCCAAGCTTGAAAAGGAGATAGCAGAATGGAAGGAAACGGTGACTAATCTTCAGCGTCTTGATGTAGACTACTCCAGCTTCACAGATGAGCTGGAGCAAGACTTGTCAGACCACTTTTTGAGGAACGCGATCCGTGTCAACTACTTGTCCCCAGATAATCTCGCCTCAGATCCACAGCGAGTGCTTGAGTTTGACTGTGCAACGGTGGATCCTACTGCACTCGTCCAGTTCAGCCAGGATTTTCAGTTTACTGTAAACAAGCATGCTGAAATTAAAGGATTTCTCGGGTGGTTCACCACAGATTTTCCCAATAGAACGGTTCTAGACACAGGACCAGGGAACGCTTACAACCACTGGGGTCAGCAACTATATCCACTCAAAGAGAGCTTCAAAGTAGCACCTAGTGATCAGGTGGAGGGAACAATCACTGTTCGCCGAAACCACGAGGAATCGCGATTGAATGTGGTCGAGTTCAAATACCGAGTTGGCACAGGTGCTCAACAGACTGCTCTTTTCAATATGGGTGCTGTAGAACACATGCATAAAGGCTCGAAAAGCGTGCTGTTTTCCTAAATTAGTAGTCTAGCTAAGCTGGATTTGGTGGCTCTTCCGTACTTGTTATGCTAAATAAACACTTTGGCAAAGAGAGCTAAGGCCGTGGGCCAAGCTTACTGGCAGAGCCAGACGCTGCGCGTTCGGAGCAGGGGAAAGAGGCCGTATTCAGAAAATTTTGCTAGTTAAATAGCCTAAGAACCCTTGTACCGTAAGCTTTATGAGTTTTTTTTCTGTCGGTTGAGCATAAAAGGTACTGAAGAGCCGATTTGGTATGACTGGTTATGATTGACGGTAAGACGTCATGATAAAAACCCTGGGAGAGGATTTAATGAAACGACAAGTAAGACAACTTACCTTAGGAATGACTCTGATCGCTTGCTTAATGGGTTCATTTGCCTGTGAATCAACCTCCTCTGTTAAAACAACTAAAGTTCGTTCTGCCCATAGTAACTGGATCGAGGAACAGTTTCAAACTGAGATAGTCAATATTGGTTTGGAAAAACTTGGTTATGAAATCGAAAAACCGAAGGAAATTGACTATCCGGTTATTTATGTGTCTGTCGCTAATGGCGACCTAGATTATAGTACTATCAACTATGAAAAATCACATATAGAATTCTTTGAAAATGCTGGGGGTAGCAAAAAATTAGAGCGAGTTGGAGTGCTTACTCCTGATGGGGTACAAGGCTATCAGATCGATAAAAAAACGGCTGAGAAATATAACATTACTAACCTGGAACAATTTAAAGACCCAAAGATTGCGAAACTATTTGATACAGACGGCAATGGTAAAGCTAATTTAATCGGTTGTAATCCTGGTTGGTTTTGCGAAGTGGTAATCGATCATCACCTCAAAGCTTACGGACTAGAAGATACCGTTGAACACATTAGAGGACAATACATTGTGCTACTCGCCGATGTTATGACTCGCTACAAGCAAGGGGAAAGCATTATGTACTATACTTATCAACCTCACTGGATATCTACAATATTAAAACCCGATCAAGATATTATTTGGTTAGAAGTTCCCTTTACTTCTCTTCCTGAATCCCAGAAAGATCTAACTGAAAAAGACACCTCTGTAGACGGAAAAAATCTTGGATTTACTGTCGATCGTCAGCGCATTGTTGCTAACAAGAAATTTTTGGCAGCTAACCCGGTTGCGAAGCGCTGGTTTGAACTGGTTCAAATCCCGGCTGAGGACATTAATGTTGAAAGCCTAAAGATCAAAGAGGGTGAGAGCAGTCCAAAAGATATTCGTCGCCATGCTAAAGAGTGGGTTGAAAAGAATCAAGAGTTGTTTGATAGCTGGATAGAAGAGGCAAAAAAGGCAGGAGGGGATTCTATTTAAAGGGAATAGGGAATAGGGAATAGGGAGTAGGGAATAGGGAGTAGGGAGTAGGCAATAGGCAATAGGCAATAGGCAATAGGCAATAGGCAATATTTTATCAAGTATATAAGTATTTTTGCCGAATGCATCGCTTTTTATAATTCATTTAGAAAGGCTATATAAGTTAAATTACATTAACCAAAAAAGCGATCGCATAACTTTAGCGATCGCTTTTTTTTATTAGCCCTAAAAATTCCCAAAAAAAATTTTTCAAAACCCTTGACAAAACTATTTATAATCATTATTATTATAAATAAAACGACGAATTCAATGTTTGATTAATGTCAAAAAACCCAAACCTAAAGAAACAACCTGTTGAGCACACTATGAAAGGCTCTCGTCAAGCAGTAATGCATAGTATGCACATGCTTTATGTCCTTGGCTATGCCGAGATTTGCGAGTGGAGCCCTCTAGAGCCAACTGGTGTTCCAGACGAAGTGATTACTACAATGATGAAATATTGGCTGTTGCCATAACACTTTTTTCTGGGGGGTTTTCCCCCCTCGCAAAGGCTCCGGTCTGGTCGCATAGCGTGACCTTTGGCCAATCAAATAAGATCAAATCAGGTTAGGTTTGGGAACTGACTGATATCAAAATTTCAATCCACTTACTGTGGCATTGAAAAAGCCGTGGACATTATGTCTACGGCTTTTTTTTGACTATATATGGATTGATAATGTGGGTTTATTAAGACTTAAACTTTATCAAGTTAGTGCTGATTATTTTGATACTTATATACCGGCTCTAATAGTAATAGAGTACACCAGATTTTTCCCCGACTACCGACTCCATATTCCCAACTTCTACAATAATTCAATAGTTAGTAACCAGAATTTCTCTAATGTTTCCTCGACTACTTCCTTTAGAGTTTATTCTACGGTATGCCAATATTCGCTCAATAGTAAACCCTTGATATAAATCATCAAAAAACAAATCATTAACATAGTTTGTGGGATCAGAATTGCTAAGCATTTGATGGACTCCTGCTTGATCAGCTTTCACAAACAAATCCCGTAAACGACGCTGCTCATTATCATTAAATTCCAGAGAATGATAGGAATTGAAATTGGAGGTTTTGCTGATTGGACGATAGGGAGGATCATAGTAAATAAAGGTGCTATGATCAGCATATTCCAGAACTTGACTAAAGTCCCTTTGTTCTATGTGAGCAATTTGGAATAGCTTGGAGACAGCTCGCAGATGATTGGCATTCAGAATTTTAGGATTTTTGTATCGTCCTACTGGCACATTAAATTCTCCTTTGCTATTGACCCGATACAGACCGTTAAAGCAAGTTTTATTCAGAAAAACGGTTATAGCAGCTCGCTTGCTCCAATCTTGATCGTAACCGTTAGCATCGATTTGTTTATCAAAGGTGTTATATTGGTTACGATATTCGTAGTAGAATTCTTTACGACGTTGATCATCTTTGGGCAGGTATGTATTACTAAGCTTTAACAGTTCTGTAATCAGGGATTCAACATCCTGTTGGATAACCTTATACAGGATAATCAGCTCAGGATTGGTATCGAATAGATAAGCTTTATGGATATCGAAACTGTTGACAATATCGAAAAAAACTGCACCTCCTCCTACGAAAGGCTCGATATAAGTCGTCAGAGTTCCCTTGCGTAACTTTGCTGAGTATCTCTCTCGAATTTGTGGCAGAAGCTGAGTTTTTCCCCCTGCCCATTTTAGCACAGGAGATGCTAATTCTATTTCTTTTTTTATTGGTTGCTGTATTAGGTTAAATGCTTCAGATTCTGTTAAAATAGCCACGTGTATAATTATCAAACTAGCATATACAGAATATTATATAGCATTTTTATTTAAGATGTTAAGCAAGGTTAATATATCCCCGATATATTATTATTTGCACCATCCCAGATAACTCGCCTATAGGAAATAGTTTAATCAATAAATAATATTTTTATGCTAAATTAATATCTGTTTATACAAAAAAATAAGTCTTTAACATTATTGATTGTTGATAGTTAAAAATCTCTTAATTTATATCAACTCTGGATAATTGTCCACACTTACGATATCCAGACAAAATCTTTCTCCCCCTACTCCCAGGGGAGATGGGGAGTGTGGGAATTTTTGAGTGAATTTCGGCATTTTTGAGGAGCAGAATGAATAGGAGTAGGATGGGCGTCCTGGCTGCCGGGAAATTGTAACGGGCAAGATGCCCATTCCACCAAGATGCCCATTCCACCAAGATGCCCATTCCACCTGACTCTTAAAATCATTCTATTATTAAGCAACGCTCCCTATTCCCTGTTCCCTATGACATTGACTTATGGGCTGTTTTTTGATACTATTATTTAACTGAACAATTGTCCAAGAATAGCCAATTAAAACTTAACTAAAATTCTCTCATCAAGTCTTAGAAATAATTCGGAAATTGTCCTGACATCTTTTAGGCTACTAAGAATATAGGATTAGTGTTTAATTACTAATGGTTTAGTTGACTAGTTTATTTGAATGAATTTAGTAAATGATCTCTTTAAATGGGTGATGACTATAGGTTATTAATTAACTAGTTTTATTATGGTAGAAGCGATTTTACTACCCTTAATACCAATAAAACTCATAAAATAGATTTTATTGGTCGGTTTACTCAACAAACACCACATTTTATATCCAAATTAGCTATGGAAACCAAAACTATTTTGGGTGTTGAAAGGTTAGGAATAATCAAGAAGCTACGTGATTACAATACTAAAAAACACAGGCGTGAACCGCTTAGCAGTAGTTTTAAACTTAAATTGAGGGATAGTTTTAAAGATGATATCTACAAACTATCTCGACAGATAAATATGGATTTAAGTCAATGGACTGATTAATTTTAATTTGTTTTTGACTCAGAAAAATGCAATTTATCAATAACCGCTGGTTTTACGCCTATTCTGGTAATCCGCTGTTGCGTGTTTCCTAAAATCCCAAAAGTCCCTCACTGAATTTAGAACTCCTATATAATGGCACAATCAACCAGTCAAACCAGACGATGTCAACGCAACCGGAAGCGTTCTAAACGAAGAGCTATTTTATGTCCCATTCATGGTTGCTACCTTGATAGTGTTAGTCAAAAATATCGATTATTTGCTGACCGTCCAGGACAACTTAAGCAGCGTGGTGTTCCACAAAAATATGCTTTGATGCTGATAGCGACTAAAACCACAGTAGCTATTGAAGGAGAATGGCTAGAGGCGTTTTGGTGTAGTGAGTGCCAGGAAACCAAGTGGTATCACGTGTGCAAGAGTGGCGATCGCACCTATAAAATATCTTTAGCTCCTGTTGAGTTATGGCAGCAGGTAACAGGGGTAATCGATCCCAATGGTAACTCTTCCGTGGGCGAGTTTACCCGTCGCCATTCTAAACGCGTTGGTTTTCATGGGGTTAAAGATTTTGGAGCGATTTAGTTTTTTATAGCGGTTTTCAATTAGGTGAGATACAAAAAGTAGCCCAAAATCGCTGATACGCGAAACGCGCTATAGCTTACCCAAGAACAGCTACCAAAATTCGGAGCACTTCTTCTAAATCAGCTGGAACTCGGTACAGATTCAGGTCTTGAGTAACTTGTTTATGCTCTCGGTGCAAAAGCCCAAACTGCCAAATATCCCCTGTAGAAACAGCACCCTGTAAAATCAATTGCTCAGCATCACTCCATAGATCCAGGGCAATTAATTCTACAGCAAGTTGGGTAAAGCCTCTTTGGAGATTAGCATTTTTTGCTTCTATTACCAACAGTTTACTATCTGTATAAAGATAATAGTCTAGATAACCTTTTAAGTATTCTGTAACAGTAAGGGGATATTCGATTCTTAGCTGGGCTTGAGTATAGTGAACTAAATCAAGTAAGATGGGAGCGATTAGTAATTCTCGTCGAGCTGCTTCACTGCTTAAACTAACATAGGGTAAGCTTTCTTCAATTCTGGATTTGAGACTAGAAAGTCGGTCTAGTTTTGTCGTAGACTTTTCTAAAGTCAAAGAGCTTCGCTTCAAGGTATAGCCAAATTCAGCCAGAATGTCTTCTGGCTCAACGACCATCTCAAAATAACTTCTAAATGTATAAGATTTACCAGGTTGAAGGATGGGAATTTTGTTCATCATTAAGATAAGGAGATGGGAACAGGGAACAGGGAACAGGGAACAGGGAACAGGGAACAGGGAACAGGGAAC
>WTKN01000209.1 GCA_011524395.1 Moorena sp. SS36440bin_2
ACCTTGACCGTTTTGTACGGATTTATCCCGATTAATGACGGTTTAAGAGTATCTCGCTCATTTTATTGATGTAGTTAGCTGATGCAGCGTAAGGTTTGGATGCTAGGATGCCGCCATCGGCAAACTGACCTAGCTTAGGGATTCAATCAGAATTACTGGCGTATTTTGATGGTTTTGTTGACAACTGTTTAGGGCTGATTGTTCATTCCAAAGTTGATCCCCTAGTACCCAAATCCCGATAGTCATTCTGGCTAATGCTTTTTACTGTATTGATATCATACAATAACCTCAGGGATTTTTGTGTTGATTTTTAGGGAGTAGGGAATCGGGAATAGGGAACAGCGGATCTGGGAACAGGGAATCGGGAATCGGGAATCGGGAATCGGGAATCGGGAACATAAAAAAAGGATTAATTAGATTAAAAAATAACTCTTATTAAGGTATGTTTATCTGTAAATTTATCAAATATTTTAAAAATAAAAATATCAAAAATTTGCTCATAATTCAGCAGGTAGTTATAACAATTTACTTTATGTGTTTTTTTAGGTAATTTTTAATAAAAAAGTTATCTATAGCAGCTATAAATTGGTTTATATTTGCTATAAATAACGGTGATATAGCGGTTTTTAGCCTAATGAGGTACACAGTCTGGTTTCTCGATTCCCGATTCCCGATTCCCGATTCCCGATTCCCGATTCCCAGATCCGCTGTTCCCTATTCCCGATTCCCTAACACCCAGACCGAATTAAAAACCGCTATAAAAACTGCTAAATACTACATATCTCAAGGCGAGAGAAGAGAGATACGCCACCCATAAAAAAGGCAAAGTATGCCCAACCGGAAAAGAATCCGACATAGCTGACTGGTAGATGCCCCTGGGGTGCATTGAGGGTGAAGGGCAGGTCAACGTAATCTAGCCACTTTTCGTTGGTGTGCCATCCGAGTTGATCGCCAAAGCGACAGTAAGTTTCATACTCATAATCGGCACCAGGAGTTACCTGCACACTCTCGGTCACTAAGCTCTGCCAGATTTGCTTCTGTACACTAAAGCCAAAGCGCCCATTGCTGTACTTTAACCAGAGGGTGTTGAGAGTATAGAGGTCTGTACAAGGAAAGGTATTGATATCTGGGATGTCAAGCCAGCCTTCTTCTTCTCGTCCTGTTGCTTTGAGCATAACAGCGAGAGTTTCTTGATCTGCCTCTTGCCACTTTCTACGGATTAGTAAATCCCGTAATGGGCGGTAATCTACTCCTACATCAGAACTAAGGTCATCAACTTCACTCAAAGAGATGAAATAATCCTCTTCAGTCAAGGGCTGTAAGCATTCGTGTACTGACTGAGGACGGTCTTTTGGCTCTAAGGCCATGGCTTGGAGAATTACTTGATTTAAGCGATCGCTAATACTAGGAAGCAGTTGGTTTGGTGGCACCAGCTCTTCACCGTCATACTTGCGGTAAATTGACTCGGTAGGATTTAGACCGGTTACGGCATAGTACATGGAAGCCGCTAGAGAGTACACATCCACCGTGGCGTCACGACTGCCTTGGTAGTATAGCTCGTAGGGTCGAAATGGTTTATTGTCAATATGGCTCGACACATTACTATCTCGGAGTATATCCCCAGGAATGCCAAAGTCAATCAATACCGGTTTGCCAGTGTTACTGACCACGATATTATGAGGGCTGATATCTAAATGCACTAGCCCTACTCCATGGATTAGATTCAAGGCTGATCCAATTTGAGTGATGTACTCTACTGCATCAGTTTCAGGTAATGGTCCTGTGCGTTGTACCAACTGCCACAAACTTTCCCCGGGAATAAAATCCATCACGAGGCAGTAGGTATCTCCTTCTTGAAACAAGTCTCTGACCGGTACCAGGGAATCAAGGTCAGCAGACAGTTGAGCCAGCAGTTGTCCTTGCTTGATAAATTCTTCGCCATAGTTGGGGTAGTCTGGAGCCAATCTCAGGCTTTCGTGTGGTGTTTTAATTACAACATCTTGATTGAGTAACTGATGGACTGCTTTGTAGGTAATTCCAAACGCTCCACGTCCAAGAATTTTCTCGATTTTGTATTTACCACCATGTAACAGCTGTTGCTCTGACCAGACCATATAGATTAGTTGTTAGTTATTTCGTGCTTCGTGTTTAGGTTTAGTAGATTTACCCTGGCTCCAAGGGAGATTATCAACTAGTTTAAGACACCCTCAATTCAAAGAATATTGATAATACAATTACTTCCATAGCATTAATTACATGCTATTAAATATGATAATTAATTTTTTGAGGATTAATTTTCAGTACTCATATACTTTAGTATAGTTCCTTCAGGTTTGCCATCCTCTGGAGCATCAGGTGTTAGTCGTTAATTACTCTGTTAAGAGAAAAAAGCTAGCTATAGGGAGTAGGGAGTAGGGAGTAGGGAGTAGGGAGTAGGCAATAGGCAATAGGCAATAGGCAATAGGCAATAGGCAATAGGCAATAGGCAA
>WTKN01000012.1:0-14265 GCA_011524395.1 Moorena sp. SS36440bin_2
ACTGGTGGCAGGATGCCAAGGCTTAACAGTAACTATTTAGCCGGATTTCATATTAGCCCTAAGGTTTCACCATCTGGTACTCGAAACAGACTAGATTGATTAGTAATACTCCCTGGATTGGAACCATATTGCAACCCAGATGGAATATTAATGGTCAATAACGGTTTTTCATTAGGATTTTTAGTGCTGAAAACTGTGCCATCTTCAAACAACACACTATCAGCAGTACTCCCAAAAAATGAGCCTCCTAGATCTAGTCTGCTATTGGGACCGAAGACAATACCGTTGGGATTGATCAAAAATAAATTAGCATTTCCTAATACTCCTAGAGTCCCCAAAATATTGGAAACATTACCTCCCGTTACCCGACTCAGGATATTTGCAACTCCAGCAGGATTATCAAAATAAACTCGCCCGAACTCGCCCACATTGAAATCTGAAAAGCTGTGGAATAGATTGCTTTCTCTAATCGCCCCACCTTCAATCAAATCCCCTAGGGCACCGTTAACAGTAACATTGGGCGTTACTACAGAGCTGACCTTCCCTAGGGTATTATCTGGGGTAATTTGTCCTAATGCCGTAGTTGCAGCCACTAGAGAATACAGCACAACGCTAGTTGCTGGCACCAGTCGCGAAATCCGAGCTTTCATCTGTCCGCCTCCCGGTCGTCTCCCGTTATACCCGCAGGGTTAACGGTGAGAGGAAAGGGAGGACAGGGTTTAGTTCGTATAGGCATAACCGTCTTTCCTGTGAATGAATTGACAATACTTGTGACTAATTCCTTGAACCAAGCCTGATTTAGTTGAGATATTGAAAGAACCTGATTTTCTGGTTGCGACCCGTCCCACATAGGTACCAATTTTTTTCCCTTTAGGTACCACAGCACGAATAATATCTCCTGTTTGGAAACCTTTATGGAATTTTATTCGGGAACAATAACGAATGGGAAACCCATATTTATTGGTTCTACAAAGCTGGCGAGTACCATGTCCCTTTGCTGTTATCAATAATGGATTATTTACCTCAATAATCAATGTTTCAACTTTTCCAACATTTGCTGCATCTAGCCAATGGGTTTTAGGAAGATTTTGACGGCATCTGTTGAATTTAGTTAATCCACCGCTACCCACTTCAACAGGCAATGTTATTGATTTGAGATCGTGATATAACTTCCAACGAGTTATGTTTACGGAAGCTGCATCAGATAGTGGACGTTTAGCTTGACTTAGTATACGTTTTGAGAGGTCAGGTTTCTTAGCTAAAAAAAGCTCAATATCTTGATTATATTTTGCTTGGTTACAGGAATGACAGGCAAGGGTTAAATTAGAAATTCGATTAGAGCCACCCTTAGATTTAGGCTTAATATGCTCAACTTCTAATCTAGTATCTTTTGCCCCACAATAAGTACACTTACGATTCCATTTTTCAAGTAAATATTCTCTAATTTCATAGCCGTGAAGTGTCCCCTGTTGATATTCAATACCGGATAGTTCAGGATTCTGCAACTTCTGAGTATCGAACTGAACCAATTCTTGAGATATACCGGTGATAGGGCAGAATCGGATTATTTTTTTTACCCAAGTTAAAATATTTTCAATCCTAGATACTAGACTAGGAGCTAACCAACCCTTTGCTCTGGTTCTGTTAAGGAACCTAGGCTTGCGGTATCGAGTTTTTCGGTTTCGACGAGAACGCCTTAACTGTCTACGAGAAGTTAAATTATCTCGGATTTGAAAACCCCTATGAGTAAGTTCAGCTCCCCATACAACTCGTTGTCTTTGGACGACGGCTAAACCAGTTGTTTTTGCACCAGGATCTATTTTTAATTGATGTTCGTGAGTTACTGGATTACTTATTTCCTCCACCAAAATAATAGTAAATGGATAACGACGATAAACCTTTGCTTTTCCTGTCGAAAGTAAAATTCTAGCTCTCGCAGGTCTACATGGATCTAAAGGTTGTAGGTTTTTGTTGAGTACAAAGACACGCATAATTGTGTTCTCTCCTATTACTAGGGTTAAGTTAGCCGAGTGCTTCGCACACGCTTCGCGAACGTCAAGGTTATTTCTCGCAGGGTAATTGCAGCTATTTTGTATAAATTGTACTTGACAAAATAGGTATTTAACATAGTCAGTGATAGGACTAGACAACTCTTCTGGAATGAAGGACACTACAGACAGATGGAATCAGTCCCTTTCACATCCTTTCAATCCTCATGTCAACAGGTTTTGGTGCTCCTAGCATATCCCCTCCTTCGGTTACGCTGAAAAAGCTCAGACGTAGTGTGCTTAAGGAGTTTGAGAGATTGGATGAGCCTCGGGTGAAACGGCAGCCACAGCATTTACTGGTCGAAATCATAACTATTGCTATCCTGGCCACCCTATCTGGGGCGGATAGCATGGTAGGGATTGAAACCTATGGAAAAGCGAAACGGCAATGGTTAGAGACATTCTTGACATTGCCTCATGGTATTCCCTCACACGATACCTTTTCGAGAGTCTTAGGGTTGATTGACCCCCAGCAGTTGCATGAGTGTTTTTTGAGTTGGGTCGGACATATTACCGACCAGCTGGAGATTAAGCTGATCAACATAGATGGCAAAACAGCCCGTAGCTCCTATGACCGAGAGCATCAACTTAAAGCCTTACATACAGTCAGTGCTTGGGCTTCAGAACACCATCTGGTCTTGGCCCAACAACGGGTAGAGAGCAAGTCGAATGAGATTACAGCCATTCCAGAGCTACTGAATCTATTGGATATTCAGGGTACGATTATCACCCTAGATGCAATGGGTACTCAGCGCGATCTTGCTGCCCAAATCCGAGACCAAGGTGGGGAGTATATCCTGGCACTCAAAGGGAATCAAGGCAAGCTCCACAAGGCAGTGAAGATATTCTTTAAGGCGGCTGAAAAAAAGCATTGGGAGGGGATTGAGTATAGCTATCACGAGCATACAGAAGCAGGTCATCATCGGACCAACGCATCGACAAGTGTGGGCGGTGCCCATCAGCCAATTGCCCGATTTGCCCAATCCTTCGAAATGGCAGGGCTTAACCAGCGTGGTGATGGTCAAACGAGAGCGACGTCTTTGGAATAAAACGACTACAGAGGTGTGTTTCTACATCACCAGCTTAGGTGCAGATGCCAGGGTTTTAGGGAAGGCGATCCGCTCCCACTGGGGGATTGAAAATAGCCTCCATTGGATCTTAGATGTCACCTTTGGCGAAGACCATAGCCGTATTCGCACCGGACATGGACCAATGAATATGGGACTGCTGCGACGCTTATCGCTGAATTTACTCAAACGAGAACCCTCTAAGCAAAGTATTGCCCAGAAACGCTACCGAGCGGCCATGGATAATGACTTTGTCATAAACCTGTTGCTCAGCAATCATTCCTGTTAGGTTTTGCTAGACCAGCACAGTGAGGACTGCACAACTTCTTAGAGGAAACCACAACAAAGCACATCCCAACCCCATCATGCCGCCAGATTGTTCCGACCCCGTTGGCATGCTCCTTTAACCAACCAAAAATGAGAAATATTGTGGAAAACAAGTCCAATCACTTTAGCTTCGTTGGTTTTCCTGATTTAGATGCGATTGCCCTGTTATTTCTCGGTACTCTCCCAATTGCACTGATTTAACTCAACTACATCTGTTTAACAATTGGGTTCTAGAGCTAGGAACTGGCTACGTATTCCTAGGTAGGAACATTAACACTTGGAAATAACGTAGTTCTCAGGGAACTCAGACTGGTCAACTACAAGCTTTCACAAGCTCCCGTCATAATCCGATAGGATTTGACGGTGAGTCATTGACGTTAATCAATAAGCTACCGAGTTATAGAATTATTTCATAAAAGAAATATCAGCTTGATTAATTTACAAAGTCTTTACATCTACTTGATGTAGACTTTACAAAAACCGGTAGCCGTTGCACAAGTAGCGGTGATTACGGTAGTGGTTTTACCCTTAAATAAAAGCTTAACATTTACCTTTGTTTTTATCAGCAAGGCAGGGGCGCATGCACCCCCGCCAGAATGTTTGCAATAAATGCCGTCTTGGACAATTATTCTTGAACTCTCCCCGCTTTAAAAAGACGGGGATTCTAAGCAGATGTCGTTACGCGGGTTGAAACCGCGCTCCACGACGCTTACAATACTTACTAGAAAGTGAATCTAGTTTGTATCGTTGTGGCAGGCTCAAAACTGCCCTACCGACCTTGGTTAGATCTATGTCTAACTGTGTCGCTACTTTGCGAATAATATTACAAGCCCCATTGGCGTCCGCATTTATTAATTCACCATTACCAGACAGATATTGTCCACGCTTTACCCTTTTTCCACTAGGCTTCCACCCATCGGGTTTCTCACCGATCACAGGCAGAAAGTCTTGATCTAAAAAGCTGGCTTTACTGGTATAACTTTCCTCTGTCTGAACAAATTTGATGCCGTGTTCAAGGCACAACTGTTCAATTCGACTCTTCAATTTAGCAGTAGGAATTTGCACAAACTGCTGGTTATTCCTTTTTCCAATGTTAATACTGTCTTTGTTCCGCTTGTTCCAACCAAAGACGACTGTACTGACTTGATGTTTGAGGCACCAGTTAACGACAAATTTAGCAGCTTTGTTGACATTGTCACGCATCTGTCTGTTACGCTTTTCAGTCTCAGAAGCTAATTGCTCATCCCAGTAGTCTTGGACTTTCCCTTTCTTTATCGCAGCTACACGTTTGTTGTACCACTGGTTTTGAGACTTAACCTTTCTGCCATCTATGATGAACGACTTTCCTACATTTGAGACACAAGTCAACCAGTTATTAAGACCTGGATCAATACCTAGGACATTATTTGTTGGCTCGACCGCTTCAGGAATTGGTCTCTCGTAGACAAACTCTAGATAAAAGCAACCATTTCTGGGGATAAACCGATATTCTTTGATTGATTTGAAGTCAATATTGGATGGCATTGGGAGTAAAAAATGGTCAATCCCAAACCAGGCTTTGATCTGCTTTCCTAGAGTAAACTTGAGCTGGCCTTTCACTAGCTTTACCCACCGGCCAGGATAACTAACGACGGCCAGACCACCCTTCTTGCGGTACTTTGGGACTCTGGGTCTATCTATTAATTGTCCTTTGTCGTACTTTTTCTTGAGGGCTTTGTAAGACTTAAAAGATTCGACAACTCCGTGCAAAGTCTGTTGAGCACATGCAGACCTCATAGCCTTAAAATGGACATTTGTTTTTATTATTTTGTCCAGTTCAGCATTATTGAGGTATTTGCCGTTCTTAAATAGCATTTGACGACAGTAGTATAGCCCGCAATTGGTGAGCTTATTAGCTTCTGAGCAGATGAATTCTATAACTGCTTGGTTTTCTGGTGTCGTAGTTATTAAATGCTGTTGACATCCGTACATCTCATTGTTTCCTTTTTGTATATATTATATAGTGAATATACACCTAACGTCAACACCGCATGGCTCCAAATTCCAAAAATATTTTCAGGACAAATCCACATTCTGTGACATTACTGAATTACCATTTTGTCTGGTGCCCTAAGAGAAGAAAACCTGTGCTCGTTGGGAGGATAAAAATGAGATTACAAGATATTATTTTTGATTTATGCACGGAAAACAACTGGCGACTGATTGCAAAGCGAGATAATGCCAGATC
This sequence comes from Moorena sp. SS36440bin_2, assembly GCA_011524395.1. Lineage (GTDB taxonomy): Bacteria > Cyanobacteriota > Cyanobacteriia > Cyanobacteriales > Coleofasciculaceae > Moorena. Next base: position 5,670 of record WTKN01000012.1, read on the forward strand.
ACGTTCACATGTTCTTGGAAGTAGACCCTACTTTTGCTCCGTCAGTAATAATAAAGAGAGTGAAGGGGCGAGCTTCTCATTATCTTAGAAAAGAATTCCCTGAATTGCTAAAACTTCCAACCCTTTGGTCTCCTAGCTATTTCTGTTCAACAACTGGGAATGCCAATACAGAGACAGTGAAAAGGTATATCGAAAATCAAAAAGGCAAATAAAACGAGAGCCGGGATAAATCCCGGCACGCTCCACGCCCACCCAATAAATTAGGTGGCTAACCCTCGCTCGTTAGTTCTCTGTTTATCTCCTGAACTTTGACCAGCATATCCGGCCAGGAGCGCTGATTATCCATATCAAAGCTCAGCAGTTAGCAGTCAGTGGTCAGTGGTCAGCTTATTTGATTCAAAAGCACCGATTAGTACAGTGGAACAGGCTTCTAGGCTGTGAAGTTAAGGCATAAGCTGTTCCCGTAGCGTGCGCGTAGCGCTAATCGCTGATAGCTGGTGAGTGTCAAAGGTCAAAATCATCTGGATCTATCCCTTTCGCTCTTAATTGTTCCAGCAATGATTGCATACGACTTCTTTCTTGCTCTAAAGCTTTCTCTGCTTGCTGTTTCAGTTCAACAATTTCCAAATAGCTCGCGAAGGGCTCACCATCAGGATAATACAGTACTAATTCCGACTCTACTAACTCAAAGGTAATTCCTAAACCGGGACTAACCCAACCAAGCATCTGGGGGATTGCTTCTAAGGTTTCTCCTGAACGCAACCAGCCTTTTAGTGTTGTCCGATTTGGATCATAGAGATAGTACTCTTCTACTTTATGGTTCTGGTAAAACTTGAGTTTATCCTCTTCTAATTCTTTGATAGTGTTTGTGTGTGAGGCTATTTCAAAAACTACCTGGGGATTAATGTTATCTTCCAGCCAAGTTTTGTAAGAACGCCGATGCCCTTTCGGTCTACCGATCACCACCATCACATCCGGTGCTTGGTTAATTTTTGGTTGTCCTTGTACTGGATACCACAACAAATCCCCGGCTACAAACACATTGGGGTCATCTTTAAATCTAAGGTCTAGGCCAGACTTAATGGTAGTAATTAGTTCAAATTGAAGGGTATTGTCCGCCAAAGGTTTGCCGTCACTTTCGGGATAAAAACTATCATCAGTAGTTGGCTGTAGCTGCTGAACCATTGTAAAACGTTTACCTGAGGTGATAATGAAGAATAGGGAATAGGGAGTAGGGAGTAGGAAATCGGGAATCGGGAATCGGGAATCGGGAATCGGGAAAATGGAGCAACTCGTTGCAATTTATTGATTATAAACTCAGTGTATTTCCTACCTTTTGGTGGTGCGTTACGGGGCTACTGACTAGGACCTTTAATATCATGGCAATCCCTCCCCTAACGCACCCTACGCACTTACTGAGTTCTGACTTCTAACTTCTGACGCTAAGCGTAGCGCTATACTTGATCAGGATCCACACCCATAGCTCGTAAACGAGCAGCCAGTTGTTCAGCTCGTTGTTGAGCTTGGGTAGCTTGTTGTTGAGCTTGGGTAGCTTGTTGTTGAGCTTGGGTAGCTTGTTGTTGAACTTGAGCTAATTGCTGTTGAGCTTGAGCTGCTTCTTCTTGAGCTTGCACTGCTATTTCTTCAGCAGTAGGTAGCACAATTCCCTCTAAAGTAGCCCAACGTAACCAAGTCGTATCGACATTTTTATAGACCCCTTGCCAACGGACTAAGGCTAATCCTAACCTTTCGCTAATTAGTCGTCCTTGTTCATCTTCAGTTAAAGGCTGATAGACGCCATTGTGTAACCTAAATCCGGCAAAATCCTCTGGATTAAACGGGTCGTACCAAAAATATTCTGGTACTCTGACTTGGTCTTGATAAACTACTTTTTTAGTAGTTTTATCTGTGTTGGCTGTACTGTCAGAAATTAGCTCAATAATCACATCAGGTGCTTTACCTTCTTCCCAAACTACCCAACTGAGTCGTTCGGCTTTGGGAACTCCAAGCACTACAAATACATCCGGACCTCTAAAATCTTGATTCTTAATTTGTTCTGTACTGAAGTAAAGAAACATATTACCCCCAAAATAGCCATCCTCCCGCTGGGCTAACCAAGGGTATAACGGGTCAGTCAGCAATTCCATCTGAAGTTTATGTCGTTCCGTTTCCATGGGAATACCGTCATCACAGGGAAGTTCATATTGAGTTGGCGGTATAGGAGGAGTATTAGGCACAACAGCAGAGGTCATAGTTTTAGACATAGTGGTGGTATTTCCTACTCAAATTTAACGCCTATCGCTAAGGTATCGTTGAAACTTGCTAAAAAACCCAGCCGTTGGTTCTGTCTTTTTTGAGCAAACTATGGTAAAGCGCTACGCGCAAGGCAAGAGGCAAGAGGCAAGAGGCAAGAGGCAAGAGGCAAGAGGCAAAAGTCTACTACAAAAGCCTTTTATAAATGTCAAATGCCATAAAGGAGTTGCTATACTAGCTATTCTCTTAGTAGTCAATTTTTATAGGACAACAAAGGCCGTAGGCCACGCTACGCGATCGCTTTTAGCGTGGCCTTTTGGCCAAGGTCAATCCCTCAAACAAGTCTATAGCGTCAATTATAATTATTTATACTTATAATTTACCTTAACGTTTCTTCTCCCGACTCCCGACTCCCGACTCCCAACTCCCTTTGCTAAATAACTTGAAGATAGTGCTCTCTAGCCTAATCAGGTACACAAAATTTTTTCCCTCTTGCCTCTTGCCTTTTGCCTCTTGCCTATTCTCTGTTCCCTGTTCCCTGTTCCCTGTTCCCTAAAACCCAAGACTCTATACTTCACCCAATTGAAAATCGCTATAAACAATGATGACCACCTTAACCCTTGATCTCCAATCAATTAACCTTACCGACGAGCAATTTTTCCAGCTTTGTCAAGACAACGATAATTTAAAATTTGAACGCAATGCTAATGGAGATTTAATTATTATGTCACCCACTGGCGGCAGCACCGGAAACCGGAATGGTAGATTAAACCAACAGTTGTTTAACTGGAGTGATTCCAATGGAACTGGCATTGCTTTCGATTCGTCCACTGGTTTTAAACTCCCCAATGGTGCCGACCGTTCTCCTGATGCATCTTGGATACCATTACAAAGCTGGAATAGTTTAACTCCTCAACAACAAGATAAATTTCTGCCCCTATGTCCTGACTTTGTAATTGAGTTACGTTCTCCCAGTGATAGCTTAACAGCAATTCGTCAGAAGATGGAAGAATACCGAGAGAATGGCACTCGTTTAGGTTGGTTAATTAATCGTAAAGACCGACAAGTGGAAATTTATCGACCAAGTAAAGAGGTTGAAGTTTTCGACTCTCCCACTAGTTTATCGGGAGATGAGGTTTTGCCTGGTTTTGTGCTGTATCTGAATTTAATTTGGTGAAGGTTTCTAAGCACTCAGCGGTCAGCGGTCAGTAGTCAGCGGTCAGCTTTTGACTATCCAATAAAACTCCGGATATCTTTTGCCTTTTGCCTTTTGCCTCTTGCCTTTTGCCTCTTGCCTCTTGCCTTTTTATGCAATCGATGACTTGACAACCCAGATACAAAAGCTGATTGCTGAAAGCTGATTACTGAAAGCTGATTGCTTCCCTAGAAACAAGAGACTGAAAAAATATTTTTTTGTTGACAATTATTCACTCTTCTGTTAACGTATCCAGGGAATTATGATGTAGGCAGTCAGCAGTCAGCGGTCAGCTTATTTTATTCAAAAGCAACGATTGCGCTACGCGCACGCTGCGGGAACAGTACCGTGGCACAGGCTTCTACGCTGTGCCCGTAGCCCATCAGCTGATACCTGACAGCTGATAGCTGATGGCTGATAGCTGATAGCTGACATTACGATTCACTCAATCCTGGAAACGGGAGTAAAACAAAAAAACAAATAGTGGAATAAGCTTATGGCGCTAGTTGTCCAAAAATACGGTGGTACCTCGGTGGGCTCTGTGGAACGCATACAAGCGGTTGCCCAGCGAATTCTCAAAACAGTGCAACAGGACAATTCCGTGGTAGTGGTGGTGTCCGCTATGGGTAAGACTACCGATGGTTTGGTACAACTAGCGAAAGCCATATCCCCCAATCCCTGTCGTCGGGAAATGGATATGTTGCTATCCACCGGTGAGCAGGTGTCTATTGCTCTATTATCCATGGCGCTACAGGAATTAGGGCAACCAGCTATTTCCCTCACTGGTGCTCAAGTGGGTATTGTAACAGAAGCTAAACACAGTAGCGCTAGGATTTTGCAAATCGAAACCCAGCGGCTGGAGCGGTCTTTGAAGGAGGGGAAAGTTGTAGTAGTTGCTGGTTTCCAGGGCATCACCAGCACTGATGACTTAGAAATCACTACCCTAGGTCGGGGTGGCTCTGATACCTCAGCCGTAGCCCTAGCCGCAGCACTGGGGGCATCTCGGTGTGAGATTTATACTGATGTACCGGGGATTTTAACCACTGACCCCCGGATTGTACCGGATGCTCAACTGATGCCGGAAATTACTGCTGATGAAATGCTGGAATTAGCTAGCTTAGGGGCAAAAGTCCTCCATCCCCGTGCCGTAGAAATTGCCCGCAACTATGGCTTAACCTTAGTGGTACTATCCAGCTGGAGCGATGAGCCTGGCACTAGGGTAATTTCCCCAAGCTCTCCCCCCCGTTCCTTAGAGGGGTTGGAAATTGCTCGACCAGTCAATACCGTAGAATATGACACCGATCAGGCAAAAATATCCCTATTACGAGTGCCAGATTCCCCTGGTGTAGCAGCACGGTTGTTTGGTGAAATTGCAGTTCAAGACCTAGATGTGGATTTGATTATCCAGTCAATTCACGAACAGAATACTAATGATATTGCCTTTACGGTCAATACCGCTATTATCAATCGAGCTGAAGCAGTAGCCGAAGCCATTGCTCCCGCCCTGCGTCGCCAAACCACCCCCGATACCCAAGAAGCAGAAGTGATGGTTGGTAGGGATATTGCTAAAGTCTCGATCACTGGAGCAGGGATGATTGGACGTCCTGGGGTTGCGGCTCAGATGTTCCAGGCTTTAGCGGATGCTGGTGTCAACATTGAGATGATTTCCACCTCCGAAATCAAAGTCAGCTGTGTGATTGATGCCCTCCAATGCGATCGCGCGATCGCGGCCTTGTGTAACTGTTTCGATATCAACAATACCCCCATTCATGTACCCATTCCTCCTGAAGCAGGAGATAGTGACCACTTAACTCCGGTCACCCATCCCCCTGTTCGAGGTGTAGCCCTAGACATCAAGCAAGCCCGTCTAGGCATTCGTCAAATTCCCGATCGTCCAGGCATGGCAGCCAAGATATGTGGAACCTTGGCAGAGCACAATATTAGTATTGATATGATTATCCAGTCCCAACGCTGTCGAATCATTAATGGAATTGCCACCAGGGATCTTGCCTTCACAGTACCTCAAGCCGAAGCAGAAATGGCTCAGAAAGCCCTACAACAGATCGCACCAGTGATTGGGTGTAGTGAAATTCTCCTGGATGCGGATATTGCAAAAGTAAGTATTGTCGGCGCTGGCATGGTTGGCCAACCAGGGATCGCAGCACAAATGTTTGCTGCCCTAGCTTCGGAACAAATCAATATTCAAATGATTGCCACCTCAGAAATTAAGATTAGCTGCGTTGTTGCCCAAGACCAAGGAGTGCGAGCATTGCAAGCTATTCATAAAGCCTTTGGTCTTGCTGGAAGCCAAAAAATTGAGGTTCCAGCCTAGGAATCTAGAGAGGGGGAAGATAGGGAGATAGGGAGATAGGGAGATAGGGAGATAGGGGGCTAGCCACTGTTGACGATTTTCTCCAAATATCTTGCAGTATCTACAAAAATATGTTATACTTTGATTATGAATCTAGTGTCAAAGAAAACATTCTGGTTCCTTGAATTGAAGCCGAAAACCAAAGCTTTAATGATAGTGGTTGCGTTTTCTGTTAAACACAGATTTATGCGCCAAGAGCGGAACAAAACCTATCTTGGCCTTGGGAGATACCCCCTGGCTGCGAGAGCAGCTTGCATTAGTGGGCTAAAATCTACTTTGTAGATTTTGGTAGCTAAAAAGTATCGGATAAACCAAAATTTCCTTTCTTGATGCAGCGCGGTCTTGGGGTTTCCCCCAAGACCGCGCTGCATCAAGACAATTACTAACAATTCGTGATTCGGATATGAGGGGATGTTTCGATAAATAGGCGCGAAAATCCTGACTATTTGCCTAAAATTATCCATCTCCCCATCTCCCGTTTCTCCCCATCTCCCGTTTCTCCCCATCTCCCCACACTTACCAACAACCTTATTTATTTCCAGGCAAGAACTTTAATATGTCATTCAGAGCATCAGAGGAGTTGTTTCCAGGAGAGTTAACCTTAGGCACACCTGTTCCTGATGGCAGGGAAGGAATAAAGTCAATGGATTGACCTGAGGATCCCGGTAGAGTAGCTAGGGCTACGCGATCGCCTCCCACTTGTCGTAGCACATCCAATACCTGAACGACCTCGTTGTAACTGGCCTCCTTGGAAGCATAAAGGGCCATCAAGCCATAAGGATTGGTTTGACGATATGCCTGCAGTTTCTTTTTGAACTGCTCTTGGGTTACTACTGGCTCCTGTTCAACGTAAAGTTGACCAAACTCATTAAGGCTAACCATTAAGATTTCCCGTCCTTGAGCCTTAGCAGTACTTGCCTTAGGCAAATCAACGCTCAGGGCTTGCTGGCGAGATAAAGTAACAGCTGCCAAAATGAAAAAGGTCAGAATACAAAAAATTACATCAATCAGGGGAACAATCTCAACCCGAACCTCTTCCGGCGAGCTATCCATTCGCAGTCTTAGAGGACGGATTGGCATCGGGGAAGGAGCTGAATCCTTTTTTTTCGTCATAAATTTTTCCTGTGACTAAGAGCTTTCTTCTTGTTGTAACCAATCTTGTCGATAAAGCAATTCCAACTCGCTTCCAGCTTTGCGGAACACTTTAACTTGGTTAAACCAAAAAGCCTGAAATAGTCGATAGAAAGCCAGACTGATAATCGCCACAATCAAACCGGTAGCTGTGCTAATCAGAGATTCTCCAATCCCCTGAGTCACCCCATCGGTGGAAGCTGTGCCAAGGTCACTAATCCGAATGGAACCCAATGAATTAATCAAGCCCAACACTGTACCGAGTAATCCCAACAGTGGTGCTAGAGCAATCACAGCTTCCAAGAGTTTGTCCCCCCGTCGCATAGCAGCTAATTCATCATCCGCAGCCGACTCTAGAGCCAGCCGGAATACCTCTGGGTCAGGATTATTTAGTCGTAAAGGAGCATACAAATATCTACCGATGGGTTGTCGGCGTGACTCTAGGGCAATTTGTCTAGCAACATGCAAACTACCAGCTGCTGCCTCTAGAACACGATTAACAATTATGCCTTCCCTCAACGCTATAGTTGCCCAAAACCAGATCCGTTCAAAAATTGTACCCATAGTCAGGATCGATAGAGCCAACAGAGGCCACATGGCGATCCCACCTTTTGTAATAAGTTCGACAATATCCACGACTTGCCCTTACTTCCAAATAACTCAGTGGTCTATCAATCTTCTATTGATTTTCAACCACTTACCAAGAAACTGATCCTATTCTCCACTAGTTAACTGATTAGGTCAGGAAATTTACACTTGGACTTTAGCACATCTGGTACATAGTGTCTTAGGTAGTGCAGGGAGTGTGGGTAGTTTGAGATGGGGAGATGGGGAGAAACGGCAGATAGGGACGAATTTAATTTCAATGGGGCTAAGGTCTGATCACCATAACCAAATTCGATATTAGGTAAAGCTTCAATTTTTGGTTTCAGTGTGGAATGGGCATCTTGCCCGTTTAATTATTGTGGAATGGGCATCTTGCCCGTTTCAACTGCCTAAGTCTTCAAATCCCTAATTCTAGTAAAAACTCTAATCAAACGGGTGGTTATCCCCATAGTCGCTTTCTGAAAGAATCTGGCACTATAAATAGTAGCTATAGAGTATTGAGTTGTTGTTTGGTACGTCAGAGCCGGAGAGTTCCCCAATCCGGTCTATAGGCAAAACCCCTTGTGCGGTTGCTTCTAATCCGAAGAAATCTTAACAAGTGTGGCCCTTGGGGATAAGGAGTTTGGCTGGTCTCGGCTTATGAGCATTTCAAACCAGTCCTATAAACCATTAGTTGGAGGTGTGGCTTTCCTACCCACCTAACTTGCGTGAGGGATGAGGTATTAAGCCGCAAATTTTGATGAACAATCCAATTCAATCTTTTTACAACTGGTATCGCAACACTATCCGCCATTCTAAGTATCGCTGGTGGATCATCTTGGGAACCCTAGTTTACTTTCTTAGCCCCATTGATATTTCCCCAGACTTTATTCCCATCATTGGGCAAATTGATGATATCGCAGTTATAACCCTGCTGGTTTCGGAGCTGTCTCAGTGGCTAATTGACTTTGCCAAAACCCGCCAAAGCGAAAAGATTGCCAATGACACTCAAGATCCTAAGGTCAAGACTGTGGATGTAGACTCTATGGGTGTCTAGTCAA
>WTKN01000012.1:14365-19850 GCA_011524395.1 Moorena sp. SS36440bin_2
AGGGCGAACGACGGGACTCGAACCCGCGAGTGGTGGAACCACAATCCACTGCCTTAACCACTTGGCTACGCTCGCCATAATCTTACAGTTGTTTATTATAGCATCTTATTTGTTGGTTTATCAACAATCTATGAAATTTTGATGGGTTTCTCGTGATTCCGTCAGTCCCTCAGGGCAAGACAATTCCTGCAATTGTCTTGCCCTGAGGGACTTCCATCAAAAATCCAAGACGTTACCAGCATTTTGCAGTTAATCTGGAACTCGAAGGCTTAATAGCCATCGTAATATATAATATATAGTTAAAAAATTCAGATGAAGATTTCACAGGTTGTCACCGCTTTTGGCACTATAGTGCTGGCGGTGGTGGGAGGCTCAATGGTGGTGACCAATCCTGGACAAGCTACCTATGAAGATTATGCGGTTGAGCAACTGAGCAAGTATCTAAAAGAAGAAGTTTGTCCTCAAGCTCCGCAAGCCCTAGACGGTTTCATCCGCCGTCAGTGTACCATACTGGTGGATACAGGACGACCCCAAATTAAGCAAGTTGTTGCCCAGACCACAAAGCGAGAAAACTTCTTGCTATTTAGTATTTACCGGACTGACCTAGACGTTGGTACGCTGATCCCTGCATACTCTTTTGAAACTGTAGGGATATGTCAACAATTCTACCTTTACAAGGCTGATGAAAAATCATACTAAGGGTAGTTGTTAGATGGCGAGCACTGGTCTTTTTGTGGGCATGGTTACCTTAGACATGGTATACCTCAGCACCAACCTACCAAGCAGCAATGAAAAAATAACTGCCTCTGACTATACAGTAGCGGCTGGGGGACCAGCAACGAATGCAGCAGTAACGTTTAGCTATCTGGGGAATATAGCTAAAATCCTAGGTGTGGTGGGAATTAATCCGATTACTCAGCTAATTCGCAGCGATTTGACCAGTCATGGCGTAATCATCGCTGACCTTGATCCAGCTAACCCCCAACCGCCACCAGTATCTTCTATCATTGTTACGGAATCCACAGGCGATCGCGCAGTTATTTCGATTAATGCTACTAAAATCCAAGCCAGCAGTACACAAATACCTCAGGATTTAGACTTGATGGTGGATGTGGTGCTCATTGATGGTCATCAGATGGTGGTTAGTAATGCGATCGCAAAATTTGCCAAAACTCATCATATCCCTGTAGTCATGGATGGCGGTAGCTGGAAGCCAGGATTTGAAACAATTTTGCCCTATGTTGATTACGCCATTTGCTCAGCCAATTTCTATCCACCAGGGTGCTCTGACCAAGAAGAGGTGATGGCTTATCTCCTAGAGGCTGGGATTGATCACATTGCCATTACCCAAGGAGAAAAAGCAATTCAGTATCGTAGCTTAGGAGTGTCCGGTAAAGTAACCGTACCCCAGATTCAAGCAGTAGATACCTTAGGAGCTGGGGATGTGTTTCACGGTGCCTTCTGTCACTATATCTTACAGAAAGAGTTTACTGATGCCCTAGGCGCAGCAGCAAAGGTAGCTACCAATTCCTGTCAGTTTTTTGGGACTCGTCGGTGGATGGAAAAAGATATCGAAAATTAGAGCAATAAATGTTTGTCTGCCCACACCAATGGAGAACTAGAAGGGCTTATAGTCCGATGTGTAATTACAAATAGGCACGAAACCTAATGCAAGACTACCAAGCTCCCTGGTACCTAAGAAATGGCTTATTTCAAAGTATTGCTACCACTTACTGGTACGGCACGACCTGGAGTTGGTGGGGGGAAAGAGTACCTTGGCTTTCCCATTTGCCCCTGATTCCTTGGCAGGAAAACATATTTACTGGTGCGGATCAGGTACCGTTGCGCGGATTGTGGAGTTGTCCTGACAATGCCAAAGGTACCCTGATTCTTAACTATGCCCTTACAGGGGATGTCGATAGTGGTTGGTATAGTCGTACCCTTGCTCGTAAAGCCTACAGCAATGGTTGGGCAGTGTTAATTTATGATTGGCGCAGTAACGGACGCAGTGCACAACTATCCCCAGTCCCATCTTCTGACGGTTGGCGAGAAGGGGAAGATCAGTTGCAGCTAGCCATGCAATTAGTAAAGATGGGTTGCCCAGAACCTGTGGGTTTGGTAGGCTTTTCCATGGGGGGACAGTTGGCATTGTGGGGACTTAAGGCCGCAGTTGAAAACAATTGTTCTCTGGTCAGGTTTGGAGCAGTTTTGGGTCCTAATCTGGAATCGAATCGCTCCATAGATTATTTGCTATCTACGCCAATCGGACGTTTGATCGAAAAGAAGTTCACTCATAAACTCAGGAAAATATCTCAACAACGGTTAGAAAACTTTCCTGAGGCTGTCAAACCTGGTGTAGTGGAGTGCATTAACTCAATGCGGAGCTTTGACCAGTATATGGTAATTGATTACTACGGGTTTGCTAGCGTTGATGAATACTATCAGAAGACTAGTGGACTTTACCTGTTGGACAGCTTAGCTTTGCCCTATTTGATCATCTATGCTGCGGATGACCCGATTTTTGACCCTACTATTATTCCAGAATTGGAAGAGCGCACGAGTAGTAATCCCTATGCCAACTTGATTTTAACTGCCCAAGGGGGTCATGTGGCTCACATTAGTACAGGCAAAGGTGATGTGGATGAATTTTGGGCTTTGAATCGGCTTTTGGAATTTTGTGATGCTCAATTACTTCCTGCCAATTCTGAATCACGTTAAGCTAAACGTCACGAACCCACCGCTCTCGCCTAACGGCTATAACGGGGGCTTGAGAAAGTCCACAACGTGACCAGCCTAAGACTTTTGAGTCTACGTTTTTTGAGCTATCACACCTTTGGATGCGTCGCTAGTCTTCTGCTCTGTGGTTAATGGTTAAACAGTCATAAACGGGTTAAGACAGTGCTATTAGCAAGACAAACTCAAAAAACATTGGCAAAGCGAACTTCACCCTAGTAATAGGAGAAAAACACAATTATGCGTGTTTTTGTACTCGATAAAAACCTTAAACCACTAGACCCTTGTCGTCCTGCCAGAGCCAGATTATTGCTCAAGCAAGGTAGAGCCAAGGTGTTTAGAAGATATCCATTCACAATCATTCTGTCAGATTTGGAGGCGGAGAACTGTACGACTCATAATCACCAGATAAAAATCGACCCAGGGTCAAAAACAACAGGCTTAGCAATCCTGCAAGGCAACACTGTTATTTGGGGTGCTGAAATAACACATCGTGGATTCCAAATCCGAGATGCTTTAACCTCAAGACGGCAATCAAGACGTTCTCGCCGTAACCGTAAAACTCGTTATAGAAAACCTCGCTTTCTTAATCGTAAACGTCCCTCCGGATGGTTAGCGCCTAGCTTAATGTCTAGAGTTTATAACATTCTGACTTGGGTCAAAAAAATGATTCGTTTTTGTCCCATAGCGGGTGTTTCTCAGGAGTTGGTACGGTTCGACACTCAGAAGATGGAGAATCCTGAAATCTCCGGCACTGAGTATCAACAAGGTACTTTATACGGTTATGAAATTCGAGAATATTTACTTGAAAAATGGAACCGTAAATGCGCTTACTGTGGTGCAACAGATGCCCAGTTGGAAATCGAACATATCAAACCAAAATCTAATGGGGGTTCCGACAGAGTTAGCAACCTGGCAATAGCTTGTCACGATTGTAACCAGGCTAAAGGAAACCAGGAGATTGAGCAATTCTTATCAGGAAAGCCTGAGGTTTTGAAGCGAGTTATGTCTCAAGCTAAACGTACGTTAGCTGATGCCGCTGCGGTTAACGCGACTCGCTGGAAGCTGTACAACGAACTCAAGTTCACCGGATTGCCAGTAGAAACGGGTTCGGGAGGTCAAACTAAATACAATCGACGCCGGTTTAACCTAGTTAAAACACATTGGCTTGATGCCGCTTGTGTGGGGAATGTTAAAAGCATTTATGTTGAGAATTATCAATTTTTATTGATTGTGGCTAAAGGTCATGGAACTCGTCAAATTTGTCGAACAGATAAGTTTGGTTTTCCGAAGCGGTACTGTTCAAGAACTAAGATTCACAAGGGTTTTCAGACCGGAGATATTGTCAAAGCAGTTGTCACTAAAGGCAAGAAAATCGGAACTTACGTTGGACGGGTTACCACTCGTAAAACTGGGTCATTCAACATTTCAACTGCCAACGGATTGATTCAAGGAATTAACCACAAGTACTGTACACCAATTCACAAAAAGGACGGATATGCGTATCAAATTAACGCCCTGTCCTCTCTTTCCTGAGTGCCTGTCACCTGGGGAAACCCCAGGTGTTTATATGGCACGTCCGACCGCTAACCTTTCAGGTATAGCGGGGGTCTCCAGGGAGGCGGAAGATGACCAGGAAACATGACCAGTTCGATTTTTGAGTCGCTATTATCACTTTTATATGGGCACCATTACCAAAGTCGTTGTTTATTCCCTAGGAATTTTCTTTTTCTGTACTACCCCAGTTTTTGCTCAACATACTCAACATAATAGTTCAACTGCCACTAGCCAGCAACAACAGATAGAAACGGTTAATCTACTATCCCTACCAGAGGTATTACCGGAATGGAAAAAAACCCGGGTTATTTATTTAGGAGAAACTCACAGCAGCCAAAAAGATCATGAAGCGCAGTTGGCGATTATTGAAGCACTAACCCGTGAAAATTCCAAAATTGCGATCGCAATGGAAATGTTCCAGCGCCCAGCTCAAGATATCCTGGATCAATACCTAGCCGGGAAAATCACAGAAGCTGAGTTGGTTAAGCAAAGTGAGTATAAACAACGCTGGGGCTTTCCTTGGGAATATTATGCTCCCCTGGTACGCTTTGCTAAAGCCAATCAACTGCCTGTGTTAGCCTTAAATACACCCACTGAGGTCACTCGTAAAGTAGCCCGTAGGGGATTAGAGAGTTTAACCTCTGCTGAGCAGGAACATATTCCCCCATTATCGGAAATTCGCACAGATAACGCTGATTACCGCAACCTGATTCAGGGATTCTACCAACAACATCACCACGCCGGTCATAGCAATAGTCTCAACTTCGACAATTTTTTCGCAGCCCAAGTGTTATGGGATGAAACCATGGCAGAGAAGATTGCTTTGTTTGCCCAAGCTAACCCAGATTATCAAGTAGTAGTTATTGCTGGGCAAGGTCATATTATCTATGGCTACGGTATACCCAGTCGGGTTGCTCGACGGTTCAATCATCAGTTGGAACAAATTTCCATTTTGTTGGGTGCTGAGCCAGAGAAACTGGCAGGAGAAAAGGCGATCGGCGAAGCCGCGCCAAAGGCGATCGCAGATTATTTATGGGAACATCCGTTTTGAATTAAGAATGTAGAATTAAGAATGTAGAATTGGGAATGTAGAATTGGGAATGTAGAATTTAGAATGTAGAATTTAGAATGTAGAATTGGGAATGTAGAATTGGGAATGTAGAATTGGGAATGTAGAATTGGGAATGTAGAATTG
>WTKN01000315.1 GCA_011524395.1 Moorena sp. SS36440bin_2
AAATAAAAAATAAAGGTAATGCTGTTATCACAGTTTAAATGCATAACAGCTTATTTTCTTTCCAGACCTGAAAGGAAGTCTTTTCTGGTATGTCGTGACATTGCCCTATCCATGGATCAATACAGTAGATCTTTCGATTAGTCCCCACACAGGCAAAGGCCATAGCTGCCGTAGACCTTCCTTTATAAGAGCCAACTTCAACAATAAGAGCATCCTCAGGAAGGGACTTAACTTTATTGAATAAAAACTCTTCTTGACCAGGAACTAGGAAACCATCAATGGTTTCAACAGCGTCTTTAACCATATCATAACGGTTGAATGGTTCCTTAGCAGTAACAACTTGATCGAGCACCCTATCAAGCATCGCTAAACTCCTATTTTAGCTGAGGTTAATGATTGAAAACTTTATTCGTTATCTGTCGATAAACCGACAAACCCTTTAAATTTGAACCAGAGCGATCGCAGTTTCCAAAACTTACTGGTCTTCATGGCCGCAATTTCTACATTAATTACCTTTAACTGAGTCTCAGTTTCGTTCAGTTGGTTCTGAAGCTGCTGTAATTGATTTTGCTGAAAATTATGAATTTTTTCCTGTGACTGTGCCAATTGTGATTGACTATGTTGGAGGTGTGAATGTATTTGGGTTAATTGTGACTGAGTATGCTGAAGGTCTGAATGTACTTGCGTTAATTGTGACTGAGTATGTTGAATTTCTGAATAAGCGTGTACTAACTGTGACTGAGTATCCTGAACTTCTGAGTTTGATTGATTTAATTGTAATTGAGTATGTTGAAGGTCTGAGTGAGCTTGGGTTAATTGTGACTGAGTATGTTGAAGGTCTGAGTGGGCTTCGGTTAACTGTGATTTAGTCTGCTGGAGGTCTGTGACAGTTGCATTAACCTGAGATTGCAAGGAAGCTATCTCTTGATCCTGTTGCTCAATAATCTTCAGAAGTTCAGCACGTCTAGTCTCGCTAGTTTGATACTCAATTTGGGTGTTTTTATACTGAACTTGAAGTTGATTAAACTCAGATGATTTGTCCAGTAATGCCTGAACCATTCGCCCAGATGGACTCTTGAGAAGATAGTAACTAATTTGCTCATCAGTATAGCGAACCAAAGGCTGCCGACTAGCTACGAAAAACATATCATAGTCAAACAACTCTTGTTCAAATTGCAGAAACTCAAAACCGAGGTTCTTAAAGAATTGTGACACCCCTCGCCTACTCAAAAGATGGATATGCTCAATAGATTTCATTTGATCTAAAAAATGATCCTTTTGAGCAACCATCTCTGAATAGGTTTTACCCTCTTCATAATTTGGCATCTGGACAATGAAAATACCATCTTCCTTAAGAAGAGATGCCCCATGGCTCATGGTGGCCACTGGATCAGGTAGATGCTCCAGGACATCGTAGAGTACGATGGCATCAAAACATTCTGGTTCTAGTTGCTGATCCTCAATCGGTCCTGACAAAATGGGCATATTGAATGTCTGTTGTGCAAATTCCACTACCCAAGGGCTAAGCTCCAGACCCATAGCATCAAAACCTGCCCAACCCATCATTGCCACAAAGCCACCATGAGCACAACCTAACTCAAGCACTTTGCCTGGCGGTAGTTTATAAGCCATCAGTGTACGCAACCAGTGGAGGCATCGCTCTGGTAAATCTTGACGGGCTCGTTGACGAATATCAGGAAAACCATAATGCTCGGTCTGATAAGACAACCAGTATTCTTTACCGTAGAAGTCATGGTTATCATCCTGTATACGGAGCTGCTCAGACCTCAAACCAGTTTTTGACACTAGAGTGCCACATTTAGAGCACGCCCAGTAGTCAGGGGAAAATTCAGTTAGCTCAGTATTTCCACACCAACAGATATTTCTTAAGGTTTGTGTCATCTTGTTGTTACACCCAGGTGTTGATAAAATAGCTCGAACTTAAGTCTGGTCACAAGTCCAGATTTAAAACCCTTTTTTTAATTCAGTCCCCAGAGAGGGAATAAAAATAAAGGGTCTTAAAAATTAAGACTTGGAAAACTGGGCAGTTATCTACAACAGGTTAATGTTTTGTAGTACCGTCAAACCTATCAACGCTAATCCCCCACTACCCATGACAATTCTGACCTTGCGGAGAACCTGAGGCTTCATATAGCCCAGATAGCCCACCATACCTAACATTAGTGCAATGGACAACAAACTACCCCCAAGACTAAAGAATAGATTTCCTTGGACAGGAGAAACGAATGAGGATAGTTTTACTAGAGTTTTGTCAGCATACATGACGGTAGATAGCAGTAGTAAGTTGATCCCTAAAATTAGACTAACTAGTGGAACTAATAGGGGTTTTAGCCGAAACCAGCCTGAGCGCAGTTTCCAGAATTTACTGGACTCCATTGCCGCTAGAGTTGACCCCGCTTCTTGAAGTTCCCGCTGTTTTTGTTGAAGTTGAGCCTCTGCGTACTTCAATTGCTGTTCGAGACCCCCTGACTGAAGCTGAGTTGGCTGAACTTGAATTATGGAGGGACTTGGGGGTAGCTTTTCTTGGATTTGAGCCTGTAACTTCCTGAATTCTCCCCAAAGGGGGGAACCTATACCAGTACCATCATTTTTGATGGTCTTAGCAGTTTCGACCAGAACCTCTGCCACGGTATCGGCCATCTTTAACCAGGAAAATTTCTTCGCCTGTTCAAACCCATCAGCAATCAACGGGTTACGAACCTCTGGGTTTTGAACTTTGTACAGCGCATCAATCAGCTCGTAAAGATTAGATTGATCCACATACAATGCTGCTTCCCCAGCTACTTCAGGAAGAGAGGAGTGACGACAGGTAATGACAGGGCAACCACAGGCCATTGCTTCCACAACTGGTAATCCGAAGCCTTCGTACAGAGAGGGGACAATCAGAGCGATCGCACCGGAATAAGCTACTTTCAAGTCTTCATCACTCAGGGGCATAACCATCGTTGTTATCCCTGCTGCCAGGGCAGCTAGCTCAGGTTCTAACTCAGGTCTACCACCGACACAAATCACCCCAAACTCTTCCTTATCCACCAGCTTAGATAATGCTCTGAACAGAAAGATAGCGTTTTTATAGCCATTAACACCAGTTCTTTCTCCTACTAAGAGTATGTAGGGCTTGGTGACATTGAATTTAGTCTTAAACTCATTGATATTATCATCGCTTGCCGGGGAAAAAACCTTCTTAACCCCATTGTTAGCTACCGTTACCTTTGACCGGGAAATATGGGGGAAAAACTTAATCAGATCTTGAGCCGTATTTTCTGATACTGTAATATAATGTGAGCCGTGTAAGAGACCGTAATGCTTTTCTTTCCAACCTGCTTCGTTAAGATTGGCACCGATCACCTCTGGAATCATGTCATGAGCCATAAATACAGAAGGAGTAGATAGGGGTGCGGTATAGTAGCTGGAAATGAATATATCAGCCCTTTTCTCATCACAGATAGACTGCAACAACTCAGCATCTGCTCCCGTTTTGTTGTAATCGTAAGCTCGAATGGGGCGATAGCGAATTCCAGGAATCCTCGGAGCCGTTCCAGCCCGGTCTAAAACAATCACATGGTTCCCAAAGCCATTAGTTGCCCATTCCTCTAGCAAAGACTTCCAAACTTGGGAAATTCCAGAGTTAGGAAAAAATTGGAAAAATACCCCATCAACCAAAATTTGGGGGAATGGTCTTTCAATCTTCATAGTTTGTTGCTGAAATTCTTCCAGTTGCAAAAACTGCCATTTTTCGCCCTCAGGCTCCTTCTGAGCAATCGGCACTATACCACAGATATCCGCCGGTTCAACCAGGGTTTCATCCTTAACCCAGGATAAATATTGACGCAGAAAAACCGGAAATTCAGACTGCTGCTGTAGTACCTGCCACTCGGCCAGAGCATTCGGGTAGCCGTAGTAGCTCTCCTTAAACTGCAATTGCTGTGGTGTGACATAAGCAAAATGTTGAAAGACCAGTCCCTGTGCTTCGGTTTCTCGATGTAGGAATGGATTGATAGTTGCTATATCTTGCTCATGATTAGCTGACTGATTAGTTGACTGATTAGTTGACGGTTGGACAAGCCTTGGGGGCTCATGGGCTGCCCAGAAAGCTCCCGGTTTAAACCTCCAGAGGCGCAACCATTCCTGTTTGGGGTTTTGTGTATAGCAATTGCGACTGGTGACAATTAAATTTTCTCCAACGAAATACCAACACCAGAAGAAAGCAGCCGTCTTGTCAGGTTGGTCGATGAACATCTGTCGGGCTTTACAGATTTGCTCAGTTGTCCACAGCTCATCCACATCTACCTGCCACAACAGACACTCTTGTTGGATATTCTCAAGGGGAGCATTCACCATTTCTCGCTTGCCCTCCCAGAAAACCCCATCAGGTTTGCGATAGACGGTGATCTGGTCAGGGTAACGTTCCATCAGTTGGTCGAGATACTCTGTGGTGCCATCAATACTACGACCGTTGTGGTGAATTTCATCACTGACATGGCCACCCGTCGCTAAACTCCAGGCAGTATCATGCTTCAATTGCGCTACACCTTCAATAATGTGCCAATGCCATGGGAATGGCAGTTTACTGAAGACGTCAATATGATAGCGAATGAAGGGTTCACCATTGAGAACAATGGTAAAAAAATGGATGGGAAGAGGGGTTGAGGCTTGACCTAATTTCCCAACAGATTGGTGACTACCCGCTTTAGCAAAAATGGAGTAACCATTGCGCACAAACGCATTTTGATCAATCAGTTTATAGTTTTTATCTCTTAATAACCGATGGTGATTAGTATAATTTTTATAGGTACAAATATCATCAAGTAGGATGTATTTTGCTCCGTAAACCTGATCTAATTCCACCTCACCCGTAAACTCGGAGCCGTCGATTAAAACTAGATCAAAATCGTCGATTTTGTTTTCTTGCTTAATCGTTTCAATCCCATCTCCATAGGTTCCCATTTCCCTTACATAATCGATATCTTGACGAAGCCAACCTAAGACTTGTTCAAGAGGGTAATTATTTAGAGGGCTGCGATGGGCATGATAAAATTCCCTAACCTGATCTTCCTTAGGAAACTGCTCTAGAGAAATTGATGAAATATTGTAGCACTTAACAAAAGAATCCTCCTGATAGCGTTCCCTTAAGGCAGTAAAACGAGGTTTTGAAACCTCCATACAGAATAACGCTGGATTAGAAGGGTTTTCCCTGAGCCCCTTGACAAAGGCTTCGGTGCTTCCTGCACCAGATGAAGACCCAATTTCTAGAACCGTCTTGATATCTTCTTCCCGAGCTATCCTCTGAATCGCTCTATAAAAATCGTCGTCTTTAATCTCAGGAGGAATTACATAATCTAGTTCGGATTCTCTTGGCATATCAAACAAATCCTCACACACACCTTAACAAAAGTTTGCAATAATAAATTTAGCAAGAGTTAACTTCTAACTTGTTATATTAAATGGAATAGGTTACAGGTAATAATAAATAAATAGGTAACAGAGAATAAAAATTATCACAATTCATTATAGGTACCCTATAGTTTTTATAACCTGTTAGTCTCAGGCATTAGTCTAAGGTGTTATCCTCATCAGACTTGTTCCAAATTCGTCAAGTTTAGTTTTAGATTAGAACTTTGTCCATTCTGATTCATCCCGGTTTCCATCTCAACAATTTTCGCAATTTCAGCAATTTTAGCCCGGGCTTGCTCTAATTCGAGCTTAAGGGCATTGTATTCCGTTTCAACGGCCTGATATTTGTTTTCAAGGGCTGTATAGTTAAGATTTAGTGTATTTCTACCGTCTTCGGCATTTTGAAGCCATTCTCTCAGGTTAATGACGAATTCCTGATATTTGAGGATTCTTCTGTTCAACCAGTAGGAATCTTGATACATTGGGCATTGGTTCTGAATACTATAGGATTCAGGTAAGGATAGTCTTAACTGACTAGAAATGCCTCCTGCATAATAGGATGTCATTGTGCGAGGATAGTAACATAATTTCACAGTTTCATTCTGGATTAGCCTCAGAAACCATTCATAATCCGATGATATTCTGTAGCGTTCATTGAAAAGCCCTATCTTCGAGAAAAATAAGTTAGCTCTGGAGAAGCTGGCTTGGTGAGGCAAACATCCACAGATCAGTTCATCAGCTACCTCTTCAGGCATGGGAGCCTTGACTACAATGGTAGACCCAGATTGCTCTCTAACCTCTAGGTCTCCATAGACAAAATCACAGGAGGGATTTGCTAAGAGGAAGTTAACGGTATCTTGGATTACCTTTTTATCAAGATAATAGTCATCTGAGTTAATAAAACCAATAAACTCACCAGAGGAGTACCTAATTCCCTTATTCATGGCTTCATAGATACCGCCATCAGGTTCGCTAATAAATCGGCTAATTTTATAACTATATTTATGAACAATCTCCTTAGTTTTGTCTTGGGAGTTGCCATCAATAATAATGTACTCTATATCCTCATAGGTCTGAGAGACGACACTCTTGATCGCTCGCTCTATAAATCGCTCAGCATTTTTACATACAGTGATAATTGAAATCCTCACACGTTCCTCCTCGGAATTATCACTATTAAAGTGATCATACTGCTTTAACTATAGGTTTAACTATATTCCAACTGCTTAGATTATCATCTTTCATTTACCTTGAGCTTTTAACGTTTGTTTAAAAGTTTTAACTTTTTTTAAGGTTAAACCACTTCCTTGACACTATTTAAGTAGGAATCGACTACTTCATTGCTCTCTCCCGCTAACTTTATCCTGCCTTTGTCTAACCAAATCACTCGCTTGCAGGTATGACGCACAAAGGATAAATCATGGGAGACCACTAAAACAGTGGCATGAGCCTCCCAAAATCTTTCCATGCGTCGCTGGCACTTAATTCTAAAACTTTGATCCCCTACGGATAACACTTCATCCAAAATTAAAATATCTGGCTGTACATCAGTGGCAATGGCAAAGCCTAGCCGCGCTGACATCCCTGAGGATAATCCCTTCACTGGCATCAACTTGTAGTCTTCTAGCTCAGCAAACTCCAAAATCGATGGGGTTCTCTGTTTCATCTCTTGTTTAGAGAAACCTAGCATTACGCCATAGAGTTTGATGTTATCCACTACGGATAGTTCAGGATCGAATCCAGCTCCTAGCTCAATCATCGGAGCGATTTCACCTCTTATCCATACCTGACCCCCTGTGGGCTGTAAGATGCCACAGATAACTTTAAGTAACGTTGATTTTCCTGAACCATTGGGTCCAATGATACCGATTTTTTCCCCAGCTTTTACGGCTAGATGAATATCATCAAGGACTAAATTCTTGGAAGGTTTGCGGTATTTTCCCTCCACAAACGATAGTATAGTTTTCTTGAGGTCATAGGAAAACTCTTCTTGGGTTCTTCGCCACAATGAAACCCGATCGAGTCTAATAACTTCTTGTGTCATCTACAACAAATCCATGAAGTGCGGCTGCCAAATTCGAAAGCAAGTCCAGCCTAAGGCCATAATTACTATGGCACTTAGGCATGCGTGTCCAATCAACCCTACATCTGGCAAAGCTCCTGACAAAGAAATCTGTCGTATGCTTTCAATAATCGGCAATAAGGGATTTAAAAACAAAAATGGTCTAACCGCCTCTGGAACAATTGCTGCTGGATAAAATACTGGAGAGCTAATCCATATCACAAAGCATACTAGTTCGTAGAAATAAGGTAAATCCCTAAAGAAAACATAGAGAACACTGACGAGAAACCCGCTGCCGATACAAACCAAAACTAAAGCGATTAACGGAAGACTCAAGGCTAGCAAATTGACTACACTTTTTGAGGTAAGCAACGTGACAATAGCTAGGAGAGGAAAGCTGCCAACAGCTAACTGAAATACGTTAGCAGCAATGGTTGACACTGGGAAGACACTTATTGGTAAGCGAACTTTATTCAACAGGGCACCATTACCAACTATACTGACTAATGCTTGGTTGGTTGAAGCGGAGAAAAAGTTAGTGACAAGCAACCCAGTAAAAGCTGCCAGAATATAGTTAATGGTTGAGTTGTCATAATAGGAGGCAAAGGTAGCACCAAAAATGGCTGTATATAGTCCTGTCATAATCAAAGGATTTAACAAAGACCAATATACTCCCAGAAGCGAGCCTCGATAACGTCCCTTCAGATTTCGCTCTGTTAATATAGACAGCAACTCCCAATAGCGCTGGAATTGCGACCGTGCGGTGTTAGCCTTGAGGGATAAGGTCATACTTTATACACCGAATATATAGGACCGAATGTATACAACCGAATATATAGGGATTCAAGTTAGCCTCCCCACTGGTTCTTAAATGCGCATTTTTAGAACCATAACATATACTGCGAAGAAATTCGCCCTGTCGTGTTCCCACCCCGCACTCTTGGTTACGGCGCGTTCGCGTAGCGTGGCCGTAGGCCAATCGCGCCCCGCGTAGCCTTTTGGGCTAATCCCATAAGCGCGGAAGCTGAGGCCTTTGGCCACCCTACGCGAACGCTTCATCGCACAACCGTTCTGTTTCGGTGTGTATATCATTATCATAGTTTAGGGAAATTTGTCGAGTAGGAACTTGGTATAATCCCTTGAGAAGTAAGTATCTGACTTGATTATATGTCTGTGACTAGTGCTAACGAACTAGAGCCAAGTCCCTTGCTTTCTTGGCAACTAGGGGAAAGTAACTTGTTAGATTGGCGAGCTGTTATCGATACTAACCCCTCCCTCTGGAGAGAAGCCAAACAACGCTCTCAGCGGGGAACTCAGGTGCTAATCGCAACTACCGTAGGGGGGTTATCGGCACAGTCACTATCAGAAAGTCTACTAGCAGTAGCCCTTACCCTCAGAGGAGCACAGGTTCATACTCTCCTGTGTGACCATTCTCTACCTGCCTGCCTCAATCTTCAAAAACTGGATACACCTCAAGAAAAGATTGAAAACTATGATCTAGAAACGATCAAGTGTCAAAAGTGCTTCGCAACTGGTCGTTATCTGTATCAACCGTTGCAGTTGACGAACCATGTATTTAGTGAACTGCTCAGTGGCCTCGACAGGCTAGAGGCAAAACAAATTGCCGCCCACGTAAGGCTCTCAGAGATTGAAAACTATTGTCTGGGCAACTGGAATATTGGTGAACATGCCTATGCTGGGGCGTTGCGCTATTTTACTAGCGGGAATCTAGATAACGAACCCAACAGTGAAATTGTGGTGCGTCGGTATTTTGAAGGGGCTTTGCTGACTGCGTATGCTATCAGTAAGCTACTGTCTAAGTATAATTTTAAGGCTGCTTGCTTCAATCATGGCATCTACTTACCTCATGGCATCATTGGTGAGGTGTGTCGCTCACGCCGAGTGCGGGTGGTTAACTGGACTATTGCCTACCGCAAGCGTTGTTTTATTTTTAGCCACGGAGACACTTATCATCACACTATGCTCAGTGAGCCTCTCCATGCCTGGGAAACCATGCCTTGGACTGAGGCAATGACAGATGACATCCTACAGTATTTGAAAAGTCGATGGCAGGGCACTCGGGATTGGATTTGGTTTCATGAAAAACCTGATGAAGAATTTAGCCGAAATGCTGAGGAAATGGGGCTTGACCTGAACCAGCCAGTGATTGGGATGCTCACTAATGTAATGTGGGATGCCCAGTTGCACTATCGGGCTAATGCTTTTCCCAATATGCTGACCTGGGTACTCCAAACGATTGAGTATTTTGCTAAACGTCCTGACTTACAGCTGCTGATTCGGATTCATCCAGCAGAGATTCGGGGAACGTTGCCTTCTCGCCAACCCTTGTTGCCAGAAATCAAGAAGGTCTGGCCTCAATTGCCTAAGAATGTTTTCATCATTGCTCCAGAAAGTCCTGTGAGTACCTACGCAGCTATGGAGCAGTGCGATTCGGTAATTATTTATGGGACAAAAACTGGAGTAGAGTTGACCAGTGTAGGGATTCCGGTGATCGTTGGTGGTGAAGCTTGGATCCGAGATAAGGGCATCACGATGGATCCTTCCACAGCACAGGAGTATTTCCAGTGCTTGGATCAGCTACCCCTTGGTGAACGGTTGGATGCCAATGCCCTTAAACGGGCGAGGATGTACGCCTACCATTTCTTTTTCAGACGGATGATTCCCCTACAATTTACGGAACCCCTATCGGAAAATCCTTTCGTGAAGTTGAATATTACTAGCCTAGAGCAATTACTTCCTGGTGCAGATCCGGGTTTGGATATTATCTGTGATGGAATCTTGTCTGGTTCTCCTTTTATATATCCAGCGGAACGGTTGGGAATTGATCGCGTCTAGATTGCTGGAACGGGCATCTTGCTGGAATGGGCATCTTGCTGGAATGGGGATGTTGGTGGAACGGGCATCAGGCGTGGAACGGGCATCATGCCCGTTACAATTCCCAAAACGACAAGGCGAAATATAAGGGCGAGTCTTTTGGTGGTGCGTTACGGGGCTACTGGCTATGAAGTTGAATATGATGGCAAGGCGCGCCCCTAACGCACCCTACGCACCCTAGGCACTAAAAATTTTTAGATTTATATATCCATAACGAGTTGGTATTATAACATAAATAATGGGATATTTTGATATCATTATCCCCGAGGGTGCCACTATAACGGCCACATCAGGTTAAGGTAAATAGCTTGGTGATTGCTCTATACAGGTGTGTTCAGGAGTGTATTATGAACTATATCAGAATTCTGGCTGAGCCTTTTCGTCAAGTCAAAAATTTTTATCACAGCTCATTTACTCAGTATCCTACTCAACTAGCTAATCCAGGACTAGCTAATCCAGGACTAGCTAATCCAGGACAATTGAGTCATTTTAAGATAATACAGTCTTTAGCTAAACCGGTAATTAGCTCTGATAAAACTGATAAAACGTGCATGGTCTCGGTGGTGATTGGGAGTTATAACCGTAGACCTTTACTGGAAAAAGCGATTCAAAGTGTTCGAGATAATCAGATTCGTGTCCCCTATGAAATCATTGTGATTGACGGGGGATCAACGGATGGATCTTTAGAATGGCTAATTCAGCAGAAAGATATTATTACTATCATCCAACATAACCGAGGGGAATTCCAAGGAAAGCCACTCAAGCGCCGTAGTTGGGGGTATTTTATGAATCTTGGCTTTAAATCCGCTAAAGGAAAATACATTTTGATGATCAGTGATGATTGTCTGCTATTACCGAATGCCGTGAATTTAGGGCTGGATAAGTTTGAAGAGGTGGAAAAAGCTGGCGTAAAAATAGGGGGAGTAGCTTTCTATTTTCGGAATTGGCCAGAGGATCAAGAGTACTATGTACAACATACCCTTGGTGGCAAGCTGTTTGTTAATCATGGTATGTACTTAAAAGAAGCCCTAGCAGCAGTTGACTGGGCGGATGAAGAGCGATATGTCTTTTATAAAGCTGATGGTGATCTCTGTTTAAAGATGTGGCAGCTTAATTATGAGATTGTAGATTGTCCAGGGGCTTATGTTGAACATTATTATGATCGAAATGAAGCGGTTCGCCAGACTAACAATTCGGTTTTAGACCATGACCGAGAGGCTTACTTGCAGCGATGGGAAGGAATTTATTATCATCGATATAAGCGGGATCTCCGGAGACGAGTAACTAGGTTCTATGAGGACAAAACTAGAACAGCAGACCAGTTTATGAACTTAGTTTATTAACTTGTCTAGGAGTAATTAAGTAAATGGCTTCGGTGAAACAGAAAGTTATTCGGTTGGTAAATAGTCTGTTAGCGTCGATGAATTTAAAGTTGCTAAGGCTTTCAGACTACAAACAGATTGTGGAAGCGAGTCCAGATCCAGGCAGGGAGCTATGGCGATGGGTTCGTGAAAATTATTCGATTAAGACGGTGATTGATATTGGCTCAAATAATGGGGATTTTGCGGAATTTTTAGCTTGTTACTTCAATGCTACACAGACCTATGTATTTGAACCATTGCCATCTTATCTATCAGATTTAGAAGGGAAAGCGGCTAAGATTCCTAATCTAAAAATTTTTAATGTGGCTTTGTCGGATTATGAAGGAGAAGAGTTCTTTTATGAGAATTCTTATGGGCCAGCTTCTTCGATGTTACGCATAAGCGAAGTATGTAAGAAGGAATTCCCACAAACATCAGGAGAAAGTGAGATAAAAGTAAAGGTTTCCCCCCTGGATGACCTATTACAGTCAGAATTAGAGTCTGATAAATTTGAGAGGGATATTTTTATAAAAATTGATGTCCAAGGGGTTGAAGATAAGGTAATAAAGGGAGGTAAAAAGCTATTTTCTATAGGGCGATGTGTTCTGGTAGAAATGTCATTTGTTCCTCTGTATAAGGAACAACCATTATTTGAAGAGGTACATGACTGTTTGGTAGAGTTGGGTTACCGATTTGCGGGAATTAAAAATCAAATTAATTCTATCAAGTCTGGACAGCCATTATTCTGCCATTGTTTGTATGTCCGTTAGGGTGGTTAATTGTTAAGAGTGAAGGTGAGGAGTGAAGGAACCATGAAACTTTCTGTTGTTGTTGGTACCTATAATCGATTGAGTCTTCTGAAGCAATGTATTACTAGTATTATTGAACAAACATCAACCCCTACAAAAATTTATGTGACTGATGCGGGGTCTGATGATGGCACTATTGAGTATTTAAATGCGATCGCATCCTCCAATCCACAGGTGATTCCGATTTTGGTGGGAGAAAAGCTTGGTCAAGCTAAAGCCTATAATGATGTGTTCAGACTTATAGATACTCCCTATGTGTGTTGGGTCAGTGATGATAATGTAATCGTGAACCAGGGTCTAGATACGGCGGTAAAAATACTTGAGGAAAAGCCGAAGATCGGGATGGTAGCCCTGAAAGTAAGGGATAAACAAGGGCCCTTCGTGAGTGCTCCCTACATTGGTGGGGTCTCAGTAATTGGTGTATTAAATGTTAACCAAGGTGTGCTGAGAACTTCGGTATTAAAACAGGTGGGTGGATTCTGTGAAGTATTTCGAGATTATGGGATTGATCCAGATTTGACCACGAAAGTTTTATATTCAGGGCATGATATTGTTTATACTAAAAAAATTGCTATTCATCATTACCGCAATTGGAGTTCGGATCCTAATACTCCAGAATATGCCCAAATGATGGAGAGGCTAAAGCAGTATAAAGCCCTTTATACCGAACGGTACTCAAAGTATGCGAAAGGGGGTTGGTTCTGGCAACTGAAAAAGTATCTTTGGGCATTGTTTCGTAAAGGGATCGGGTTTGATCAACACTACAATTCCGACCAACCGATCTTCTGGAATCTCATCCCTCGGGATTGGCATAATATCATGACCAGTCGGTATATTAGTATCACCGATGCGATGACTACCCAAGGTAAAAGTTATCACTTAATTCAACATTGTCCAGGATATCTACGACCGAGATCATTTCAAGTGGAGCCGTTATCCTAAGCTGTTCAGCTATCAGCTATCAGCGGTCAGCGGTCAGCGGTCAGCTATAGCAGAAGTCAGAAGTCAGAAGTCAGAAGTCAGAAGTCAAACTATTGCGCTTACTTAGGTTTGAGACTTTTGTCATGTCTCTTGGTGCGCATTCACGCTTGTCGGGAAACCCGACCGGGGTCGCACCGCTCCTAACTGCCCTGGCGACTGCTATATCAGCTAAAGGCCTTTGGCCTTCCGCTGACGGCTAAATCCTGAGAAAAAGATAAATACGTATTGAAATCTCAGGTAATTAGTGGTAAACCATTGGTCAGTGGTGAAAAACCGATAAAAATTTATTGGTTGTAGGAGTGTAAAATGTCCCGAAGACTGACTATTAATGGTTTTGAAATTAATGACGATAGCGATTGCTTTGTAATTGCTGAAATTGGGAATAACCATCAAGGCAGCTTGGAAAAGTGTAAAGAAATGTTCCGGATTGCTAAGGAATGCGGAGCGAATGCTGTAAAACTACAAAAACGAGACAATCGTGCCCTTTACACGAAAGCTGCTTTTGACAGACCTTATGACCATGAAAATAGTTTTGGTTTGACCTACGGTGAGCATCGGGAGTTTCTAGAATTTGGTGCTTACGAATATCAGGAACTGAAAAAGTATGCTGAAGAAGTAGGGATTACATTTTTCTCTACTGCTTTTGATATTCCGAGTGCGGACTTTTTGGGTGAGTTGGATATGCCAGCCTATAAGATCGCTTCTGGAGACCTTAAGAGCTTGCCCCTAATTAAACATGTTGCTCAATTCCAGAAGCCGATGATCGTTAGCACGGGTGCAGCTAGCTTAGAGGATGTGCAACGGGTTTATGATGCGATTATGCCGATTAACCCCCAGCTGTGTATCCTCCAATGTACGGCAAGCTATCCAGCGGACTTTGAAGAACTTGACCTGAAGGTGATCGAGACCTATCGGGAACTGTTTGGTGATAGTGTGATTGGTCTATCTAGCCATGACAACGGTATCGCGATGGCAGTGGCGGCTTATGTTCTCGGGGCTCGTGTGATTGAGAAACACTTTACCCTGAACCGGGCTATGAAAGGAACAGACCATGCTTTCTCGTTAGAACCGACAGGGTTGCGCAAGATGGTAAGAGACCTCAGACGCACTCGCCAAGCTTTTGGGGATGGGGTGAAGAAGGTACACCTAAATGAACGTCCTGCTTACTTCAAGATGGGTAAAAAACTGGTGGCTGCGGATAATTTACCTGTAGGACATGTTTTAAGGGCAGAAGATATCGCAATGAAATCCCCAGGGGATGGTTTACCCCCCTATGAATTGGACAATGTGATTGGTAAAGTTTTAACCAAACCCCTAAGGGTGGATGAGTCAATTACCTTGGCTGGGTTGGTGGAAAATGTTGAACAGGTTGCTGTTTAGGGTATTGTTGGCTTCGTGAATTATTTTGACCTCTCTGGCAAAATCGCTATTGTTACTGGAGTCTTAGGTAAACTAGGACCGGTTTGGAGTCGGGCATTACTGGATGCTGGGGCAACGGTTGTGGGCATAGACCTACCATCGGCTCAGGTGCCAAGCTCCTTTGAGACACTTCAAGGGCATTATCCCAAGACTCGTTTGTGTTTGGAGCGGGGTGATATATGCGATCGCACTGCCATGACCGCAATTCGCGATCGCATTCTGAGCGACATGGGCATTCCTGATGTGATTGTCAACAATGCTGGGATTGACCAACCTCCTGGTCCAGTGACAACCTACTCCTTGGACGAGATCCCCCTAGAGATTTGCCGCAAGGTGTTTGAGGTGAATGTCTTGGGAGCATTCCAGGTGACCCAAGTCTTCGGTAGCCCAATGGTAGAAGCTAGACGAGGTTCAATCATTAATATCGGTTCGTTGTATGGGAGCGTATCTCCCGATGCCCGGTTTTATGAGCATCTGGAGTGCGACCCTCCTTTTTTAAAACCCCCTGCCTATGGGGCATCGAAGGCAGCACTGGTGAATTTAACCCGGTACTTTGCTACCCACTGGGGACCCTTTGGTGTCCGGGTTAATGCCCTTTCTCCGGGAGGAGTATTGGGTGGACAAGATGAGGAATTCAAAGGTAAATTTTGCGATCGCGTTCCTCTAGGACGGATGGCCGAGTTTGAGGATTTACTTGGTCCATTAGTGTTTCTAGCATCCGATGCCTCTGCCTATGTCACAGGTATCGAACTCAGAGTTGATGGCGGTTTTACGGTGTGGTAAGGTCAACGAAAGTTGAACCAGGTTTGAAAAAAGCTTGCATGCAAAGGTAAAACTACCAATAACAAGAAGTAATGACTAATTACTAAACTAGTTTAATGACTAAACGTTTTCTTGAATACCAGAAGAACTTTAACTATCCCTACACCAAGCGAAAGGTTTACGAAAGGATTAGTAGATTTTTAAACTTTCCTACTTATAGTATTCGCAAATATTTAGCATTTCAAGTCATTAAGCGTAACCAAAAATTACCTAGTGTATCTAAAAAAGATGGATTTTTAGTGTGGTTTCCCCAAGAGTTTGATGCGGTTAACCAAATAATTGCGGAATCTCGGGAATATATCGCTAATGTTGATCAATCTATTTTTACCAAACAAGGGAAAGGAAAGGAACAATACCTCAGAGGGATCCATCCAGATAAGTCTAGACTTACGGAGTCTTTAGTAAAACTAGCTTGTGATCCAACTTTAGTAAGTATCGTAACAAAATACATTGGCATCTTACCAATTATCAATGGTGTGAAGTTACTCTACTCGCCAAATAAAAAAATCTATGAAGGAGGAGCTCAATTTTTTCATTTAGACCCGGAAGGAATTAGGCAAATCAAGCTATATATTCATGTAGAGGATGTGACAGAAGAGTCTGGTCCTCTGACCCTAATCCCAGCAAAAGAATCCCAGAAAATATACCAATTATACCCAGGGGGAAGACTAACGGATGAGTGGGTCAGTCGCTTCATTGATCCGCAATATTTCTATTCCATAACTGGTGCGTCCGGGACAATGATATTTGCCGATACATCCAGATGTTTCCATTTGGGTAGCCGACCAGGAAAAAACCCGAGGTTTGTGATTATACTACAATATATATCCCCCTTTGCCATCAATTTTCCCTGGTTTGGGTGGGTTAGAAAACCACTTCATGCTCACTTGGTTAACGATAATACTTCAATGATAGACCAATATCTTTTGGGAGCTCAATAGATGGAGTAGGGAGTAGGGAATCGGGAGTAGGGAGTAGGGAATCGGGAATCGGGAATCGGGAATCGGGAAAAAATAATGTTTACTTCATAGCCAGTTGCGTAGGGTGCGTTAGGGACGGGCGAGCCCTTATTTTCTCGGTAGCCAGTGTTAGGACAGTCCGTCCCGTAACGCACCACCCAAACGGCAAAAATGAGATGCACCCTCTAACCAGTATTGTTAACCTAGAAATTAGGATTGCTGAGAACTTGTACCATTAAAAAAAACTTAATGTCGGAAGTGATAACAATCAATTTCAGTACTGAAAAAAGTAAATATTATTAATTTTCTCTACTCCCTGTTCCCTGTTCCCTGTTCCCTGTTCCCTATCTTGATTGCTATAGTTTGAACTTCTCTTGGTATGATGACTGACCATGAGATACTTCCAAGGGGGAAAAAATAATGGCACCAGACTATTTACCGAGCCAAGTCTTGAACTGGATTAATGGTCAACAAGTAACAGCAGTCACAGGAGAATGGTTTGATAAGCTAGACCCCACCAATGGTCAAGTGCTATGTCAGGTGGCTCGCTCAAGAGCAGCAGATATTGAGCAAGCGGTAAGCTCAGCGAAACAGGCTCAACCAGCTTGGGCTGATACTCCCCCGGTACAACGGGGAAATATATTACACGAGATTGTGCTGGGTATGAAAGCCCGTCAGGAAGAGATTGCCAAGATAGTAGCAGCAGAAACCGGTAAGTCCTATGGTTCAGCTTATGGAGAAACTGGCGGTGCGATCGCATTAGGATTATTCTACGCCAGTGAAGGACAACGGTTGTATGGTCGCACCACTACCAGCGGTGTGGTTAATAAATATGCCATGACAGTGCGTCAACCTCTGGGAGTCGCTGGATTAATTATTGCGGCCAATACTCCCATTGCCAATGTAGCCTGGAAAGTCTTTCCAGCCCTGGTTTGTGGCAATAGCGCGGTATTAAAAGTAGCAGAAGACACTCCCGCCACCGCTTGGATAGTTGGACAAATTGCTCAAGAGGCTGGGTTACCCCCTGGTGTACTCAATATTATTCAGGGATATGGTGAAGAAGCGGGCGCTCCCTTGGTTGCTCATAATGATGTGGCTGTGGTTAGCTTTACCGGGTCCACAGAAGTAGGACGAATTGTGCAACGGGTAGCTGGGGAGCGCTTTGGCAGGGTATCCCTGGAATTGGGGGGTAAGAATCCCTTGGTAGTTTGTGATGATGCGGATTTGAACAATGCCGTCAAGTGGACATTACTCTC
Organism: Moorena sp. SS36440bin_2; assembly: GCA_011524395.1. Classification (GTDB taxonomy): domain Bacteria; phylum Cyanobacteriota; class Cyanobacteriia; order Cyanobacteriales; family Coleofasciculaceae; genus Moorena. The sequence continues at coordinate 17,980 of WTKN01000315.1, forward strand.
AGTGTTCAGTAATGCTGGTCAACGTTGTGCTTCTGCTAGTCGGATTATTGTCTTTGACAGCATCTATGATCAATTCCGTGACCAATTAGTGGAGAAAACTAAGGAATTAAAATTAGGTTCCACTGACCAGGATGACCTCGGTCCAGTGATTAATGAGCAACAGTTGACTAACATGATTGCAGCGGTGAAACAGGCACAGCAAGCAGGAGCAACGGTGCTGGTGGGAGGCGATCGCTTAACAGACCCTGACCATGCTACTGGTTTCTATATGGCTCCAACCCTGCTAGAGAATGTAGACCCCCACGCGGAAATTTCTCAATGTGAATTATTTGGTCCGATTGCTAGTCTCTACCGGGTCAAAGACTTTAAGGAAGCTCTTGCTCTTGCTAACGATTCCCCCTATGGCTTAACTGCTTCGATTCACACTCGCAACATCCACCGTGCAGTACGGTTTTGTGAGAAAGTCCAAACTGGGGTAGCTGTAGTGAATGCTGGTACCTATGGCAGTGAACCCCATATGCCCTTTGGTGGACTCAAGCAATCTGGTAATGGTACCCGTGAACCAGGCACAGAAGCCTTGGATGTCTATTCTGAGTTGAAGGATATCTATATTAATATCGATCCTGAGCAATTTTGATCATTAGGGAGATTCATTTTATTTACTGTTGGTGGGCAGTGCTTATCAAAGCGACTACCAGCTTTGGGATTGGTCTTAGGCACTGCCCACCCTACGATTCTGCTCACCCTAAATTTTAGCGATCGCTTGATCTATGATTTTATATTGCTTTAAGGAAAATAACGATAAAATTCTCGTCTATGGAGAACACGGGAGAAAATGATAGTATCGCCTTTTAGGAAAAAACCAATTCTATAATCTCCTAAACGAATTCGATAGGCATTATCTTCTCCTTTTAATTTTTTGATATTTTTGATATCCCTAAGATTTTGACAGGATAGAATATCCTGAAAGGTAAATTTTTTAATCGTCCTATAAACGGGCGTGCTTTTCAGAGATTTAATATCTTTAATAAAAGTTGGAAGATATTCGGTTTTCATTCTTTGTCGAGTTCTGCTAATGCTTCTTCCAAACTTAAGGGGGTTTCATCTTTAACTTCCATCATAGCACGATATAGTCCTTCATCTTCAAAGCTTTCAATTAAACGTTTATAGTCCTGAAAATCAATTAATACTTTCTCTATATTACCTTTATTATCTGGAATTAATTCTTGTGCAAATGGATAATATTTAGGGTTTATTGTTTCCTCTTCATTGCAGAAACTTTTGACTCCAATCTTAACTATATAAATAGCTACTGGAGTCGCCAATGCCAGGGGCAAATTACCAGATGCAGCTAGAGATGCAACCAACGCAGTAGTTACTCCAGCGAGTCGATCGTCTCTAAATTCATCTTGACAAATTATATGGCGACACCGCCTGGCTAAATTTTGCAACCAACTCTCTTGTATATCTATTCTCTCTATTCCGGCTTCCGAAGCTATAATTTCAGTCGCATACTCCAAATCTCCTTTCTCTTCTTCTATCTCATTTAGGGCAGCCAAAGCCTCTGGATAATTTGCCAATTGATCCCGAAATTGCTCAATTTCTTCTCGTGTAACTGTAATCATAAATTATTCGGTTTAAATGCTTAATTTTATTATAGCCATTTTCAATTATTTCAGTTTATGTAGGGTGGGCAGTAAGTATCATAGCGATGGTAACCTTTGAAATTGGTTTTATACACTGCCCACCATAGGATTCATTTTATTTACTGTTGGTGGGCAGTCCTTATCAAAGCGACTACAGGCTTGGAAATTTATATTACGCACTGCCCACC
>WTKN01000218.1 GCA_011524395.1 Moorena sp. SS36440bin_2
GTTGATATTAGCAGACATTGAGCAAGTAGCTCAACACTTAGCCCATCAACTGCGTTCCAGGGGAGAAAGATGTACCTTAGTCTATGCAGCCGAGAACTATCAACAAGTCACAGATTATGAATTTAGGATTAATCCTCATCAACTTCAAGACTATCAGCAACTGGTGCAAAAAATAACCGCTAACTCAACTAGTTTAGATGGGGTTGTCCAGTGCTGGAGTTTGGAAATAGGAGACCAGAAAAACTTAAGTGGAGAAGAATTAGAACGATTATCCCAGATCGGTTGTGGCACCACCTTATCCTTAGTACAGGCATTAGTGAAAGCCGACTTATCCCAACCCCCAAGATTATGGATAGTTACCCAAGGGGCTCAACCTGTCCCTCCAAAGAATCCAGTGGTTTCCGGTGTGGCTCAAGCTTCGGTGTGGGGCATGGGAAAAGTAATCAGTTTGGAACACCCGGAACTTAACTGTGTTCGCATCGATTTAGACCCCAATCAAAGCCTTTTGGATAAAGCCGAAGCACTATGGGCAGAAATTTGGTCAGAATCTATTGAAGATCAAGTGGCTCTAAGAGTTGACAGTCGCTATGTGGCCAGGTTAATACCCACTCCATTGGCAATAGGAACAGAAACACAACTGTTGAAAATGCCATCCCAGCCATTCCGACTGACAATTACCTCAAGGGGTACCCTCGAAAATTTAACCCTAGAACCAACACCAAGACGTTCACCCGCACCAGGAGAAGTAGAGATTAGAGTTCTCGCCACAGGACTTAATTTTAGGGATGTTCTGATCACCTTGGATATTTATCCAGGAATGCCAGTAATGGGAGGAGATTGTGCCGGTGAAATTGTAGCAGTGGGAGAAGGAGTAGAAAACTTGAAAATTGGCGAGCCAGTGATAGCTCTGGCTCCGGGAAGTTTCAGCCAATATGTCACTGTCAGTTCTACACTGGTTGCTCCCAAACCAGATTTTCTCACCTTTGAGCAAGCTGCCGCCATTCCAGTTAATTTCTTAACTGCCTATTACGCACTGCACCATCTAGCCAAAATCGCACCAGGAGACAAAATTTTAATCCATGCTGCCGCAGGAGGGACGGGAATGGCGGCAGTACAAATTGCACAGCAAGCTGGGGCTGAAGTTTTTGCTACTGCTAGTCAAACAAAGTGGGACGCTTTAAAAGCTATGGGAGTTAAACATATTATGAATTCCCGTACCTTAGAGTTTGCTGCTCAGATCATGGAGAAAACACAAGGAAAGGGGGTAGATATTGTCCTTAACTCTCTAACTTCTGGAGAATTTATTGCTAAAAGTGTATCGGTTGTAAGTCCTCAAGGTCGTTTTGTAGAAATTGCCAAGCGGGGAGTTTGGGAATCAACTGAGATGGCAACTCTCAGGTCAGATATCTCTTATTCAGTGCTTGATTTAGTTAAAGTATCTCAAGACCAACCTCAATTAATCAAGTCTCTGTTAGGAGAACTTATTGACAAGTTCAACAACGGCTTGTTCAAATTACCTCCCTTGACAGTCTTCTCTATGGAGGAAGTAGTAAGCGCCTTTCGTTATATGCAGCAAGCCAAACATATTGGCAAAATTATCGTTACTCAAACCGGACAATCCACCGATACCGCCACTGAAATGCCGTTGAACTTCCCAGAAGACGGAACTTACTTGATTACTGGTGGTTTAGGAGGATTAGGCTTACTAGTTGCCCGTTGGATGGTAGAGAAAGGAGCCAAGCATTTAGTCTTAGTAGGACGCAGTAGCCCTAATGAATTTGCCCAGAATCAATTAACAGAACTAAAAAAAGCGGGAGCCAATCTAGTAGTCGAGAAAGCCGATGTGTCTTCCCTTGAACAAATGACTAAAGTTGTCACTAAAATTGAACAATCTTTACCGCCTTTGGCAGGAGTAATTCATTCTGTTGGTGTATTAGAAGATGGAGTCTTGCAACAGCAAAACTGGTCTAACTTTACTAAGGTAATGAAGCCGAAAGTTCAGGGAGCATGGCATCTACATCAGTTAACCCAAAATCAGCCTTTAGACTTCTTTATCTTATTTTCTTCTGCTGCTTCGTTATTGGGGTCTCCTGGTCAAAGTAATCATTCTGCGGCTAATGCTTTTCTGGATGCCTTAGCCTATTACCGTCGTAGGATAGGATTACCTGGATTGAGTATAAATTGGGGGGCTGTATCCCAGGTGGGAGAAGCGGCTGAGCGTGGGGCAGATAGTAGAGCAAGACAAAAAGGGATTAATCCGATCTCTCCTGCTCAAGTGTTAGAAGCCTTGGATTTATTAATAAGTAGTTCAGCGGTAGAAGTTGGGGTAGTTCCAATTCAGTGGAATCAATTTTTAAACCAACTACCTAATGGAGTTAAACTACCCTTTTTAGAGGAGTTTAGTGCTACCAAAAAATCGGTAACAGAGCTAAAACAAGATAAAATTATATCTCAACTAGAACTTGCTTCAAAAACTGAACGGGAAACTATCTTATCAAGTCACCTTCAATCTGAAATTGCTACGGTGTTAGGAATGGGAGACACGACCATTGACCTACAGCAGCCTTTAAATACGATGGGACTGGATTCCTTGATGGCTTTAGAACTGCGTAATAGAGTTAAAAGTAAGTTGGGTGTAGATATCCCTATTGTGCAGTTGGTAGAGGGAATTAGTATCGCTGATTTAGGAACAGAAATTAATCAGCAACTAACATTAAGGAATAATTCAAGCAATAAAAAGTCAGAAATGAAATTAGCTGCTCCGGAAGACCTTTCCCAAGCAGAGCGTAACAATACCCCTCAGACTACGATTGAATCACCAACAACAATTTCTGAGCCTAGTAATTATCCATCTGACTTATTACCCTGTCTCATTCCTATACAACCAGAAGGTAATAAATCTCCTTTCTTCTGCCTTCACCCTATAGCAGGAGTTGTTTTTCCCTATTTTGACTTAGCAAGTCTTCTAGGAAAAGACCGACCGTTTTACGGAATTCAATCCCTTGGGTTTATGGAAAATGAAAAACTCCTAACCAGTATCGAGGAAATGGCGTCTTACTATATCAAAGCGATAAAAACAGTTCAACCTCATGGTCCTTATTACTTAGGGGGCTGGTCTCTGGGAGTTGTGATTGCTTTTGAAATGGCAAGACAGTTAGAAGAAATTGGGGAAGTGACTGAGCGTCTTATTTTGATTGATTTGCAACCTAGTTCAACGAGTAAACTAACTAAGTTGTATTTTGGTTTTAAGTTTTTTATCACACAAGCATTGCCTCAAATTTGGCCGTATGTCTATGATTATGTGCAACTCCAAAACCAAGCTAACGTTAGGGTATTTGCTCAAGATGCTTTACCATCCATACAGTCAGCAAATAAATCCCAAACCCTTGGCAAAGTATTAAATAGAATTAATTCTCTTATTCGTTCTAGTCGTCCATTGCTTAGAGTTATGCAAGGGAATACCCAGGCATTAGTTCGTTATACTCCTAAGCACTATACTGGTAAAATTACTTTATTACGAACGAGCAAACCTTGGAATTCAAATACTCAAGACCCCACCTTAGGTTGGAGTCAGTTTTCGACTCAGGAAGTAGAAACTCATCTTATTCCCGGTCATCACCTTAATCTACTCCGAGAACCTCATCTTAAAGTGTTAGCTCAAACCCTAAAGAATTTGCTTAAGTAAGATATATAGCAATTCTCATCACGAGTGAGATAAACAGCATTTGTTCCTACTCCTCTCCCTCCCCGCGCCAGAGCCATCATAGCCATCATAAGGGTAGCTTTTTAACAAAGACGTGACTGTGGGGTGTGGGTGCATCTATATATTTAACCTACATGCAAACTTCTATAACTTTACCGATCAAAAAAGTGTGCCAACATATGAATACGTTGAGTAGGTCAATTAAAGATGAATATGCCCCAGAATATCAAAAGTGGTTTTAGCTTTGATGAAGCCATATTAATGACAAAATTTTGCCAGCAAATATATACAGTATACCAGTATGATGATGGAAATGTCAACGACATAGAAATTCAAGAAATATACAATTCCCTTTACCGCTATCAAGACTGGAAATTTGTCCACAGCATCCGCAATGATGAAAGCAATGTGCGTGGATTTATTGCCAAAAAAACAACTGGTCATCAGTATACCGTGGTTTTCCGAGGCTCAATCGTGACCGATCGGGGAGCTTTTGAACTAACAGACCTGGTATCTGACTTTGACTGGGATTTAGTCAACTACGGTTCCGTCACTGATAAAAGAATTAAAGTGGTTAAAGGATTTTGGGAAGCCTCTGAATCGGTTTGTGATCAACTCGAAATCTTTTTTAAGACCTTACTAGGTAATCTCACACCCAAAGATTTTGACAAGATCCACCAGATGAGTTATGAAAGGCAGTTTGCCTGCATCACAGCCATCACCGATGCTGGAGCAATTCGACTTGGTACTGATTTTGAGCTCGTAGCCAGAACCCTAATTGAGCAAGCAGTGGCAGATGAGGAACTTGGTAACGATGACGAGCTAACAGAAATATTAGATTTTCAACAAAGTAGGGTGCTAGCACTCGAAGAACTCAAGGAGTCAGTGGACGTTTATGTCACTGGTCATAGTTTAGGTGGGTCGTTAGCCTTCCTGGGTGCTAATGCTTTGCGGCGTTACTTTGGTTCGGCTGTGATGCTTAAAGTCTACACGATTGCCGCACCAAAAGTAGGCAATGAGTCATTTGCCAACTACTACGAGCGACAAATCGGTAAGGGGCTGACCCATCGCGTGGAAAATTTATTGGATATAGCTCCTAGTATGCCATTTCCGCCCCCCTTCCCCTTAAATATGTTGGCGGGGAATAGTTTGCGAGTTGGGAACTTTTACCTATCAAACTGTAGTCCTGTTGGAGAGTTACACACTGTGATGGGACTGGCTTCCCAGGGTGTCTCTGTGGATTTTGGCGGAGCTGTAGAATTCTTGTGGGGTATTCCGTTTCCCCACGGTAGTGATGCCTATTTGCAGCTACTTGAGGAAGACCACCAACGTTGGCAACAATTGTGGCGACCCATACGAAATATTGTGGAAAACTTTATGAACGAGCTTCTCCAAGAGCAAACTCAGGCTATTAAAGACGAGCTGGATCAGCTAAAAAAAGAAATTCAAGCATTAAAGAACCAATATCATGGGAAAGTAGAAGGGAAGGATGGCAAGCCAGCAGAGGTAACAACGGCTACAGGGGATTAACCAAATTGATCTAAAATCAAGTGGCTTCTTTAAGGATTAGGCATTAATTTTATTCCCACTACTCCCTAAAACCGAGAACGAGGTACCTCACCCAATTGAGAACTGCTATAAATAACTGATGTTTCCTGATTTTCTGCCCTCCAAGACCCAGCAGCTAGTTGAGTCTACCTCGATTGCCCTTGCTCAAAGTATTCAGCGTCAAGCTATCTCAACTCCCCTGAGCCCACAGGCCATTGCCACAACTTACGTTAATCAGGGTAAGGGTGGCACACCGATTTTGTTACTCCATGGCTTCGATAGTTCCCTGCTAGAACTCCGCCGCTTGCTACCACTGCTGGCTCAGGACAATGAAACTTGGGCAGTGGATTTGTTGGGTTTTGGGTTTACGGATCGCATGGCAGGGACACCATTTAGCCCCAATGCGATCGCAACCCATCTCTATTATTTCTGGAAAACCCTGATTAGAACACCAGTGATTCTAGTCGGTGCCTCTATGGGGGGTGCGGCGGCAATTGATTTTACCCTCACTTACCCCGAGGTAGTTAAACAGTTAGTATTAATAGATAGCGCTGGCTGCACCAAGGCTCCCCCGATTGGGAAGTTCTTATTTCCTCCTTTAGGGTACCTAGCCACAGCATTTTTGGCTAATCCCAAGGTAAGGCAAAGTATAAGTAAAAACGCTTACTATGATAAAGGTTGGGCGTCTGAAGATGCCCGAATTTGTGCTGCATTGCACCTAGAAATGCCTGGTTGGAGTCAAGCCTTGATTGCGTTTACCAAAAGTGGTGGTTATGGTGATTTTGGGGATAAGCTGGCTCAGATTAGCCAGCCAACTCTAATTTTATGGGGTGACCATGACGAAATTTTAGGGACTGCTGCTGCTAGTAAGTTTAAGGATGCGATCGCACAATCTCAATTAATTTGGATTAAAGACTGTGGTCATGTGCCTCACTTGGAACAAGCTCAAGTTACTGCTGAGCATATTTTAGAATTTGCTTAGAATTCGTAAGCATTCAGCTATCAGCGGTCAGTTATCAGCGGTAAACTGATTTTATTCAAAAGCTGAATGCTTATGATGGGCTTTTCCCCAGACTTTTAATTCTGTAACATCTGGAACTATTAAATTATCCCAAATGAGGTTTATTTTAAGCATTAGGCTGACGGCTGACAGCTGACGGCTGAATACTTACAAAAATATAGCATTTTCAGTTAAGTTTTGAAAACGCGATCGCATGTCCAACATACCAGGGAATATTGGGATAAGCTGGTTCCAGGGGAATGATTTTATATCCTAGAGAGTCAATAAACATCTCAATGGTTTGATTCTTCAGTTTAAAGGAGTCTTGATTCCCATCATCTACTTCATAAATCAGGATGGGGTGATAGTCTTTAATAGTTTGAATCATCCCCCTTAAAACATTAATTTCTGCTCCTTCCACATCGATTTTGACAACCGTTGGGGGTTTCAAAGTCTTTTGGGACACCAAATCATCAATAGACACAAGGTCAACTGTCATTTCACCTCTGAGATCTGGAGGTGTACCCGCTGTAGCTAAAGTAGCTCCCCCTGAATGATGGGCCAGCAACAATTCTCCGATTCCGGTTGATTCAGAAACTGCTTGAGGGAAAACAGTAACATTGGAGAAACTATTAAGCTCCACATTCCGTAGAATAATGTCAGCATTGTTTGGAACTGGCTCAAACGCATAAACGTGTCCAGATGGCCCAACTAGCTTCGCAGCAATAATAGTAAAAAAGCCAATATTGGCACCAATATCATAGAAGATATGATCATGGTTTAAGCAGCTTGCTAAGGCTTTCTGAAGCGGAAGTTCATAGGTACCACGTGCAAAATCAGGATTAGAACCATCCCCATAGAATTTTAGTCCTGCACCTACTCCATTGTTAAGGGTTACCTCTTGATTGCTTAAATTCATTAGTCTAAACCTTTGCTACAAAGTTTTGAAATACACTTCCTGTATCATTGCCCCATTCCCAGTTAGCGACAATCCCAACTCGGTTAATTTTAAGACGCCCTGCATCTGGATAAACATCTGTCAGGGCACGATACAATACTGGCTCATCATTGATGAATATCATGTAATTCATGCCGTCAAAAATCATGCGGAGCTGATGGGAGACCCCCCAGGAAATGCGTTTACCTACATTTGTCCAGACAGCATCAAATAATTCTTCAAAGCCATTGAGATAGAAAAAGGAAGACATTGAAGCACCACCGTAACAGTCATCTAACCAGTTATTGATAGTGATATAATTGTCAGGATCCTGCCAAAAGATAAACCCTCCACGACCTTTTTCTCCCTGTCCTCGTCTAGTTCCAGGGGGAGTGATGTCTACCTGTAAATCCGCTATTTCTGGGTGATCCCAATCAATGGTGTAGGCAGTGCGACCTGGATTAGGATGCTTAGCATCAGCTTGGACTTTGGCTGTACTATTCCCAGTCAGCTCAATTACCCCTAGCCCAATATTCCGATGCCAGACTTTGCTACCACTAGTGGTGGTTTTTCCCATCAAGTCCCCAGCTGCACCAGCAAAATCTTCAGTAATAGCTATTTCGGTACCCTCTACTACCCAAGGGGAGCTCAGGTCGAGTTCGGAAGGAATAGGAATAGTGCGTGGATGAGCCTCAAAGGAGCGAAAATACAGACTATTATTAGGGTTAATGCCACCAATGCCAACACCGGTAGCGTTTGCCAGGCGGGTATCTGTAAAGCACTTGTTAAAGACTAACTGGCCATTGAGATACAGGCTGAAGGTCTTACCATCATCCAATATCTGTAAAGAGTTGATCGCTCTTGGCTGTAAATACCATAGATCGCTAACAGCTAAACATTCCCAGCTATCATGGTCTTGAATCATAAGTTGACATTTGTCCCCGTCTGCTAGGAAACTCCAGAATTGGTTTTTATCCTGAACACGCCACACAATGCGGACTCCAGTTATCTGAGTAGACGTTTCGACCAGCAAATGGATTAGCCCAGAGGGTGTGGGACACTCCAACATAGCGACGCTATCTGGTTGAGTGGCTCTAGCACCATTAGCTGTTAACTCATAACTTCCTTGAGACACACTCCAGAAACCACCCTTGTCCGCTTCAACACCATCTAGCAAACTATTACCAATTAGGTCATCTGCCACCTGAGCTGTACCGTACCAGGTGGCTATGTCTGAAATTTGGGCTACATTAGCGCCATAGATGCGGGTATCGACTTCAAAACCATTCTGTCCCAAAATACTTTGGTATACACCAGCATATACTGTCGGATCATCATTGAAAGGATCAATAGCAATGGGACGCATGTTAGGGTAAGCCGCAAGACCATGAGCATTAGGAACAGAAGCAGCATAATAGGCAGCTCCCTTTTCCCGCAAAACCACGATGTAATAAACCTGGAGATTTTGTAAGCCCCTAAATGCTGAGAGCAGATACCCGCCCAAGCGAGTCCACAACTCTCCATTTTCTGCCCCAGTGGCATGAACAATAAAAGCATTTCCCTCTGCAGTTGGGTCAACAGGAACTTCCCTGGGGAACCAACCCACTGCCAGATTCTCATCAATATTTGGCAATTTAAATGGTTTGAAATATTTGGAAATTCTGGAGGTACTACGAATCCACCATAGAAGCTTTCGCAGCATCCTGCTTTTTCCCTGACTGGAAGTCCAACGCAGAAGTCGTTTAGCTGGTTTATCTGTCTCAGGACCAATCATCCACCGATGGAGTCGTTCTGTTAGGGGCTCAATCCTTTCGGTCTGGGATGTATTATGACCATTGCTCAGAAACACTGCAAAGGCCAGTCCATTGGTACGGGTGTAAGGACCATACGCAATACCCTGTCTGCCCCACGCAGGTTTTAGCAGAGGCTGGAGACGTAATGCGCCATTGTCAATTCCAATCAGCTTTTCCACATCTATACCCTTACGAACTGCACCACTGGGAGTTTTAGTACCAATGGTTTTACCTGCACAACAGTTGTCTGAGAATGTGTCTGTGAAGGATTTGTTTACTAAATTTTCTGGTGGATTTAATTGTTGCATTTTGTTACTTAATGTTTATATAGCGTTTTTAATTGGGTGAAGTAAACAATTTTTGTATTTTAGGGAACAGGGAACAGCGGATCTGGGAACAGCGGATCTGGGAACAGCGGATCTGGGAACAGGGAACAGTAACAAAAGCCTGTGTAGCTCATAAGTATGGAAAACACTATAGCGTTTTAAAATAATCTGTGAAACTAGGATTGAGTGAACTTATCACTTTCCTACTCCCTATCCCATTGAGACTATCAACACACAATAAAATGGATATATGATTACCCATATATCCAGAACTGATATGACTGATAAAAATCTTGAACACTCTTGTTACTTATGATTTCATAATTATCTTGACTGAAGTTGCCAAATTGGCTAATTTATCGCTAGCGATGCAGCGCGGTCTTGGGGGAAACCCCCACTCGCGCTTTGCATCAAGAGTATTCAGAATTATGAGTCAAACTATATCGACGAAATAATTCATAGTTTTGAAAAAAACAGTTTAAAAACTCTCCTTCTGACACATCCTTTAAGGTTAGCCAGCGTGGATGAGCAATGAGTTGTTTCATTTGAGATTGATGTTGGTCTAGGGCAGTACGTTTGATATCAAAAACATCACCAATATAGACAGATAATCTAAAATCATTCAGTAAACTAAACCCTGACATGATGGTTTTTTTCAAAAAGGAGACTAGGTTTGGTCTACTCCCTTCGACCCTTGTCCAAGGCCAGTGATTCCAAAACCATATAGGATACTCATAAACTGTCACATCAAATTTAATTGTTTTGAGTGCAGCTACGACAATTTCATTGGTAGCATTATGGTCAGATACCCCATCGTTGTAGTAGGGAATAAAAATTTCTTCAGGCAGATAGTTAAGAATAATTTTTGCAACGTTTTGGATAGCCAAATTTCTGGTTTTATCTAATGTTCCATCCTTGAATTCCAGGAAACTTACATCATGTTGTTGCAGACCAAGTTGTTGAGCGGCTGCCAAGGCTTCATTAGCGCGTATTGATTTTACTTGATTTGCTGGAATCAGATGAGCATGAGATTGACACCCATCTGTCATAAAAACAATTTTTACATCAGCTCCGGCTTGCTTTTTACGGATAATTGTTCCACCACAACCCAGGGTCTCATCATCCTGATGGGGTGAAAAAATAATCGCCGAGCGTCTTAGATTATTTCTGTCATACTCAACTCTGGTACTATGGATTATAAAACGATAAAACTGACGTACCAGAGTTTGTAAGGATAATTTATTGTTCATTTTTAACTTGTCACGTGTCACTATTCCCTGAGCCGAAGTTCAACAATTCTGCCTTTTACTCTCAAAGAATAGTCTTGTACTGCGTAAGTAAATCATCAACAACTTTCTCGAAAGAAAATAGTTCAACTGCTCGCTGATGTCCAGCGTGTCCCATGGATGTTCTAAGTTCTTCGTCAGAAAGAAGTTGCAAGATGGCGTCTGCTAAAGCATCAGCATTACTCCGTTCAACCAGCAGACCTGTCTTACCATCTTCCACAATCTCGGGAAAAGCACCAGCTTGGGTAGCAATAACGGGAAGACCTGCGACCATAGCTTCCACAATTGGCATCCCAAATGCTTCGTGACATACTGACGGAAATACAAAAATGTCTGCCTGCTGATAATAATTGACTAATTTGGATTGAGGAAGGGAGCCAGTGAAAGATACTTGGCTGGCTAAATCAGCACCAAAGTGATCATTTAATTCGGACAGGTATCGTCTCACGTAACCTATCCAACTTTCATCACCGTAGAATGACGCTAACTCTGCCACTTTGGAGTCATCACTTAATCCGACAATATAGTCATAGGGTAATGCACCTACAGGACCAACGATATCAAGTTTGGTTTGAGGGCAGCGCTCGAGCACTTTTTTAAACGCCTCTAATAAGACATGGGATCCTTTTTCTGGAGATACTCTCCCCACATAGAGTAATCGTTTAGCAGAATTGTTGGTGCTGCCATTTTGCTGATTATCGTTGACATAGAAATTCATGAAGCGATCAAGGTTTACCCCATTAAAAACCGGCTGACAGCGCTCGGCAAATTTAGGAAAACCCTGGCGAATCCCTTCTGTGATATACTTACTAGTACCAATAACTAAATCTACCTTACTAAGCCGCTTTTCTAGAATTTTGTGATCCAGTTGGGTCAACCACTCACAATGCATGTGCAGGGCAATTTTTATTCCTGGGTTCAAGGCTCGTATCACTGGAATAAACTGAGATAAGTTGTGAATGTGAACAACATCACATTGCTGTTTTCTCAAGTCATTAGCTACCTGTAAAATATATCCGAGGTAATAGAGTTGGGAGCCAAATATAGTACGTTTTTGATTCTGGAATCCTGGAATTTTTTCTAGATAGTTTAGCAGTTTTTTATCCTGACCTATGGGAATATATCGATAATCTACTCCGTCATGAATTGCCGTATTAAAGCGTTCTCCTGGTGTATAGACAATAACGTCACCATCTTGAACTAAAAGACGCACGAATTCATAGGTCAAAATCCCGATGGAATCCATCGGCTTTGGAAACGATGTCATCACAAAGGGTTGACAGATAAATGCTATCTTTAATCGTTTCTTAGAATCAGCTCCGTTTAATTGATGATTTAATTTGTTGTTTAATTTATTTTGCTCTCGGTCAATCCTAGTTAATTTATGATGCACTAAAGTAGTGTAGACTTCGTTGTTACTGGGATTGAGTTTGAGGACATTGTTATAGGATGCGATCGCATCATCTAATTTGCCTTGTTCCTGCAGAGCAACTCCTAAGGTATAATGACTGTTGACCAAGTCTGGCTGTATTGCGATCGCTTTCTGGTAGTAAGCCACCGCAGTCTTCAAATCGCCCCCTTTTTTCCGAGTAACCCCCAAATCGTGATTTAAGGCAGCGTAGTAGGCGTGTTTTTCTTGGGAAAGCTGCCCTTGAGCATAGAGAGCATTACCCAAATTCACATCAGCTTCAGCACAGTTGGGCTGAATCTCCAAAGCTTTTTGATAGCATGCGATCGCATTTTCCCACTTGCCTTGTTGTTGTAGAGCATAGCCAAAGTTGTTATAAAGCGCTACCGAGTTCGGCTGTAGGACTAACGCTTGCTGGTAAGCTTCCACTGCTTCTGACAATTGACCTTGAGCTTGACGCAAATTGCCTAAACTGAACCAAGCCTTGAAAGACTCCGGATTGACAAGGAGGGTTGTATTGAAAAACTCCTCAGCAGTTTGATACTTACCTACCTGTTGTGCTAGCATTCCCAAGCCATACAAGGCATCTGGTTGGTTAGGTATTCCTGTTATAATCTGACGATAAACTTGCTCAGCTTCGACCAAGCGATTGGCTCGATGATATTGAAGAGCAACTTGAAGTGCTTCAGAAAGTTGTGTCACTGTTGTAATCCTCAATTTTTAGTTTTTAATTGGGAACTGGTAATTGAAAACTCCTGTAACTATGGTGTGTATTATTGCCTCGTATATCCACCATTATCCCCCTTAAAAAAGGGGGACGATCGAGTATGGATCCCCCCTTTTTTAAGGGGGGCTGGGGGGGATCATAATCTTGCGGAAAACTTTGAAAACACGCCCTAGGGATAAGCAAAGTAAAAACTTTCTGAAGTATGATTCAACATAATTGAGCGCAACTTTGAAGCAATCTCATCCCGTAGGGGAGCAGCTTCGGCTTGAGTCAGCCAAGTAAATAATTTCTCCACAGCTTGAGGGGACGGATCAATTTTGAGTGCATCTTGGAGCAGACGAAACGCACCAGCAAGATTCCCAGTCTGTAGGGGAATTACCATATGGTTTAGACAATAATTAAAGTAATGGTTACGAGCTTTGGCGGTAATTGCTGCACAATGCTCAGCAGGAAGATAGCTCTCGGAAATTTCAATCCCCAGGCAGATAGACGTTGCTTGAGCTCCAGATAATATCAGTTCACTGGTCATATTATTATCATGCTCACGGTAACGTGCCAAAATATCGCCTTCGTACCACCAATCATAAAAACTAGCAATACGCTTATAAAGTTCCCAGTCAGGAGTATACGTGTTGCCCGGATCGTAACACCCCAGATGTTCATGAGTAGAGCGACGAATCACAACTGCACAAGGATTCAAGACATTGGAAGTGCCAATCTTCCACAGCCAATCTTGATGGATACCCGTATCTTTTCCATACACTTGTTGGGAGAAAATTATCTTTCCTGTCTCATTGATATTTTCATAACCCGTAAATGCTGCTCCCACAGAATCACTACATTTTTCTAGACTCTTCTTCAAGCGGGAATAAAAACCTGGAAGAACATATTCATCTTCAGGAAGTACATGAATCCACTGACCGCGACTGAGGGCAATACCAAGATTAAAATTGCGTCGCGCACCGATATTTTCTGGATTGCGGTAGTAGCGAACTACCCCTCCCCCAATGGAATTCACCAAATCGTATAGAGGAGGTGTGCTGGCATTATCCAGCACTAAAATTTCCATCTCCTCCTCGCCCTGCCATTGAGCTAATACACTCGCCAGACATTCCAGAAGATACTCAGTACGGTTATATAAAGGAATAATTACTGTCCAAAAGGGTCGTTTGTCTTCACTTACCGATACCTTGGGAATCCCTGGAAACTGATATCCCCCGATAGTAACGTCTGGTTGTTCTACCTGCGGTGGCGTTAATGTCTCAGGAGATACTCTAGAACTATTGTCAGAACCGTTGTCAGGATTTACTACTTTCCCATACCGGGGATTGACTAGCATTAGCCCTTGTCGATAAGCAGATGCTGCCTCCTTTAACTGCTTCTGAATTTGGTAAATCCTGCCTAAGTTAAAGTAGACTTCCCCATAACTAGGATTGAGCTCCAGAACCTTCTGATAAGATGCGATCGCATTTTCAAACTCACCTTGGTCTTCAAGCACCACTCCCAAATTGTAATGAGCGCTTAGCAAATCTGGCTGCATCGCCACTGCTTGGCGATAGTAAGCCACAGCATTAGTCAAATCCCCTGCCTTTTGCCGGGTAACCCCTAGCTCATGGTTCAATTGTGCGTAGTGTGCTTGTTTTTCTTGGGAAAGCTTCCCTTGAGCGTGGAGTGCATTGCCGAAATTCACATCAGCTTCAGTGCAGGTAGGGTCAATCTCCAAAGCTTGTTGATAAGATGCGATCGCATCGTCCCAATTACCTTGTTGTTGCAGAGCATACCCAAGGTTGTTGTGAACCGGTATTAAGTTCGGCTGTATTGTTAAAACTCGTTGGTAACACTCCACCGACTCAGACAACTGACCTTGACCTTGGCACAAATTACCTAAACTGAACCAACCCTTAACAGAATTCGGCTCCGCTTCCACAGTAGCTCTGAACAACTTCTCGGCACTCTCATACTGACCTGTTTCCTGTGCCACCACCCCTAAGCCATATAAGGCTTCCGAATGATTAGGCTGTTGTGTCAAAATCTTATGGTAAATCTGTACAGCTTGGTTTAAACGATTGGCTTGACGATGTTGAACAGCAAGTTGTAGTGCTTGAGAAATAGTTTCCATCGCAAATTGTTTTGGTTTATGAACTAAATTTAATAGAAAATCTTCCAATGCTCTTACCGGTTTCAAGTCACCATATAACTTATGTTTATTTTCAGCAACTTGATCAGATATGTATTGACGATATTGAGCATCTTGACCTAACCGTACCGCAATTTTTACATAATCCTCTTTACTGGCAGCAATTGTCTCTTCCAGACCCATCATTTTTAGAATTGCCATCGTATGCCGACCACGCATCAACTCTCCTGGGAATGTCACAATCGGAATATTATGGGCAATAGATTCCAAACTAGAGTTACATCCAGACCAACCAATGCTATCCAAGAATACATCGGCTATCGCTGAGGTTCCCGCAAACCTCCTGTTATTCATGAACGGTAAAAATATGCAGTAGTCTGTGTAATCGAGGTCAAATTTATTAAAAGCATCCCTTAAACGTTGCTCAAATATCTCAGTAACTTGGTCACTTTTAACATATTTAATAAATACAAACTTACACCGACAAGCTAACTCCTTAGCAATTCTAGGAAATACATCATCATAGTCAGGTAAATACTTATATAACGATTGGCAGCACCAGAACATAATCTCATCATCGTCTAAGCCTATGTCCTTTTTAGCGATCGCTTCTGGTGTAATTTCCAAAGGCGTGTAATGGATAGAGAGATTCGGTAATCTAACTAACTTCTCACTATAATGCTCTTGAGCACTTTCTGCCTCCATTAAATCACTACTCAAGTAATAGTCAATCGTCGGCATTCCACTAGTATCCGGATGTCCCCAAGATGTCATTTGAATCGGAGCCAGTCTTAAACAACCCAACTTCACTGTAGTGGGGGACATCCCGAATTCCGGAAAAATAAGGATGTGTAATTTATCTTCTGTGATTACCTCACACCATTCTTCGATAGTCAAAGAACCGTTAACAAATTTTACAAATGATTTCGCTGCTCTTGCTGTTTCCTTATCCTGTTTTAAGCCTGTGTGATAACCAAATAGTTCAAAATTCGATCTATCTAGATTTTCTACCCAGCCCTTAATCGGTATTTTCCAATTAGAATGATCCCAAAAGAATTCCGAAATAACCCCAATCCGAACTTTTTCATGAGGTGCTAAATTTGGTAGAGGAATTTTATGGCTCCACCGGGGATAGCACTGGGACATGATTTGGCAAATCATTGCTCCATAAATTTGCTGTAACTCTCGGTTATTTAACCCTTGATAGGCCAGATAAAAAGGCTGAAACGCTCCCACCGCCTTAGCAGCACTTAGCAGTTCCCTTGGGCTTAGCTCTGTATCGCTCTGTGTATAGCTATCCGCTAATTTTTTGAGACTACCTTGGTAATTATTTCGCGTTACCTTGATTTCATCAACACTTGAATAAATAATTGGAATCTGACACACGCACATGGCCAGTTTAGTTTCAGTCAAGTTAGGGTTAATACTTAATGCTTGCTGGTAAGACTGTAGGGCTTCTTCTAGCTTGCACTGTTCGTGGAGTGTATTTCCTAAATTGTTATAAACTTCAGCAAAATCAGGTTTAAGCCTAATCGCTTCCTGATAGGACTGTATCGCTTCCTCTAACTTGGCCTGTTTTTGGAGTATTGTTCCCAAATTGTTATGAGCGTCAGCATAGTCAGGTTTAAGCCTAATTGCTTCTTGGTAAGACTCTCTTGCCGCATCTAACTTGCCCTGTTTTTGGAATAGAGTCCCCAAATTGTTATGAGCCTGAAAACAATCTGCTTTAAGCTTAATCGCTTCCTGGTAGGACTCTTGTGCAGCATCTAACTTGCCTTGTACCTGTAGTACATTTCCCAGATTACAATAAGCCTGAGCATAGTCAGGTTTAACCCTAATCGCTTCTTGGTAGCACCGTACCGCTTCGGATAATTTCCCCTGACTATAAAGTAAATTTCCTAAATTGTTATGAGCCAGAGTATAGTCAGGTTTAACCCTAATCGCTTCTTGGTAAGACTGTACCGCTTTGTCTAAGTCTCCTTGTGCCCAGAAGATATTGCCCAAATTGTTATGAACTTCAAAAAAGTCAGCTTTTATGGTTAAGGCTTGTTGGTACAACCCTACCGCTTCCTCTAGCTTGTTTTTTTCCTCAAATATACTTGCAATATTAGCAATTGCTATCACGTTATAGGGCTTCGATAAAAGATTTTCCTCACCCTGATTATCCCCCTGAATCTGTATTACCTGTCTGTAGATAGATTCAGCCTCATCTAATTTACCCAACTGATGATTTTGAGCAGCCGTATTGATTAGAGATTCAAGGTTTGATTCTAACAATTGGTTGGTAGTCATATCGCGGTTTACAGGGCAGAGCTAGGTCGCCGTAATAGTAAATTCGGTTTGATTAGATATCAATCATGAAAAATTATTTCACCCTAGTTGTCTGGTCAGTTTGGCAAAACTTTATATAACTTCACATTAAGCTGTCCAAGAATAAATTTTTGTTATAGTAGTGTTATCGGAATAGTTAGGGAATTTGAACATGAAACACTGCATTGGTACTACCGAAGCCGCATCTCTCTTAGGTATTTCTTCTCGACGATTGCGCCAACTCCTCGAGAAGGGTCGGGTCAGGGGTGCCTATAAAAGTGGCAAATTCTGGATTATTCCTCTTTTCAACCACCTACCACAAATCACTAAAGCTACCCATGGACCCAAGGGCAAATGGCGTACCAGTCGTCCTCCCGCTTTAGCCACCATCAATGTCAACCGTAATCGGATTGGTAGCAACAATGGTAAACCTGCGGAAGACCGTCAGCCAGTGATTTCGGTAAAACGAAGCGGCAACAATCTATATGGCAACCAGATTGAAATCCTTGGTCCATGTCGGATTGTCTATCAGCCCGAGCACCCACTGCGTTGTGGTGCTCGTCTATGGATTGAAACTTTCAGTGATGTTCATTTCATAGGTGGTAGTTTTCCCGCTAGTGTCTGATTCTAAGGGCATTGCTGATTCTGGCTATGGTTTTCCCAATTCTGGAGGTAACAAAACTTTCAAGCGATGCAGCGAGGTAGCGCGGTCTTGGGGGTCCCCACGGGGCAAACAGCGGTGCGATCGCGGTGTTCCGCACACAGACCCAAAACCATGAGCGACTACCGGTGCGGTCTTGGGGAGGCAGCGCGGTCTTGGGGAGGCAGCGCCTTCACGCGGGGGTTTCCCCCATGAGCGACTGCCGTTCCCCCAGCGACTGCCGTGGTTTCCCCCACTCGCGCTTTGCATGGCTGACAAGTCCCTCAGAATTCGAGGAGCAACGGGGGCTTTAAGAAAACCAGATCAGCGCGCATTCATTCGTTAATTCAGGAACGCCAAAACTATGAGATTTATCAGCCCTAAAATAGATTATGTATTCAAAAAAATATTTGGTTCCAAAGAAAGTAAAAGTATATTAATTAGTTTCCTCAATGCCATTATTTACAATGGCGAATCAATCATTCAATCTTTAACCATTATTAATCCCTATAATCCCGGTCAAGTGTTGACTTTAAAAGACACTTTTTTGGATGTAAAAGCAGTGTTAGCGGATGGAGAAGTTGTCCTAATTGAAATGCAAGTCTCATCCATCACTGGTTTTAGCAAACGGGTACTTTATAATATGGTGAAAGGATATGTTAATCAGTTAAAAACAGCAGAGGACTATATTCGTCTTAAACCTGTTATAGCTGTCACAATTACGGATTTTATTTTGTTCGACGAAACTCAGCAAATTATTAATCAATTTGTGTTTCAATAAAAAACCGAAAAGTTTGAATGTCTGGAAGAGGAATTGCAGTTAATATTTATAGAATTACCGAAATTCCATAAAACACTCTCCGAATTAGAAACTTTAGCCGATAAATGGATTTATTTCCTCAAAGAAGCTTCTCGTCTCGATAATATTCCTCCTTCTTTAGGAGAAGTATCCGAGATAGAATCAGCTTTAAATATTGCTAATCAAGCTGGTATGACTCCAGAAGAATTAGAAATTGCTGATCGCCGTGCTATGGCATTACAAGATGAAAGAGGAAAACTAACTTATGCTGAAGAAATAGGAAAGAAAATCGGGAAAGAAATAGGAAGAAAAAATGAGGCAATCGCCTTAATAATGCGTCAAATGAAAAAGCGTTTTGGGGAAATTGATACAAAAACCATTAGCAAAATAGAAAATTTAACAATTGAAGAGTTGGAAAATTTGGGAGAAGACTCCTTAGATTTCAATAACATAACGGATTTAGAAAATTGGCTTAACTAGCAGTCAGCAATGCAATAGCGAGTTGGGGATTTAGGGGGCTTTAGTAAAACCAAATGATCGCGCATTCATTCCTTAATTCAGCAACGCCTTATTTTTTACCTCTTCCCTCTTCCCTTTTCCTCCTGGGAGCAGTAGGGGTGGGTTCCTCTTCCCTGCTCCCAGATCCGCTGTTCCCTGTTCCCTAAAAAAGCTAATTTTGTACTTAATTAAGTACAAAATTACTATAGTTGTTAAGGTAATATAATTGCCAGAACAGCAGCAGCGAAGCTGAACGCAAAAACCATCGAAAAAATATAATTATGATTGACCTACGGTCACGCTACGCTCCGGAAGCGTTCGCTTTTAGCGTGGCCTTTGGCCTCAGCTTCCGCGCTTGAGCGATCGACAATTATGATATTGTTGTGGTTGGTGCTGGTCCAGTGGGATTAGCTACTGCCATTGGCTTACAGCAGCGAGGTATCTCTAATTTTCTAGTCCTTGATCAAACTCGTGCCTTTCGTCGAGTCGGTCAGGTTATCGATCGCGTAGCGTGACCGTAGGTCAATCTTCTGCCCAATGGATTAAAAGCGCTTAAGCACATAGCGCCTTCTGCTT
>WTKN01000181.1:0-20564 GCA_011524395.1 Moorena sp. SS36440bin_2
GTGCGGACGCAGGTTCCGCACACAGCCCCTCCCCATGAGCGACTGCATCAAGACAGCGATAACCATCAATTTCAGTACTTAAATAGTCAAATCTTATCACTGTTCACTGTTCCCTGTTCCCTGTTCCCTGTTCCCTGTTCCCTGTTCCCTGTTCCCTAGCTTGACAGGTAAATTTTAAACTTGGTGCAAGATCTAAGTTTAATAAATATCCTTAGATTTAGCATTCAAGTAGGGGCGCTTTAGGTCAATTCCAAGCAAAGAAAAGTTATGGAGGATAAAATTCATCCGACCTTCTGGGGAGTCGTGACCTTGTAGCCAAGCTTCTAGTAACGCATTAGCAACAATTTGGCAGCGATTCATCCCGAAATCTTCTTTAGGGGTAAATTTATAATCAGGTTCTTCTGATAGAGCCAGTCCTGGTAACAGTTGCTTCGTAAACAGAGGTACCCCTTGAATAAAATGGGCTTTGTGTTGAGCATAAACAGTCTTAAGCATGGGTTTAACTGTTTTATAATTGCCCTTTTCAAAGCACAGAATGCCTGAGTCATAACGCCCGTAGTCAGAAGGATTGTATAGCACCTTAAACGTGAACGGAATTTTGACTCGGTTCAATCCCTCAGTGATAGCTTTCATCACAGCAACTGCACCTTCAGGACTCAGATTAAAATAGACACTTACTGTCTGGTGGTCACCATCTGAATGACAAGGATTGACTCGACCACCATTACCAACCGCTACATAAAATCCGTTTTGAACTAAATTATGAGGCATCCGGATTGCCACTAAGCTACCTATATTGGCAGCCCTATCAATTGGTTGTAAATGGAAATCTGGCCTAATGTGCAGAATTAGACCCTTCTTTTCCACAGCCAAACTACCATCACTTTCCTGCCTTAGCACTAACCACCCTGGATCAAAGTAGCCTTGAGAGCGATTACTTTGGCACAATCGCTGGCAAAACTCTAGGTTAAGCCCCCTTACGGTATTGTTCTCAAAATCCTCGTCAAGTGCCCAACCATTTGAATTTTGATCCGCTGCAAGAGTCGTTTGATAAGAGCCGTTGTAGTAGATACGGTAGAGGAACGTTCGCAGTTGCAGGCTCAGATACCTATTCTGGATCTTGAAAGGTAGTTGCTGAAAACGACCTACCACTTCATCTGGAAGTTCCAGGGGTTTGTACTCTGGATGAGTAATATAGAAATTAGATTGAATCTGAACATTGTTAAGAATGTCAGAAAAAACATCAAGCAATCCAGGTATAGAAGAATCCAGTCGTTGAGTTCGTAAAGCATCCAGTAATTGCATAATCAACACCTTAGGATTTAGGCAGGAATACGGCTAGGACAAGTGAGTTCAGATTCTGTGATGCCAAAAACAATCAGGATTGATTGCTCAGGATGGCATAACAAGGTCTTAGCAACCTGAATCATACAGATACCTGTGTTGTCAAAGGGTTTGAGGTTATTGATCTTTATATGAATTTTGCGAATCAAGATAAACCCAGCAAATTGCATTGCTCGTCTCAAAAAATTCTGACGTCGCTCAATAATTTCTGGAAAGTTAGCCAAATAAGCTTGAGTTAGAGCAACAAGGCTAGGTTGAATTACCTCAAGGGGAGTTTTCGCTAGACGCAAAGCAGTTTCAATATCAATTGCTGTACTTATCACCAAGCTACTCAGCCAAATTTGTAGATAGCTAGCGATAATGTTTCCTAAATCTAAGGTTGGATCTCCCCAAGTGAATCTCTCCCAATCAATTAGTCTAACAATGCTTGTCGCTTCTAGCTTATTTGTCGAGAGGCATTGCTCCCATTCAAGGTGCAGTAATATATTTTTCAGTTTTAGGTCATTGTGGATCAGACAGCAAGGCTCCCAAACTTGGTTAAGTTCTGCGATCGCTTGCCCTAAACTCTCGTAGCGTTGATAAAGTCTAAAAAATTCAAGAGAATCTTCAGAATACATTCCAAAAACTTCTGGTTCAATTCGTTCTAACCTTTCAAGAAAGTCAACCTCTTCGTCAATGGGTAGCTGTTTAGAATTAGAGCTCAAGAAGTCTTTATATTTATGACAGTCTAGAGTTGTGCGATGGATTGTAGCTATAGTAGCTCCGATGTGGCTAGCGATCTCAGTCGGAAAAACCTGCTCTTTACTATAAAAATACGCTAAATCACAATAGTCATTAAGATAGTTAAAAACCAGAATTGAGCAACTTGAATCAAAATGAATCGCCTCTGATATTAATGGGCGAATAGAGCTTAGCTCGGGAAACTCCTGTAAAAACTCATAAAAAAGCCATTCGTACCAAAAATCACCATTAGTTTTCCCTTCATGATCGTGACGCTCTTGCTTAATCAGAAGATAGCGATCCTCAGTCAAACTCACCAGCAAATTAAAGTTTTTACAGGATTTTGCTTCAATCTCGAGCAGAGATTCCTGATTTGCTTCACAAATTCCCTTTTCGACTAGATAGTGAAAAACGTTTTTATAGCTTAATAAAAAAGTCATTAAAAATCACAGCTTTCAACTAACCGGTGATAACTAAACCCAGGATAATATTAGTCCTATCATAGGGTACTTGGTAAGAAGGCAATGAGCAATTTTTAAGGAAATCACCCATTACCAATTCCTTTAAATCAGGATGTATTGATAGCAACTCAAAGCGTAAATTGCGATCAGGTAGTGGTACCAGAAAGCTTCTTAAATAAGCTTTCTGGTATGATGATAAAGTTGTTAACCTCTTGGTTAACGATTGCAATACCACCGTCCTGAGCGATCGCGATCCCTTGCAAGTCATTACTAATGATAATAGGCTGGCCTGCGCCGCCAAGGTCTTTGGGATCAATAACGGTGGGTTGTCCGTTGTTTTGACCTCCTTCAATATTGTCGAGCTTATCTTCCGACACATCTGTCATGAAGTCCAAATCTTTGATGGAATCCATGAAGCTTTCAGAAGTTGAAAACAGAGCCGAACCAGCAGGACGCTGACTATAAATTTCCATCTCATCCATATTGAGTAATCTCCTTGTTCAAAAGGTTTAATTTGGGTAAAATTAGCTCTAGAGAATCGATACATTAATGACGATTATGGGTAGGCATTAAACATCAGGGCAATCATATATATATTGCCCAAAGTCTAGTTATTATTTCTGCAGCCAGTAAAGCAGTTTACCTAACCCTAGAGGTTTGGTGAAAGGTAAAGTATACTTTGCCAATCCAGAGTAAAATCCTTCATCTATTCTTCCTGCATCAACTCTCTAGTGCCAAATTGATTTATGCAATAATTGCTTGTTTAAAGCAACGTAGTTGTATTTAACAAGATAACTAT
Organism: Moorena sp. SS36440bin_2; assembly: GCA_011524395.1. GTDB lineage: Bacteria > Cyanobacteriota > Cyanobacteriia > Cyanobacteriales > Coleofasciculaceae > Moorena. The sequence goes on from WTKN01000181.1 coordinate 3,325, forward strand.
ATAAATTCCTGCTGTCTCGCCATTGTGGCTCAAAGGTTTTTTTAAAGTTAACAATCGGAACAGAGGGTTCAAAACTGGAAGATTAGAACCTGCAACCTTTAAATAGTGAGAAATAAAGCCAGGATAATTCTAGTCCTATCACAGGGGAATTGGGAATTTGGAATGGACAATTTTCAACGGAATCACCCATTCCAAACCAAATTCCCTTTAACCAGGATGTATTCGTAGCCACTAAAAGCGTAAATTGCGATCAGCTAGAGCTACCACTACGCTTCTGAAAGAATCCTGGAATTATGAAGATAAATTTGTTGAAAACGTTTTGGTTAACGATTGCAGTACCACCGTTTTTAGCGATCGCGATCCCTTTCAAGTCATTACTAATGATAATAGGCTGGCCATTGCCGAAAAAGCCATTAAAGTCTTTGGGATTAGAGGGGCTTTTGCGGCGTCCGCTGCTGCTTTTGTCACCTCCTTCAATCTTGTGGAGCTGATCTTCCGACACATCTTTCATGAAGTCCAAATCTTTGATGGAATCCATGAAGCTTTCAGAAGTTGAAAACAGAGCCGAACCAGCAGGACGCTGATTATAAATTTCCATCTCATCCATATTGAGCACTCTCCCTTTTCAAAAGGTTTAATTTGGGTGAAATTAGCTTCTAGAGAATCGAGCCAGTAATGACCATTATGGGTAGGCATTAAACATCAGAGCAATTATATATATATTGCCCAAAGTCTAGTTATTATTTCTGCAGCCAGTAAAGCAGTTTCCCTAACCCTAGAGGTTTGGTGAAAGGTCAAGTAGACTTTGCAAATCCATAGTAAAATCCTTCACCTACTCTTCCTGGATTAACTCTCTAGTGCCAAATTTATTGATGCAATGATTGGTTGTTTAAACCAACCTAGTTGTATGTAATTTAAGATAACTATATAAATTCCTGCTGTCTCGCCATTGTGGCGCAAAGGTTTGTTTAAGGTTAACAAGTTTAAGGTTAACAAGTTTAAGGTTAACAAGTTTAAGGTTAACAAGTTTAAGGTTAACCGGTTGTTAGCCCTTGGCATCCCTTGTAGGGTAGGTTGAAAGTTATTCACTGTTAAGGTTGGAGGTTGAAGATTAGAACCTTTAACCTTCAACCTCCAACCTTCAACCTTCAACAACCTGTAACCTTCAACCTCCAACCTTCAACCTCCAACCCAAATAACCTTAAATCTTGCAAGTTAAATCACCAGTCTTTTGGCTAAAGCGTAGGTTTTCTCCGTAATCCACGGGACAATCAATCACTGCAGGCACATCTTGAGCTAATGCTTCTCGTAGGATAGGAATCAACTCATCCACTGAATTGACACGATAGCCTTTTAGTCCCATACTTTCAGCAAATTTGACAAAATCTGGATTGCCAAAATTCACAAAAGCCGACTCACCAAAGTGATTTTGTTGCTTCCAATCAATCAAGCCATAGCCACCATCATTGAAAATCAGTGTCACAAAGGCAGTCCCTACTCTTAGTGCTGTTTCAAGTTCCTGGCAATTCATCATAAAGCCCCCATCACCAGTGACTGCCACGATATTGCGATCCGGATAAACCAGCTTAGCCGCTAGTGCTCCTGGCAAAGCAATCCCCATGGCTGCGAAACCATTAGAAATGATACAGGTATTGGGACAATCACAATGGTAATGACGAGCCATCCACATCTTGTGAGCTCCTACATCAGAGATCACAATATCTTCTGGTTCCATGACTTGGCGTAGGTCATAGATCAGTTTTTGCGGCTTGATCGGAAAGGCTTCATCATTAGCATACTGTTCATAGTCTTCTCGGATTTCAGACCGAAGTTCAGCAGCAGATGGTATCGGTTTGCGTTCCCGGTCTCCCTGCTTCATAATTTCCTTAAGAGAGTCAGAAATATCCCCCACTACCTCCACTAAAGGAATGTAGCTTTTATCAATTTCTGCTGGACTGGCACCGATATGAATAATAGGAATATTGCCCTCTGGATTCCACTTTTTGGGAGAATATTCAATCAAATCATATCCCACTGCAATCACCAAATCTGATTGCTCAAAAGCACAGGTGATGTGGTCCCGTTGTTGTAATCCCAAAGTCCACAAGGCCAGGGGATGAGTGTAAGGAATACACCCTTTACCCATGAAGCTATTGACCACTGGAATATTCATCCGGGTGGCAAATTCGGTTAAGGCTTCAGCAGCACCAGCACGAATTGTGCCATTACCCGCCAAGATTAGGGGATTTTTCGCCTTAGAAATTGCCACAGCTGCCTTACCCAAACTACGGAAAGACGCAAAGGTTTTTTCCCGACCATCTTTGCCTAGGGGTTGGCTATCGACTGGCATGGCCGCAATGTTTTCTGGCAAATCTATGTGTACCGCTCCTGGTTTTTCGGTCTGAGCGATTTTAAATGCCTTACGGACAATTTCTGCTGTGGTGTCAGGGCGAACAATTTGCCGGTTCCACTTAGTCACTGGAGCAAACATTGCTACCAAATCCAAATACTGGTGGGACTCAATATGCATCCGGTCCGTTCCCACCTGACCAGTAATGGCTACTAGGGGTGCTCCATCCAAATTGGCATCAGCAACTCCAGTCATTAAATTAGTTGCCCCTGGACCGAGGGTAGACAAGCAAACTCCAGCCTTTCCTGTCAGCCGTCCGTAAACGTCTGCCATAAAGGCTGCTCCTTGTTCATGACGAGTGGTAATAAATTGAATTGAAGAATGTCTCAGAGCTTCTAGAACATGGAGATTTTCTTCTCCAGGTAGTCCAAAAACGTACTCTACTCCTTCGTTTTCTAAGCAATGTACCAATAGTTCAGCAGTATTCATGTCACCCATATCTAATCATCCCTAGTATATATATGGTTTTGGTATCAAAATAATCTTTGATTGTCAAAATTAATTTTTAGATTTCTTTTGAGATTCCTTTTTAGCTTTTTCTATTAGCCTTTGTCCATAGTTGTTATTAGTTCATGACACAGGATTTAGCATTTGCGATCTGGTACATCCAAATTTTTCAGAAGTCAGTCAGTTGAAATCGGGCAATCTTAAAACAGCCTTTGATAAGCTTTTGATAACCATGAAAGAAGCAGAGTAGTGAGTTGTATGGCCATTCTGGCTTCTATCCGGGTGAGTTTAATAAAAATTAACAGTAAAAACTTGATGGTAAAAAGTTAAAAATGTTACAGAAAAGCTTTTTATTTTCCCCTTTACCAGAACCACAGGGATAGAGACGGATAAACAGATGGGTGCATCTCATATTTGTAAAAAAGTGGCGTAGGGTGTGTTAGGGACGGGCTCGCCAAGACGCAAGCCATAGCAAGTGTTAGGTTGCTGCCCGTAACCCACCACCGCTTCAAATAGCATGCATTGAGATGCACCCAAACAGATAGCTTCACCAACAAGGTTAATTTTAAGAATATTGCTGAGTCCTGATTCCTGAGTCAGAGAATTCGTCAGTAGTAACTGTTACTGTTCAGGATTTAAATACACTTGCTATAGGCTAATAGAATCTAGGGTAATGGTATTAGGCTAATGGTTTTAGCCTAATACCGAGAATTTTTACTTCACCCAAACAGTTTTGATGTTTACGAACTCATGTATCCCTTGAATACTTAGTTCTCGCCCATACCCAGAACGTTTGATCCCACCGAAGGGTAAACGGGGGTCGGATTTGACTAAGCCATTGATAAACACTGCTCCAGCTTCAAGTTCATCAATCAGCCTAGGCATTTGCTCCTCATTGGTTGTCCACGCACTAGCCCCTAATCCAAATACTGTAGAATTGGCAAGCTTAATAGCAGCATCAATATCCGGAACTCTAAACAATAGGGCAACAGGGCCAAAAAATTCTTCGTTATCGGCTGGAGTGCCTGGTGGGAAGTCAGTTAGAATCGTGGGGGGATAGAAGTTACCAGCGCGATCGCTTAAACCATGGCCACCGATAAGAACCTTTGCCCCTTGTTCAATGCAGGCTTGCACCTGTTGGTCTAAGTCTCTAAGAATACCAGGGGTTGCCAAGGGGCCAATATCGGTATCTTCCGCCATGGGATCTCCCACTTTCAGGGCTTGGAATTTTTCCAGTAGACGTTGCTGAAATTCATCGGCTACTGCGTCCACCACAATAAACCGTTTCGCTGCAATACACGATTGACCGTTATTGAGCATCCTAGCAGTCACACCTGTGGTAGCTGCTGCTTCTAAATCGGCACTTTCTAGGACAATAAACGGGTCACTTCCCCCTAGTTCCAGGACAGTTTTCTTTATTTGTGTCCCAGCCGCAGCGGCTAAAGCAGCTCCTGCTAGCTCACTACCAGTTAGGGTGGCAGCTTTGACCCGTGGATCCTGAATTACTGGCTCTACTTGGTTAGCACCAATCAGTAAGGTCTGAAACACCCCTTCCGGAAATCCTGCTTCAGCAAAGATTTGCTCAATGGCTAAGGCGCATTGAGGCACATTAGAGGCATGTTTGAGCAACCCCACATTTCCCGCCATCAATGCTGGAGCAGCAAAACGGAAGACTTGCCAAAATGGAAAATTCCAGGGCATTACTGCTAGAATTACTCCTAGAGGTTGGTAGCGCACAAAGCTTTGGGTGGCATCGGTAGAGGCTGGGACATCTGCCAGGAATTCAGCTGCGTGTTCAGCGTAGTACCGACAAACCAAACCACATTTTTGTGCTTCTGCGATCGCACTTTTGAGGGGTTTTCCCATCTCCGTGGTCATCACCTCGCCGAATTTGACTCGATCCCGCTCTACTATCTCCGCCGCTGCGTTCAGCCAATCTGCTCTTTGCTCCATTGATGTTTCGCAGTATTGCTCAAACGCCTCTTGGGCAACTGCTAGCTTGGTCGCAATCGAGGACGGACTCTCTGGCTCAAAGGTTTTGATGGTTTCCCCGGTTGCTGGGTTAACTGTAGCGATCCCCATGGCTTCCTCCTCCCCCCAATGGGGATAGTACTTCCAATTCTTTGATTATAACTAATTATTTAGACTATGACTTATTTATGCCAAAATGGCTTAATAGTTTGATATACTTTGAACAAGCCTCAACCCATTGCCGAGGTAAACTACCAATCAAGCAAGTGTTAACCTAATATCAAGTTTTCTGCTACTACCACAAAATTTATATCACCAGTTTTCAAAACAGTTATCAACTCAATTATAGGGATTAGGGGTTAGGGATTAGAGCTTAGGGTAATGCTGTCAGGTATTAGGTATTAGTTAAAACAGGGTCATTTGATAACCTACTTGCGAAAAGAGGTGCGCTTCATAGGCTTGTCATAATACCCTTAGCCATTCAACGTATATCCTAGAACCTTAAATTAGTAGTTTGATAATTTAGTCGATTATACTTGTCTGAGATAAGAACTAATGACGAGAGCTAGATTGTGCCGTATTTAATTGCTAAATCAGAGCCGAATAACCAAGAAAGTTATAAATTGAGCAGTGGTTCCAATACCATAGGACGGGAAATAAATAATAGTATTACCGTAATTCATAAAAGTCTTTCCCGCCATCATGCTCAGGTTACAATCACGAATGATCGGGTTATTCTCAAAGACTTAGGTAGCCTAAATCATACGTTTGTTAATGACGCCAAAATTGACCAGTGTGAACTCAAAGACGGAGACTTAATACGTCTGGGCAGTGTAATCTTTGAATTTGTGAGTGATGATGACAGAATTACCCCAAATATTCTCAAAGATAATGATTCAAACTTTTCGATTGTCAGCCGGTTATCTCCAGAAAAAACCCGTGTAGAAATTCAGGAATTACTGCACCATGACAGTTTAGCTTATCAAGGCTCAGCCCTGAAGCTGCGAGAGAAAGAGACAGGTCAACGCTCAGTAGACAAGTTAAAAATATTATTGGAGGTGAGTAAGCAACTTTCCTCTCCCGATGAGCCCGATCACTTGTTGAAAAAAATTCTTGACCTGCTGTTCGAGATTATGAATGTAGACCGGGCAATCATCCTCATGGTTAATCAAGAAACGGGAATGCTAGAGGAAAAAGCTGTCAACTCCCGAACAGGCATACCCACCCATGAGCGATTTTATAGCAAACGAATCACCAATTTCGTACACCAGAAGGGGGATGGGGTTTTAATTGCTGATGCTGCCATTGACCAACGATTCAGCAATTCCCAGTCAGTGCTCCAGCAAGAAATCCATGCCTCCATGTGCGTACCCCTAAAACCGAGAGAAGAAGTGATTGGGGTATTGTATGCGGACAATCTGTCTAGAGCCAATATTTATTCTCAAGAAGACTTGGAGTTTTTGACGGCTCTGGCTAACCAAGCTGCGATCGCAATTGACAATGCTCAACTTTACCAGAAAATGCAGGCAGAAGCAGTAATGCGGAGTAAATTTGAGCTTTTCTTTCCGGAAGCTGTGAGTAAAAAGCTCAAGGAAGAAGGCCACTTGGAAATTATAGATACCGAAGTAACCGCCCTGTTTGCCGACATCAGTAAATTTACCGAAATGTCTTCTCGGATGAAGCCACGCCAAGTGATTGAGATGCTCAATGAGTACTTCCAGGTGATGGTAGAGGATATTGTGTTTGAATACGAAGGCACTTTAGAAAAATATATTGGGGATGCCTTACTGGCTGTATGGGGAGCCCCCTATTGCCAAGCAGACGATGCTGACCGAGCCGTTCAAGCTGCGATCGCAATGCAACGAGCAGTTATTCACCTAAATCAGGATTGGTTCAAGCGGCGCAATTTAGAGATTCAAATTCACATTGGACTCAATACTGGGAAAGTAGCAGCAGGTAATATCGGTTCACAGAAGCTAATTCAATACGCTACTATCGGTGACACTACCAATGTTACTAGCCGCATCTGTAGTGCCGCTCAGGAGGGAGAAATTCTAATTTCCCAAAGCACCTTAGACAAGCTGAGGAATAAAAATCTACCGTTGGAAAAAATGTCCCCGGTTAAGGTTAAAGGTAAAGACCAGCCCCTCCAACTGTATCGCCTAGGGTGGGATACTTAATTCTGGGGAAGCTAGAAAAGTTAAAGGTTATAGGTTGAAGGTTGAACCCGCACCGGTGGCTAATAGGCCAAGGTTATAGGTTACAGGTTATTAGCTTAGAGGTTGCCAGTTATCAATTTACAGGTTTAAGGTTACAGGTTTAAGGTTACAGGTTTAAGGTTACAGGTTACAGGTGATTCAACCTTGACCTTTCGGCCATGGGTGCGCGTTCAACCAAACAACCATCTCGTCAGCTTGGAAAAGTGACAGCTCTGACACTGGCCTTTCAGTTTCAGTGTGGGCAACAAGCAGCAATCCAGCTATTGGTTAGGAGGCGCTGACATTTAAGAACGGACTGCATCCCTGCCGCTCTGTTTTTGTTTGACTTTTTTTTAAAGAATCATTCACCAACAAGGCAGCATTTATGGCTCTAGGCCAAGCTACGCGAAGGGCTTTGCTTGCCAGGGGCGGGCTTTGCTTGCCAGTATATATACTATATCATCTTTTTGCTTTCTTTAGTCAGGGCAAAAGAGACTTTGTGCAAAATTTATCCCACACTCAGGTTTGACGGTTGTTGTGTGGGATAAATTTTGCCGGAAGCTAAAATCCAAATAGCCCTTTAAAGTAGCATGTGTAGAACTTGTTGTGTTCTATCCTGATCGGACCAACAGTCGAGAGAAATCTACAACAGGAGATCCACAAGGCACTAGAATCTGCCTCCAGCAGCATGGCAGCATCAGTACGATACATCCCCAATGCTAAAGCACCTGATTATGATTACTTAATTGATGTGGTTCAGAAGGTTAGACTGATTGCCGAACGGATTCAAGAAAAACCATTCCCTTTATACAGCCTTCCATTTGAGTTGTAAAACTTCCAAATAAGGGGAGAGACCGGCAGTAACGTAAGAACATATATTATATTACACTTAGGAAGTTTTAGCAAATAATTTAGGATCGGTACATAAGCGGTTGCAAATGTTAATGGTTACTAGGTAATAGGGTTTGCCTACTTAGCAAGTTTGCAGTTATTTAAAAACCTCTAATGCCCAGGATTACTTATCCTAATTTTTAGGAAAGGTAATTGCCATCACAATTCGCTCAACAACAGTCAGGGCGGTAAATAAAAACTTCTTAACATGATACTAATCTTTATCGGATAAGGATTATAGTGGCTAGAGGGACACAATTTAGGTCAACTAGTTTTTTTTTTAATAAAGAATTTAAGTAGTAATTTAGACTATCGGTATTTTTTAAAAAATTCGCTTATAGTTTATATTTCTTCCTGAACCATTAGCGAGCAAACCGTATCAGTAATTAGAGGAACATTGATACGGATATCGGTTATGCGAATTTACACTCCTATTGCTTTACTTACTGTTTTAACCATCTGGTTTGGGGTTAATTTACCGATGATTGCCCATGGCTCAAATACAACACTAAACTATAGTAATGATTGTGCCAGTATAGTAGAGCAAACAGGACAAATTTTTTCTTATGGAAGAAAAGAAAACCACACATTTGTCTCATCACCAGTAATTCCCACTACCCTGATCGCCCATCGTGGTAGCGGACGTGTGTATCCTGTGTGAGAGTCAACTGACTGGATTCAGTTTGAGGGCATATCTGGCTGCATTTCAATCCCACTGTTGGGTACGAGTAGCGGGCTACAGTGGGAAAGTGCCAATTCAATATAGTTTACTTGTACTTGGCTTATTTTATATAATATATTGGAGAAGACATGATTAGGGTGCCTCTTAATTCGTCAATTTTCTACCAAGCAACCTCAGCTCACTTTCTTCGATGACAGTGAGTTTGTTCTAGTGTGGAAAAATGAAAATAAATAAGCTTGATAACCAACGGAAGTAGATGTGATTGCCCCTAAGATGATCAACCAATCCGATCTGATCAAAACCCTAAGCCCCAGTGCAATGGATCAGATCATGCTATACCTGGCTTTCAGCGCCCTACGGACGAGTGGACACCGACATGGAGCGTTTCTAGATGCAGCAGCAACCGCTGCCAAATGTGCCATCTACATGACCTATCTGGAGCAAGATGGCAATATCCGCATGACTGGGCATTTGCATCACATTGAGCCAAAGCGGGTAAAGGTCATTGTTGAGGAAGTTCGACAAGCGTTAACAGAAGGAAAACTGCTCAAGATGTTGGGGTCTCAGGAACCTCGCTATCTGATTCAGTTTCCCTATGTCTGGATGGAGCACTATCCCTGGCAACCAGGGCAATCTCGTATCAATGGCACCAGCCTTGACCTGGAAGAAAAGCGCAATCTTGAGATTAAGTTGCCAGATCACCTGCCCGATGCCCAAATTATAAATTCCTTACAATTCTTTGAATTAATAGAATTTCTGCACCGGAGATCCCAAGAAGACTTACCAGAAAAGCGACGTCTGCCATTGAGTGAAGCTCTAGCTGAACACATCAAGCGTCGCTTAACCTATTCAGGAACTGTCACCAGAATCGATCACACCGGTGGCTTACCCTACTACGCTCTAACTAGTGCCTCTTACTCGCCAGTAGATGACAAAGCCCGTACCTACACCATGATTGAGGAAACAGCGCGATACTTCCGGTTAATGAGAAACTGGGCAGAGCGTCAGCCGGAAGTCATGCGAGGGTTGGAGGAACTTGATATCCCGCCAGAGAAAATTAATCAGGCAATGGAAGAGTTAGATGAAATTATCCGCCAGTGGGCAGATAGGTATCACCGGGAAGGTGGTGAACCAATGGTTCTACAGATGGTCTTTGGACCACAATCTGAATAAATTATGAAGTATGAAGTATGAAGCGTTTGAAGTGGGAACTCGGAAGTCGGAAGTCTAACGCTATCTCAATTTATTAAATTTATTAGTTGCTTGAGCTTGTTGTATGTTTTGATCCTTAATGCTTCAGACTTCACACTTAACACTTAATGCTTCATTCTTCATACCTAGCTGATCCACTGCCATGCTAGAGCTAAGAGCACAACAGCGATCGCACCAATCATCGTATTAATAATATTCACGACTTCATTGGTCAGCCATTCCAATTTAGATTGTAGTGTCGCACCAATCACACTCTCCAGATTGGTGGCGATGAAGGCAGATATAACACATAAAAATACTCCTGTCAAGTTAACCAAACCAACGCCCCAACCCACAAATGCGATCGCAGCTGATGCAATTACTCCAGCTAGAGTTCCCTCAAGACTTACAGCTCCTTCTGTTCCCCGGGCTACTGGCTGTAAGGTAGTAATCAGAAAAGTCCGTTTGCCGTAAGCCTTACCCACCTCACTGGCAGTGGTATCGGACAGCTTAGTAGCAAAACTAGCGACATAGCCTAGTAACAATAACTCTTGGTAAGGAGCATCCACTAGTAGGGTACCCAAGGCACAAATCGCTCCAGTCAGTGCTGAACCCCAAACATTCTCTGGTCCCCTAGCACCGGAACGCTTTTCCGCAATTCCTGCCGCTTCCTTTTGCGCCATACCAATGCGCGTGACACCAGACCCTACCAAAAAGTAAAATCCCACTACTGTGTAACCTGGCCAGTTCAGAGTACCCCAAATCAGTACCCCTAATATCCAAGCGTGGATGATCCCAGCAGGAGTGAGTAACTTTTTAGGAGCAATCCATACCATGGCCAGGAAAACTGTGTTCACTGCAACAGCAACTAGCCAAGGATTTAAAGAAAGACTATCATCAAGCATAGCCAAATAGTTATAGTAATAATTGGTAATTGGTAATTGGTAATTGGTAATTGTAATTGCTTCCAAGCCATTACTCCACCACTCATTCCCTATTCTCCATTATCCAAAAAACCAACAACAAAGCACACTAATTAAGTAACCGGATACAAGATTAGGTCAGATTCTTAAATAAAGTTGAATTTCTTTATAACCTTGGCCAAAATGCTACCCGTGCGCATTAAACCTACCCTACACTAGAATCGCCAAAAGAGAACAACCTTGGCCAATAGGCTACCCGTGCACGTTCAACTTTGACCTTAAGGCCGTAGGCCACGCGTGCGCGTTCGGCCACCCGTGCGCGTTCAACCTTCAAAACTTTCAACTTAAACCTACAACCCTTTTGCCTTCAAATCAAAACTTATGAAACCAGTCCTATTTCATCTCGCATTTCCCGTTACCGACATTGAGCAAACTAAAGTTTACTACGGTGATGGACTTGGTTGCGCAATCGGTAGAGAATCGCGCCATGCGGTGATTCTGAATTTATACGGTCATCAACTCGTGGCTCACCTAACCAAAGAACCCCTGACACCTCAGCGGGGTATTTATCCTCGACATTTCGGGTTAGTTTTTACATCCCTGGGTGATTGGGAAGCCTTACTGTCGAGTGCTCAACAAAAACAATTACCCTTCTACGAGCAACCCAAGACCCGCTTTCCTGGTCAACTGACAGAGCATCGTACCTTCTTCCTCCAAGATCCATTCTATAACTTAATGGAGTTTAAGTTCTACTCTGATAGTTCAGCAATTTTTGGTGGACGTGAGTTGGCAGAAATTGGCGATCGCGTTTAAGCCAAATCCTTTTCAGCAATTCTAAAACGGGAAACACACCCAAGAAGGCTTGATTAACAGGAAGGTTAAGAAACATAGAAAAACCCCTTACTTCAGTAAGGGGTTTTTTCGGCTCAGCTCACTGGAACTACTGATACCAATTCCGCTGTTTTAGGGTGGTAGTTCTGATGTTTAATCAGTTCAATTTATGACCCTGTGCAGTATACCTTAGATAAGGTTGGGGCTGAAGCCAGCCTCGGGTGGCTGGTCGATGACCAGTGCATCCTTCAATTCAGAGCCATTCAACTGCCAAAAAGCAATAGTGTTATTGTTGTTCCAGACAATATCATACTGGCCGTCATTATCTATGTCTGCAACACCCTGGATGCTCCATCCAGTTGAGCTTAGTATTCCTAAGGGCTCACCATCCTGTGTGAGAACGTCACCTTTCACTAGTGCCTTATTAGACATCTGCCATGTGGCAATTTGCCCACTCTCCGAGTTGTACCACAGAATCTGCTCTTGGCCATCGTTGCTGAAGTCTGCCACACCTTCGATTTGCCATCCAGTTGATAATGGTGCTAGTACAGGCTCATCGTCTCGTGTAACAAATGCAGCATCCACTAGTTCGTTGCCATCTATCTCCCATATGCCAACTTCTCCAGTATTCTCGTTGCGCCAGAGAATCTGATGTTGATCTCCACCACTGAAGTTCCCTGAACCCTCGATTTGCCATCCAGTATCTTGGGTTATCAGTAAAGGCTGAGCATCCCGTTCAATAATCCCCTGATTCACCAGTGTCTCACCATCTATTGTCAAGATAGCAAGCTCTCCAGTATCTGGCTTGTAAGCGAGAATATCATCTTTGAGATCACCGTTAAAGTCAGCAAACTCTGTGAGTTCCCATTCCAGGAGGTTGACCTCACCGGCATCAAGCACCATCTCGTTGATCTCCTCACCTTGCCCTTGCCAGTATTGAATGGCTCCAGTTACATTGTTAAGCCAGAATACATCATCGTTTTCACCGTCCCCATCAAAGTCTCCAGTACCTTGGATTTCGAAATTGAGATCGGTTTCCGCAGGAAGGCTAACTGTATTTACCTGCTGAGTAGCATCTATCTTCCACAGGATATTATCTCCTGTCAGTGGATTACGCCACACAAACCTGGTACTATTGTCAGGAACTGACGAGATGTCATCAGCAATGGTAATCTGAGCGAAGGTTTTGCCAACTAAGTTATAATCTTCGCTGTTGTTTAAGACCAAGTTAACAGTTTCATCACCTTCGTCGATTAGGGAATCGATTTCTGGAGTGATTTTCAGCTCAACGGAGGACTCACCAGCGGCAATAGTGACTGATCCATTGAGGGTTTCACTGTAGTCATCTGCGGTAGCAGTGCTACCAAAGGTCATGTAACTGACAGTGAGTTCTTCAGTCGTGTCTCCGGAACGAGTGATGGTTATGCTGCCTGGGTCTTGGTCTTTTTCCGCTGCCTCAAGGTCAGTAGCAGTGATCGTGACAATCGGGATGTCATTATCAAAAATACTGGCAGTGACTAACCCAACATCTCCCAGGGGATAGTTCACAGTGTCCTCGGATTGGGTAATCTCGTGGCTGATGGTACTTTCGTGATCCCCTTCAACCTCTTGATCATCCAGCCCTCGCACTGTGATAGTTTGGAGCTTTGCTTCATTGAAGGTAAGCACTTGCTCTGAAGCAAAGGTAGTTCCATCTAAACTGATTTCAGTTTGATCATCAGCTTTGATGGTAATTTCTACTTCTCCGGTGGGAGTCTTAGTTAACGCAACAGTGTAGATACCAGTACCACCCTCAAATAGTATCGGGTTATCACTGATGATAATCTCTGGGGTTGTGGTAACACTCTCATTATCAGTGATCGTAATCTCGGTGGATGGGATATTGAGAGTATCAGGATATTTGACCTCATCCCCACTGCTGGTAATTTCGTAGCTGATCGTGGTATTATGGTCACCTTCGAGGAAATCGTCATCCACCGCCATTACCGTAATGGTTTTGGCAGTAGTATCTTCTAGGGTCACCATCACTTCTGTGGAGAAGGTCTCCCCATCGAGACTGATTTCACTCTCATCATCCGCCATAATCTTGATTTCCACTGCTCCGGCTGGCTCAGTGTCAAGAGCAATGGTATACTCCTGTGCCTCTCCCCCTTCCGTGAGACCAGAAATCTCGCTGATCAGAACTTGACCAACATCATCTGCGTCATTATCAGTGATCGTAATCTCGCTGGCTGGGATTTCGAGAGTATCAGGATATTTCGCCTCATCCCCAGTGCTGGTAATCTCGTAGCTGATAGTGCTGGTGTGCTCACCTTCGGGTAAATCGTCATCCACTGCCTGTACCGTAATGGTTTTGGCAGCAGTATCCTCTAGAGTGACCATTACTTCTGTGGAGAAGGTCTCCCCATCGAGACTGATTTCACTGTTGTCATCCGCAGTAATCTTAATCTCTACGGGTCCAGCTGGCTCAGTGTCGAGAGCAATGGTATACTCCTGTGCCTCTCCCCCTTCCATCAGAGGAGAAATCTCAGTAATGATCACTTCACCAGGGGTGACTGGGTCATTATCAGTAATGGTGATCTCGCTGGCTGGGATATTGAGAGTCTCAGGATATTTATCTAAATCCCCACTGCTGGTAATCTCATAGGTGATGGTGCTGGTGTGCTCACCTTCAACCTGATCATCATCCACTGCCTGTACGGTAATGGTTTTGAAGGTAGTATCCTCTAGGGTTACCATTACTTCTGTGGAGAAGTTCTCCCCATCGAGACTGATTTCACTGTTCTCATCTGCAGTAATCTTAATCTCTACGGGTCCAGCTGGCTCAGTGTCGAGACCAATGGTATACTCCTGTGTCTCTCCCCCTTCCATCAGAGGAGAAATCTCGCTGATCACAACTAGACCAGCAGCATCTGCGTCATTATCAGTAATGGTGATCTCGCTGGCTGGGATTTCGAGAGTATCAGGATATTTCGCCTCATCCTCAGTGCTGGTAATCTCGTAGCTGATGGTGCTGGTGTGCTCACCTTCAACCTGATCATCATCCACTGCCTGTACCATAATGGTTGTGGCAGCAGTATCCTCTAGGGTTACTATTACTTCTGTTGAGAAGGTCTCCCCATCGAGACTAATTTCACTGTTGTCATCTGCAGTAATGGTGATTTCTACGGGTCCAGCTGGCTCAGTGTCGAGAGCAATGGTATACTCCTGTGCCTCTCCCCCTTCCATCAGAGGGGAAATCTCTGTGATAATTACTTCACCAGGAGTGGTGTCATTATCAGTAATGGTAATCTCGGTGGATGGGATCTCAAGAGTCGATGGATATGTGACTTCATCCCCGGTGTTAGTAATGGCGTAGCTGATGGTGCTGGTGTGCTCACCTTCTATACTCTGGTCATCCACTGCCTGTACGGTAATGGTTTTAGCTTGAGTATCACTTAGGCTAACCACCACTTCGTTGTCGAAGGTCTCTCCATCAACACTGATTTCACTGTTCTCATCCGCAGTAATGGTGATTTCTACTGGCCCATCTGGAACAGTGTCGAGAGCAATGGTATACTCCTGTGCCTCTCCCCCTTCGGTTAGAGGGGAAATCTCAGTAATGATCACTTCACCAGCAGCATCTGCGTCATTATCAGTAATGGTGATCTCGGTGGATGGGATTTCGAGAGTATCAGGATATTTGGCCTCATCTTCAGTGCTGGTAATAGCGTAGCTGATGGTGCTGGTGTGCTCACCTTCAACAATATCGTCATCTACCGCCTGTACCGTAATAGTTGTGGGGTTAGTATCCTCTAAGGTAACCACTACTTCGTTGTCGAAGGTCTCTCCATCAACACTGATTTCACTGTCTTCATCCGCAGTAATGGTGATTTCTACAGGTCCAGCTGGCTCAGTGTCGAGAGCAATGGTATAAGTCCCAGGCTCTGCCCCTTCTGTAAGAGAAGAAATCTCTGTGATTAGGACTTGACCAAGGATGGGGTCATTATCAGTAATGGTGATCTCGGTGGATGGGATATCTAGAGTATCAGGATATTTGGCCTCATCTTCGGTACTAGTAATGGCGTAGCTGATGGTGGTGTTATGGTCACCTTCGACAATCGTGTCATCCAGCGCCTGTACCGTAATGGTTGTGGGTGTAGTATCCTCTAGGGTCACTACTACTTCATTATCAAAGGTCTCCCCATCGAGACTGATTTCACTGTTGTCATCGGCAGTAATGGTGATTTCTACTGGTCCGGTTGGCTCAGTGTCGAGAGCAATGGTATACTCTTGTGCCTCTCCCCCTTCAGTCAGAGGAGAAATTTCCGTGATCAGAACTTGACCAGGAACAACTTCGTCATTATCAGTAATGGTAATCTCAGTGGCTGGGATATTGAGAGTATCAGGATATTTGACCTCATCTTCGGTACTAGTAATGGCGTAGCTGATGGTGGTGTTATGGTCACCTTCGACAATCGTGTCATCCAGCGCCTGTACCGTAATGGTTTGAGCTTGAGTATCCTCTAGGATTACTACTACTTGGTTGTCGAAGCCCTCTCCATTAAGACTGATTTCACTGTTGTCATCCGCAGTAATGGTGATTTCTACTGGTCCAGTTGGCTCAGTGTCTAAAGCAATGGTATAAGTTCCAGGCTCTCCTCCTTCCATAAGAGAGGAAATTTCGCTGATTAGAACTTGACCAGCATCATCTGCGTCATTATCAGTAATCGTGATCTCAGTGGTTGGAATATCGAGAGTATCAGGATATTTGGCCTCATCTTCAGTGCTGGTAATGGCGTAGCTAATGCTAGTATTATGGTCACCTTCGACAATAGTGTCATCTAGAGCCTGTACCGTAATAGTTGTGGGGGTAGTATCCGTTAGGAGCACCACCATTTCGTTATCGAAGTTCTGCCCATCGAGACTGATTTCACTGTTGTCATCTGCAGTAATAGTAATCTCTACAGGTCCAGCTGGCTCAGTGTCGAGAGCAATGGTATACTCCCCAAGCTCTCCCCCTTCAGCGATCGCGGAAATTTCCGTGATCAGGACTTGACCAGGAACAACTGCGTCATTATCAGTAATGGTGATCTCGGTGGCTGGGATTTCGAGAGTATCAGGATATTTGTCTGAATCCTCGGTGTTAGTAATGGCGTAGCTGATGGTGGTGTTATGGTCACCTTCGACAATCGTGTCATCCAGAGCCTGTACTGTAATGGTTGTGGGGGTGGTATCCTCTAGGGTAACCACTACTTCGTTATCGAAGCTCTCCCCATCGAGACTGATTTCACTGTTGTCATCCGCAGTAATAGTAATCTCTACAGGTCCAGCTGGCTCAGTGTCGAGAGCAATGGTATACTCCCCAAGCTCTCCCCCTTCAGCGATCGCGGAAATTTCCGTGATCAGGACTTGACCAGGAACAACTGCGTCATTATCAGTAATGGTGATCTCGGTGGCTGGGATTTCGAGAGTATCAGGATATTTGTCTGAATCCTCGGTGTTAGTAATGGCGTAGCTGATGGTGGTGTTATGGTCACCTTCGACAATCGTGTCATCCAGAGCCTGTACTGTAATGGTTGTGGGGGTGGTATCCTCTAGGGTAACCACTACTTCGTTATCGAAGCTCTCCCCATCGAGACTGATTTCACTGTTGTCATCCGCAGTAATAGTAATCTCTACAGGTCCAGCTGGCTCAGTGTCGAGAGCAATGGTAT
>WTKN01000181.1:20664-78263 GCA_011524395.1 Moorena sp. SS36440bin_2
TGGGGGTGGTATCCTCTAGGGTAACCACTACTTCGTTATCGAAGCTCTCCCCATCAAGACTAATTTCACTGTTGTCATCCGCAGTAATAGTGATTTCTACTGCCCCGGCTGGCTCAGTGTCGAGAGCAATGGTATACTCCTGTGTCTCTCCACCTTCAGTCAGAGGGGAAACCTCACTGATCAGGACTTGACCAGGAGCAATGTCATTATCGGTAATATTGGCAGTGAATTCTTTAACAAAGCCAACAATATAGTTTTCATCCTCGGAAACCGTAATTTCGTGCCTGATTTGACTGCTGTGATCCCCTTCAACCTGGTCATCATCTTCCGGCTGCACCGTGATTTCTTTTTCCAGAGTCTCAGCGTTGAGAATAATGACTTGCTCAGAGGCAAACTCTTCATCATCTACCTTGATTAGACTCTGGTCATTAGCAGTCAGCTTAATTGTTACATCCCCAGTGGGTCGGGTACTTAAAGCAACTGTGTAGACTCCTTCTTGTCCCTCTTCCACAGACACAGGACCATTGATGAAGACGATTCCAGGGTCGTCGTCTACAATATTGGCAGTATATGATGGCCCTTCTCCGATAGGATAATTCTCAAGATCTTCTGTATCGGTAACTCTGTGAGAGATTGTGCTAGTATGAACGCCTTCTACCAGACCATCCTGAGTTGCTCGTACCGTAATGGTTTCTTCGAGTTTTTCTGGGTTGAGGCTAATGATTTGCTGAGAGTTAAAGTTGGTGCCATCGAGACTAATGGTACTCTGGTTATCAGCTTGGATAGTAATCTCTACTGCTCCGGTGGGAGGAGTGTTCAAAGAAACTGTGTAAGTGCCTGAACCATTGTTTTCAGTGATAGTGATTGCCTGACTGAAGATCAGCCCAGGGTCATTATCAGCAATATCGACAGTGATCTCTTCTGCTAGCTCGCCCAGGTCATAGTCTAGGTCTTCGGAAGCAATTTCATGGCTAATGTTGCTAGTGTGATCACCTTCGACCTGGTCATCATCCAACCCCTGTACTGTAATTTCTTTTTCCAGGGTCTCAGCATTGAGGGTAATAACTTGCTCGGAGGCAAACTCCCCGTCATCGACTTTGATGAGACTATCATCATCGGCTGTGATAGTGACTGTTACGTCACTAGCGGGCACTGTGCTTAAGCCAATTGTGTAAGTATCTTCTTGACCTTCCTCCACAGACAAGGTGGTCTCACTGAAAACAATCCCAGGGTCATCGTCTGTAATTGTGGCACTGAACGAGCCGCTAATTCCTATAGGATAGTTAGTGCTATCCTCGGTTTCAGTCACTTCGTGGCTGATAGTGCTGGTGTGAGTTCCTTCTACCAGACTGTCATCAACGGCTTGTACACTAATGGTTTCTTGGAGTTTTTCTGGGTTGAGAGTAATGACTTGCTCGGAGGCAAACTCCCCTTCGCCTACCTTGATTAAACTATCGTCATCAGCGGTCAGAGTAACGGTCACTTCTCCAGTAGGCAGAGTATTTAAAGCAACTGTGTAAGTCCCTTCATCACCGCCTTCTGTGATTGCGATCGCATCACTAAAGATTAGTCCAGGGTCATTGTCAGTAATGTCGATAGTAACATCCTCGATCTCCTGGCTTAGAGGATAATTGGTGATATCACTTGAACCAGTAATTTCATGGCTGATAGTACTGCTGTGGTCACCTTCCACAGCGGTGTCATCAACCACCTGGACTGTGATAGTTTGCCGTATAGTTTCCCTGAGCTGGATCGGAAGGCTAGAAGCAAAATTTGTACCATCTGTGCTGATTCTAGTCTGTGGATCAGCGGTGATAGTGACTTCTACTGAACCACCGCCCACAGGAGGAGTGTTTAAACCAATTTCGTAAGTCCCGATACCCCCTTCAGTGAGATCGAGATTACTGATAATGACTACTCCAGGCTCATCATCAGTAATCTCAGCTATAACATCTGGAATTTCCAGTTCTGGGGGATAGTTTGTGTTGTCTTGGGATTCAGTAATCTCGTGGGTGATGGTGCTGTCGCGAAGACTCCTAAATTCACTATCATCCTTACCCCGAACGGTAATGGTTTGAAGGGTGAGGTCATTGAATGTAACATCTTGACTAGAAGCAAAGCTAGTACCATCAATACTGATTTCAGTCTCATCATCAGCTGTGATAGTAACTTTGACATCTCCGGTAGGCTGAGTGCTTAAACCAATTTCGTAGGTATCAGTACTGCCTTCAGTGACCTGAGGAGTACCAATAATAACCACTCCGATATCATTATCAGTAATGGTGGCAGTGACATCCTCAATGGGTGTATTCTCATTGGAATAGTTTGTATCCGCTGAAGCAATGCTGTGGGTAATGATGCTGCTGTGAATCCCTTCGGGCGGCTGATCATCTACCGCCTGCACCTTGATTTCTTTTTCCAGTGTGCTTTGGTTGAGGGTAATCACCTGCTGTGATGCAAACTCTTCACCATCCACACTGATCAGACCTTGGTCATCCGCTGTAATGGTAACCGTTACATCCTCAGTAGGCTCGGTGGTTAAACTAATGGTGTAAGTCCCCTCTTGACCCTCTGAGAGGGACAAAGACTGATTGGAGATAATGACTCCAGGGGTACCATCCTTAATCTCGATATCAGTAGACCATGTTCCCTGTCTTTCAGGATAGTTCGGATCCACAGAATCGGTAATTTGGTGAGTGAGGGTACTGGTGTGAATACCTTCTACATCGTCGTCTATTTTACCTCGCACCGTGACAGTGGTGGGTGTAGTGTCACTAAGTTCGATATTTCGACTGATGCCAAAGTTTAAGTTGCCCTCATCCAGAGCAAGTTCACTTTCCCGATCTGTGGTGATAGTAACTCTTACGGGGCTAGTGGGGGTAGTACTTAAGGCAACCTCATAGGTTGTCAACTCTCCACCTTCCTCAGTGGGCTCGGTTGCTGGAGTGATGATCAGACCTGGGTCATTGTCAGTAATAGTGACAATTATATCTCCAGCCTTACTGTTTACTATATAATCTGAGCCGTCCGGAGCTTCAGTAATGGTGTGGCTGATGGTGCTGGTGTGACTTCCTTCGACGGTTGAGTCATCTATAGGCTTGACGGTGATAGTTTTTGCGCCTGTGTCACTGAATCTAACTTCTTGGGTTGCTGCAAATGTGGTACCTCCGTCAATACTGATTTCAGTCTCATCATCAGCCTGAATAGTAACTATTACATCTCCACCAGGATTCTGTTCTAATCGAAGTGTGTACTCAACTTCATTACCCTCTTCAACAGATGAGGGAGTACTGAAATCGAAAAGGCTGGAGCTATCATCAATAATCTGAACGGTAGCGTTATCAAATGTTGTGTTTACAGGATAGTCGGTATCCTCTGTAGCACTTATTGTGTGGGTGATTGTACTTTCGTGAGTCCCTTCTGATGGGTCGTTATCTTCTGTAGCCTGAACCTTAATGGTTTGGGGTGTAGTATCGCTGAGTGTGATAGTTAGCTGGTCTTCAAACTCAGTCCCATCTGGCAATTTGATATCACTATTGTCATCAGACTCAAGGGTGATTGTTACCGGTCCATCAGGATTGGTGCTTAAGGCAATGGTGTATTCATTTTCCTCACCTTCTAGAATCTCACCAGTAGGTTGGGTGATGATTACCCCAGGATCATTGTCAGCAATATTAACAGTAACATCCCCAACTTTGCTGACTGGAAAGTTTGGACTGTTTGAATTAGTAATTTCGTGGCTAATGCTTACTTCTTGAGGTCCTGTGACATCTGAGTCTTCAGCAGCCTGCACCGTGATAGTTCTTTCAAATGTGGTGCTGTTGAGGGTTATGACTTGCTCGGAAGCAAATTCTTGGTCATCTTCTACTTTGATTAGACTCGATCCATTGGCTTTGATGGTGACTGTTATGTCTGCATCAAGCCCGTCTGCTTTAATGGTGTACGTACCTTCTTCACCCTCTGTAATAGACAACATTTGGTTATCGAAGGTGAGCAGATCTGGGTTATTGTCAGTAATAGTGAAATTTATCGGTCTAGTTTGACCTTGAGAATATTGTCCTTGTGTTGCCTCGGACTCAGTAATGGTATGGGTGATGGTGCTGCTGTGATCACCTTCTAGGATGTTGTCCTCAATCCCCTGCACCGTGATTTGGGTGGTGAAGTCGGTTTCGTCAAAGGTGATCTCTCCGGAAGAGACAAAGGTGTTGCCCCCATCTAAACTAAATTGACTCTGACCATCACTAGTTTCGATTTGGACTGTTACGTCTCCATCGGGTGCGGTACTCAATCCAAATTCATAGGTACCATTTTCACCCCCTTCAATCGGTGTGGGGGTGCCTTGGGTATATAGCCCTGGGTCATTATCGGTAATTTCAAGGTTAACAGGAGTAAGTTCGAAATTTAGAGGATAGTTCTCTTCGTCATCTGTGGCTGTAACAGTGTGAGTGATGGTGCCTGGGTGAACACCTTCAGGAGTGCCATCATCTGTAACCCGCACTATAACAGTTTTTGGTGTGGTGTTACTGAAGACGAGGGTGTCTTGGGTTCTAAACCCCTGACCATCCACATTGATTTGACTCTGCCCATCAGTGCTGAATCTAACAGTGACGTCTCCAGTTGGTGGGGTGTCTAAGGCAATAGTGTATGACTGGTCAGCACTAGTTTCAGTAAGCGTGATAGGTGTATCAGCAGTGAGAATAACGTTTGCCATAGTGATTCAAAATGTTTAGTTAGTTACCTCTAGCAATAGCTAGTGCCAATTGCTAATTAGGGATAGCTGGATCAGAATTGGCTTCGGGTTTGGGTCTATAGGAATTGGGTAAAGGGAAAAGGGATTTCGGACACCCACTGGTATAGGTGTCCATCTGAGTTATCCATCCTCTGGCAATACAAATCCCCGACCGGGTTTCAATTTGTCTTAAAACCTCTTCCCCACTTAATTTGACCCAGCGATTTTATTCTCTTCCCCTGGACCTACTACTGTTCACCGGGAAAGTACCGAATTTACTGTGGTGCTAACTAGGGATTATACATAGACTTCTTGAAAACTTTGCGTTTATAATAAATTACTGGCTTACCCCCCTTGAAAACTGCCCCACACCCGTCAGAGACTGGAGTTGTTCAGGCATGAGCATTTCAGAGGTGTTTTGTGAAAAAAGTTTTAGGAATCATTCTCGGTGGTGGGGCAGGAAGCCGCTTATATCCACTAACCAAGCCCCGGGCTAAACCAGCGGTGTCAGTGGCAGGCAAATACCGCTTGATCGATATTCCTGTCAGTAACTGCATTAATTCTGAGATTTACAAAATCTATGTATTAACCCAATTTAACTCAGCATCTCTCAATCGCCACATTACCCGTGCCTATAATTTCTCTGGCTTCTCAGAAGGATTTGTTGAAATTTTACCAGCCCAAAAAACTGCGGAAAACCCAAGCTGGTTTCAGGGAACAGCAGATGCGGTTCGTCAGTATCTTTGGCTATTTGATGGCTGGGATGTTGATGAATACGTAATTCTATCGGGAGACCACCTCTACCGGATGGACTATCGCTTATTTGTCCAACGTCATCGAGATACTAGAGCGGATATTACTCTCTCGGTTGTGCCTATTGATGAGACACGGGCATCTAGCTTTGGCTTGATGCAAATTGATGATCGGGGCAAGGTGATTGATTTTCGCGAGAAACCCACAGGGGAATTGCTTAAACAAATGCAAGTGGATACTACTGTGCTTGGACTTACGCCAGAACAAGCCAGAAATAGTCCTTACATTGCTTCTATGGGAATTTATGTGTTTAGTAAAGCAGTGATGAAAGAACTGCTTGAAGCTAATTCTGAGCACACAGACTTTGGTCACGAAGTTATCCCAGCCTCGATGCAAAAGTATAACATTCAAGCTTATTTATTTAATGATTATTGGCAAGATATTGGCACCATTGAGGCATTCTACAATGCTAATTTATCCCTGACTCGTCAACCTAACCCATCCTTTAGCTTTTATCAGGAAGATGCTCCGATTTACACCAGGGCTCGCTATCTACCGCCCTCAAAGCTTTTAGACTGTCGGGTAACAGAGTCAATTATTGGGGAAGGGTGTATTCTTAAAGATTGCCGCATTAATAACTCCGTATTGGGATTGCGATCGCGAGTGGAAGCTGGAACAGTTATCGAGGACTCTTTAATTATGGGTGCTGACTACTATCAATCTTTAACAGAACGTCTATCAGCCCAAGAACAAGGCCAAGTTACTTTAGGAATTGGTAAGGATACCGTTATTCGTCGTGCAATTATCGACAAAAATGCTTGTATCGGTAACAATGTGAAAATCTTCAACAAGGATCGTGTAGAGGAAGCCAACTGCGAAAGTGAGGGATTTTATATTCGTAATGGCATTGTTGTAGTGATCAAAAATGCCGTAATCCCCCATGGAGCCGTGATTTAGTATTGGATAGAAAGGGCTTAGACATGCTTAGGCTAGGTATTAAGTCCTAAAACTATTAACCATTAACCATTAGCCATTAATCATTAGCCATTGGCCTTGCTAGTTAAGACCTTGCCAAAACCGCTCAAAACACCGTTAACAGAGTATTAATATGTACGGAAATTGCGATCGCAGCAGTGAGGAAGAACCGAACTCAGTTTACTTGAAACCTTTGTTACCCTGGCGTTGAGGTGGATAAACCATAATGCAAGGGCGATAAATTACCCCTTACGATCTTAGACGATTAGGAGACACTCTTGATGGCTGCGACCGACTTCAAAGACTATTACTCCATTCTAGGAGTCAGCAAAACTGCTAGTGCTGATGACATTAAAAAGTCCTTTCGGCGTTTGGCCCGTAAGTACCACCCAGATTTGAATCCTGGGGACAAACAAGCCGAGGCTCGCTTTAAGGAAGTCAATGAAGCCTACGAAGTGTTATCTGACTCGGACAAACGGAAGAAATACGATCAATTTGGTCAGTACTGGAAGCAAGCGGGACAAGGATGGTCTGGTCGTAGTGGAGTCGGTGTTGATGTTGGTGGCTTTGATTTTAGCCAGTATGGCAGCTTTGACGAGTTCATTAATGAATTGCTGGGTCGCTTTAGCACTGGTGCCCCCGGTGGTGCTGGCAGAAGTAGTCAGAGCTACTCCTACCGTACAAATACTTCTAGCTCTAATGGGTTTAATGATTTTGGTGGTTTTGGTGGCTATAACAGCACTTCAGGCTTTAACAACACTACCGGAGCAAGTGCTGACCGGGAAGCAACCATTAGCCTCAGTTGGTCTGAAGCCTTTAATGGTGTCCAAAAACGTTTCAGCCTAGGTAGTGAAACTATAACTGTCAAGATTCCCCCTGGTGCCAAACCCGGTAGTCGTATTCGGGTGCGAGGCAAAGGTCAGGTCAATCCTCTGAATGGGCAAAAGGGAGATTTGTATTTGAAAGTAGAACTCAAATCTCACTCTTTCTTTGAGTTCGATGGTGAGAATTTGGTTTGCGAAGTGCCAATCACACCAGATGAAGCGGTTTTGGGTGGGTCAATCGACGTACCAACTCCAGATGGCTCTGTGAGTATGAATATTCCTGCTGGTATTCGTTCTGGTCAATCTCTGCGCCTGCGGGGTAAAGGCTGGTCTTTACCTAAGGGTGGACGTAGTGATCAGTTAGTGCGAATTACGATAGTAACTCCGAAAAACCTCACCAATCAGGAGCGGGAGTACTATGAAAAAATCCGTGAAAGTCGCCGCTTCAATCCCCGCAGTCACTTGTCTCAAGTTCGACTTTGATTATATCTAGCAGTGCTCAATGGGGCTAGGGACTTTCCTGTTGGGTTAATTGGATTAGGTACTAGGGGTAAGACAATTGACGGTACCTCATCAGAGGGTGTCGATGGCATTTAGGAGTGTCTCTACTTCGGCATTGGGATTTAGGAAAGAAAATAGATGTTTAAAGCGGAGTTTTCCTAGTTGATCTAAAAGAAATTGGCCAGGTAGGGGAGCACCCAGTGCTTGACCAAGGTTATAGGCACGAAAGGTTCTACAGTTGGGGTCGCTCAGCAGTGGCATTTGTAAACTGAGATCGTTAACAACTTGTTGGCTTTGCCTGATATCTGTACTCGTAATCATTAACACCTCAACCCCTTTCTCAGTCAAGCGTTGGTAGTTCTCATTGATGTTTTTGATGTGAGGGAAGCACAGGGGACAGTAATGCTTTTCTGTGAAAATGCGGGTGAATGCCAAGATGACTGGTTGTTTGCCCTGATAATCGGATAATTTGATCTGACGGTTATTGGTAATATCTGGTAGATCAAAATCAGGTGTCCTTGCTCCGAGTTGTAGGACGTTAGTTGCTGGTACAGGCACAAAATTGTGGAAGAAGCGCTGGTTGATTAAGCCACTCAAGTTAAGGTCTGTGAGCATCAGGGGTTTAATTCTCTTGGAGAGGGAATAGTTTATGGTTACTGTTATAGTTTACCGGTAGGCACCCTCAACTGTAGCTAGTTCAGGCAAACAAGGGCGATCGCTACCCATAAACGATCAGAACTTATGCAAAACTGGATCCCACTTTGCCATCAGCACCGATTCACAATTTCAATGGGTGAAAGTTTATAGTGATTAACCGGACTTAATTTTAATGAACTTAATTTTAATGATTCGATTAAACGCTGTAAACCTGACTCTACTGACCACTGAGGTGTAAAATCTAAACAGGAAGATACCCTTGAAATATCAGCTTGGGAATGTTGAATATCTCCTGGACGGGGAGGGGCAAATTTAGTTTCTGATTTCCACTGAGGAAAGCAGGTTTTTAGACTATCAACTAGCTGAAGTAAAGAAGTAGATTTTCCGGTACCTAAGTTACAAATTAAGCATGAGCCAGATTCTAGGGGTGTTGTTAAAGCTTTGACAAAAGCCCTTGCAACATCCTTGACATAAATAAAGTCTCGTGTTTGAGTCCCATCTCCGTAAATAGTGATGGGTAAATTATCCTGCATGGCATTAACAAAGATAGAAATTACACCGGAGTATGGTGAGTTAGGTACTTGTCGAGGACCAAATACATTAAAAAACCGTAATCCCACAAATGAAAAATCTATTTGTTTGGCAACTAAACTGGCATATTGCTCGCTCACTAGTTTTTGTAGGCCATAGGGAGAAATAGGAGAAGTCTGTTGATTTTCTGAAATAGGGACTTGGATTGGATTGCCATATACAGCGGCTGAGCTGGCAAAGACTAGTTTAGGAATGTTTAAGGTTTTGCAAAGTTCAATAACAGCAATCGTTGCCGAGAGATTATTGTGATGAGACTCTAGAGGTTGCAGCCAAGATGCTGTAACCGATGGGGTGGCTGCTAAATGGGCAATGCCATCAATTTTACTTGTAAATTTAGTTATAAAATCCTCGGATTTACAGGTAGATATGTCTTTTTCCAGGAATTTGAGATGAGGATGCTTAGGTAGGTTTTGTAGGCTACCGGTAGTCAGGTTATCAACTACTGTGATCTGATGACCTTCTGATAGAAGTTGTTCGGTAATATGAGAGCCAATAAACCCAGCTCCGCCTGTTACAACAAAGTGCATATTTTTTCAGGTGTAAATAACTAATTGTTAACTAATTAAATTTGAAATAGGTAAGTTTAATTTTCCTGATCAGTGTAAAAAATAATAATAAAAACCTACTCCAATAAGTACTATTAATGACCTTGTATTAAGTCTGAAACCAATGGCGAAATGTTACAGGTAATGTCCGCTGTACTATTAACCTCACCAGAAGCTTAGGTCGCGAAAGGTAGTACAATATCGGATGCTTATAAGACCAGAGTTTATTTTGGAGAGCATCCCAGAGTTCAGTATCTTTTACCCCTTGTTGAGATAAATACTTTGATAGCCAGTTTAAGAAAGTCAAATGTGCTGGATTCAGATGACCAGGAGTGTATTTTCCTGTTTGCTCTGCCATAGAACAGCAGTTATTAGGATGCTGTCTATACCAATCCCAACAGTCACTAGTGACAAATACAGGGGCTTTGAGATATACCTTGGCGAAAAAGGCTTGATCTTCGTACATGCCCTGGAAGCTTTGTTCAAACCCACCTGTACTATCAAATAGTGTTCGCCGGATCAGGACGCTACAAGTCGCAGGGGTTCTAGCTTGATTTTGCAGCAAGAGGGTGAGCAGCCTGGGGGAGTCAAACAAAGTATTGTAGTCAGGCGCAATTTCTCGCATGGAGTCGCGATGAATATCTTGAGGTTTCTCGGTCCAGCTATACCAAAATTTAGTTAGACCACAAACTACATCTGCTTCTGGTTGTGAACTAAAAATTGCTAGCTGCTTTTCCAGTTTCTGCGGCAACCAAATATCGTCAGCATCTAAGAAGGCAATGTACTCTCCTTTGGCATTGTGGATGCCTAGATTGCGTGTGACACTCATGCCTCGATTCTGGTGACCCTCGTGTTCCAGATAGCTTACTTTTTCGGGGTATTTTTGGGCATATCTCTGGGCAATTGCTGTGCTGTTGTCGGTGGAGCCATCGTCTACCAGCAGCAGTTCCCAGTTGTTATAGGTCTGGGAAAATACGCTTTGAATGGCTTCTTCAATGAACTTCTCAGCATTTAAGAAGATCATAATGCCAGAAACTAGTGGTTTGTGACTCATTTGATCTCACTCCTATTCAATTCAAGTTTCTTTACTTTCCGTTAATGGACAATATTAATGATCTGAGTTCCGAAAATTTTGAAAACGTTTTCAATATACTTAATAGTCTTTGTTTGATCTTCCATTTAAGATACATAGACTTGGAAGACCAAGAATACACAGTGGGATTACTAGCTAGTAATAGTTCCTTGATGAAGACGCACCAGACTTTGATATCTTTGATATTCTGTTCAGATAAGTACTGTCCTACCCAATTCAAATAAAATAGACGTGCAACATACTCTTTGCCTGTTTTTTCTGCAATAGAACAGCAGTTATTCGGGTGCTGTCGATACTTGTACCAACAATTGCTCACTGGAAAAACTGGTGCATGGAGACAAATCTTGCTGCAAAAAACGTGATCTTCATAAAGACCTCGGAAGGTTCCTTCAAAACCACCAACATCTTCTACAATCTGACGTCGTAGCAACATCCCCGATATGCTAATCCGGCGTTGTAATAAAAGAAGAAATAGGTTTGGTGGATTGATCAGAGTATCGGTTTGCACACGAATTTTTTCCACGCGATCGCTTTGTTGGTCTTCAGGATTTCCAGTCCAGCTATACCACCATTTAATTGGTCCGTAGACCATGGCAGCCTCGGGATGAGCATTCAACAGGACAACTTGCTCTGTTAAAGTATTTGGTAACCAAATGTCATCAGCATCTAAAAAAGCAATATATTCACCTTTGGCATGGCGGATACCCAGATTGCGCGTGGCACTCATGCCGCGATTCTGGTGACCCTCGTGTTCGAAATAGCGCACCTTTTCTGGATATTTGCGAGCATACTGCAAGGCTATTTCTGTACTACCATCAGTGGAACCATCATCGACCAGGAGTAGTTCCCAGTTGTCGTAAGTTTGAGCAAAAACACTCTCAATGGTTTCTTGAAGAAATGGTTCAGGGTTTAAGAAAATGATGATAGTTGAAACTAGGGGTTTGTTACTCATAATTAAAGCCATCTTGACAACCAACGAGCAAAGGTTTTTCCGTTCCAATTATGAACCTCAACACGAGGTAACAGAAAAGAGTTGCTATGTTCCTGAACCCGGTCAACAACACTAGAACAGGCGCAGGTAAATCCAGCTTCTTTGATAATAGAAATAGTGTCAGCGGTGTAATCCCCATGGGGATAGGAAAAGCTTGTAACTGGATGCCCTAGGATTTCCTCAAGATAGTGTTTGCTTTGTTGGATTTCATCCTGCTGAGAAGCTACTGGAAGTTTAGAAAGAAATGGGTGGGTTACTGTGTGAGCCCCCACTTCAATCAGTCCCCCTTCTTCGAGTGCCAACAGTTCCTCACGAGACATAGAGCGATGGGTCGAGCGACCAATTGGTTGAGCATAAGCCCAAACCCTGATTGCCTCTATCACCTTTTCTCGCTTGTGGGTAGATAAAGGATATAGCAGTTGATAAAGGGAGCGATAGAGGGTATGGCGAAGGCTGGGATCTTCTTTTCCTGCAGCACTCCAATGGCGATAAAATTGGTAATCAGCTTGACTGTAATAGGCTGCTTTGCCTAATTCCCATGTATAGGTACTGTCGTTGATAGTTAATTCAAGTATTTCCGGTAATATACCAGGTTGTAATAATAGTCTATCTAGTTCATCCCACCAGAATTCACGCCTATGCCCAATTCCTCCAGTTGTTACAAAAACTGTTGCGGGAATATGATAGCGTTTCAACAATGGTTTAGCATTGTAAAAATTATCAGCATAGCCGTCATCAAAGGTGATAACAACTGACCGCTTTATAGGCTGGTGATCGCGAATTGTTTGTGTCAATTGCTGTAGACTCAGAGGGTAACTATGTTTTCGTAAAACCTCTAGATGTTCAGCAAAATGCTCTGGGGTTACACATAGAGACCAAGGGTCTGAATCTACTTCAGCCACACGGTGGTACATTAAGATCAGTACACCTGGCATGATTTTATTTTTGAGCCGCCAGGCTGTCTGTTCCAATTTCCTACTGACCTTGCCTATGCTCATGGTTTCAGCTCCTTGACAACTCTAGCCGTAATTAAGACCTGGTAGTTAGGGTCGTGATAGTTGAGTTGTTCCTGGGGCAATTCCTCAGTGACTAAGCCGTGCAGAAATGCGATCGCACTCAACACATTGCCTTGGGCTTCAACCTGCACTGGGGTTTCTTGAAAGGCTTCCTTAAAAAGCCGCTGAGTTGACAGAGTAGTGAAACTCCAGTATTGACCCCAGCGATTCATATCATCACAGCTGATTTGGGTGATGCCTGGAACAGTGGCGAGTAGGACACCACTGGGTTTGAGAATGCGGTGGAGGGTTTTGAGGGCGGCTGGCACATCGTAGATGAATGGGAGAGTTTGAGTTAGGATAATGCAGTCGAAGGTGTCGGATGGTAGATGGTCAGCCTTGGTTAAATCTGCCACAATTGTGGCTTGGGGATTACCTTCTTCCACATGAAGCACGTCACTCTTGGTGACGCGATCGCCACCGAATTTGTGAGTGTAGAGAGGTTCTTTAATCTCTAGTACGTGTCCTTTAATATCCTGAGCATGACGCGCAAGAAAATGCTCAATATAATATCGGTCAATAGGTAAACCGCGATCTAGACCAAAGTCAGAGCTGATCGGCTTGACTCGTCCTAGGCTACCAAGGTTTACCCATCCCACTGGTGGACGACCGTGCCATATTTCTCGTAGCCAGCGGTATACAGAAAGAGGCCATCTGCTAACCTCCGTTATAGTCATGATGTCACCTCCCCTTTGACTGCCCTGACCGTAATTAAGACTTGATACTCGCGGTCTCGGTAATCAAGTTCTTTCTGGCTCAACTCCTCCATGGCTAGTCCCTGCAAAAATGCGATCGCTGCCAGTACATTGCCATGGGCTTCAACGTGAACGTTTGTTTTCGGAAATAGTTCTTCAAATAGCAAGCGTGCTGATTGAGAGGTCAAGGCCCAACACCAATCATCACCCCAGTCGCATTTAACGATTTGGCTGATTCCCGGAAAAGTGACCAGCAAGACTCCACCAGGCTTAAGGATTCGGTGCAGTGTGCCTAAAGCAGTCCCCATATCGTAGATTAGGTGTAGGGTTTGTGTCAGGATGACGCAGTCGAAAGTTTCTGACGGGATATGATCAGCGTTGGTCAAGTCTCCCACAAAGGTGGCTTCGGGATTGCCTTCCACGACATGCAGTACATCGCTTTTTGTGACCTGGTCTGCTCCGAAACGACAGGTGTAGGTGTTTTCTCCAATTTCTAAGACTCGTCCTTGGATGTCCTTACTGCGGTGAGCCAGAAATTTTTCGATGTAGTAGCGGTCTATGGGAAGACCACGGTCATAGCCAAACTCCCGACTGATAGGTGTAACCCGCCGCAAGCTACCAAAATTTACCGATCCTACTGGTAGACGACCATGGAATATATCGTATAACCAACGGTATGTAGAGGCAGGCAATGTTAGCTTTGCTATTGGTTGCAATTGTGCTTTCAACTGTTTTTTCATAGGTTTTACAAAATATCGAATACGATTTTTCCAATACTGCAAAGTTGGATGATTATATCGCCATAGCTCCTTTTGTAGAGCAGACCAAAGTTTAGGGTTTTTGAAGCTTTCTTTAGACAGATATTTCTTTAACCAATTCAAGAAAGTCCGACGAGCCCTATATTCTTGTTTTGTATCTTGGAACGTATGACAAATAGAATCTTTATGCTGACGATACTTTTCCCAACATCCACTTTCCACAAACACAGGGGTGTTCAGGAATATTTTCGCTAAAAAGACCTGATCGTCATAAAGACCTGGGAATGTCTCTTCAAAGCCACCGACTTCTTCGACAATCTGCCGTTTTATCACAAAGCTGCAGATACAGGCGACAGCGCCTCCACCTTGTATCAAGAATTTAAGTAGGGTTGGTGCCTGTATCAGAGTATTGAGTTGAACTCCCAGTTCTGGCATGTAGTCCCGCTGACTGTCTTGAGGATGGCTAGTCCAGCTGTGCCAATACAAAGTATTTCCATAGACCATAGCAGCCTCTGGATGAGACTCCAAAATTGCTATTTGTTTTTGGAGTTTCTGAGGTAGCCAGATATCATCAGCATCTAGGAAAGCAATGTACTTACCCTTAGCATTACGAATACCTAAATTACGGGAGGCACTCCTGCCGCGATTTTCGTGATCTTGGTGTTCTAGATAACGTATCTGG
Source organism: Moorena sp. SS36440bin_2 (assembly GCA_011524395.1). Lineage (GTDB taxonomy): Bacteria > Cyanobacteriota > Cyanobacteriia > Cyanobacteriales > Coleofasciculaceae > Moorena. The sequence continues at coordinate 35,514 of WTKN01000181.1, forward strand.
TCAGGATATTTTTCCACATACCGTTGGGCAATGGCAGTACTGTTATCGGTGGAGCCGTCATCTACCAGCAGCAGTTCCCAATGATCATAGGTTTGCGCAAGTACACTTTCTATTGCTTCTTCAATGAACTTATCAGCGTTTAAGAAAGTCGTAATTCCAGAAACTAATGGTTGGCTATTCATCTGATTAATTTATACAAAATTTATCTAGCAAAGGGAACAGGTAACAGGTGACAGGGAACAGGGAGCAGGGAGCAGGGAGTAGGGAACAGCAAACAAATCTTTTTTGATTTTATTTATGATTTTTATTGATTAAATATAATAGCTTTTAATCCAAATAAGTCATTAAATTAGTACAGATATTATTCTTACTAATATTAGTATTTATCCAATCAAGTCAATGTCTAATTAATGATGTAGGAGATAGACAGCTGACTTGGTTTTATCAAATGTGGACATAGCGATTTTGCAAGCGATAGAGTTCAGTAAAGAATCCATTGAGCTTCAATAAATCCTGAAACTTCCCATGTTCGATCACCTGTCCCTGGTTCAACACCAAGATCTGATCAGCTTGTTCAATGGTAGAGAGGCGATGGGCAATAACAATCACCGTTCGATTTTGACTAAGATTATTTAGCGCCTCTTGGATCAAGTTCTCGGAAACACTATCGAGAGCATTAGTTGCCTCATCGAGAATCAGAATTTCTGGGTCGCGAACAATAGCACGAGCCAAAGCGATACGCTGTCGCTGACCTCCTGAGAGTCGAATTCCCCGGTCTCCTACCTTGGTATCATAACCTTCAGGTAATTCACTGATAAATTCATGGGCATGGGCAAGTTTGGCTGCTGCTCTAATTTTGTCTTCTGTAGCATCCAGCCGACCATAGGCAATGTTTTCCCCTATTGTTGTACTAAACATATGAATTTCCTGACTAACCAAGGCAATTCGGCTGCGCCAGTCAGCTAGATCCAGCTGTTGCAAGGGACAACCATCTACATAAATCTGTCCCTCTGTCGGGTCATAAAAACGGTAAATTAAGTCAATAATTGTGGATTTACCTGCACCTGAAGAGCCTACTAAGGCAATGGTTTTACCTTGTGGGATAGCAATTGAAATAGTCTTAAGTGCAGGTTTTTCTGAGGGGTTGTAGTGAAAGGTAACAGATTCAAAAGAGATTTCTTGTCTGAGACCTTTAAAAGGAGTATGACCAGAATGAATATAAGGTTTATCAGAGGGATTCAAAAGATACATGACGTCTTCTACAGCACTTGTCAACGCAGCAAGTTCCACACGAGCACTATCTAACTGTTTCACCTGAGGTTGTAGACGATAGAGCATAAATAGAAACGTTAGTAAGGTCGGTAGGGTAGCTTGGTTATGAAGCAGTGCAATCACTAGAATGCATAGAAGTAGAATTGTCGAGAGTACTTCAGAGAGGGGATTGACAACTTTAGCGAAAAGCTGAATCTTTAGTAAAGTATTACTTAAGTGATTTGATGCCACATCAAAACGCTTCTGCTCATAGGATTCATGGCCAAAAGCCCGAATCACCTTCATTCCAGAAAACCCTTCCAACATCAGGCAAGCAACGGCAGAATTAGCCTGCACAGCTTGTTTCCCTCTGTCATTTACTGAGCCTGTCACAAACTTGATACTGAGGGAAATTAGTACTAATCCAGCAGCAACTAAAAGGGTTAGTTCCCACGATATTAACAGTAACAGAATTACAAATACAGAAATGGTACAAACATTAATTGTCAGGTTAAAAAAATGCGATAGAGCCTCACAACTCCGCCAGGTTTGCTCAGTCAGTGTGTTGAGTAAATTCCCTGATTGATTCGTTTCTAAAAAAGAATAACTAACTTTCAGAAGCTGATTAAAAACACTGGATCGTAACCGATGGTTAATCTTAAGGTAAAGCCAAGACACTAAACTTTTATTTATATAAACAATTAAGTTTTTTAATAAAAGTATTATGAATATAGAGAAAGCAATAACTAAAATCCGAGCTTCCCTTGGCAGATCAATAACGATTTGCTCGATATTATTTAATACAAAGCTATTTTGGAAGACTTGAGAGCCTATATTACCAGAACTTTCCAGAAGAGGAATAAATAAACTAATACTAAATCCTTCTGCCAAAGAAGAGAATACTCCTAAGGTGATAATTAATGGCAAAACCCAAGGATAAAATTTAAGTAATGGCGATAGGATTCTGAGTTGATTCATGCTTTATTGTTAATCCTAAGGGCTGGGTGCAGGGAATAGGGAATAGGGAATAGGGAATAGGGAATAGGGAATGATTTAGCGTAGTATTCTAAAGGTTTTAGCAATTCGTCTTCGATTACAGAAAAGATTAAGTTGAAATACCCAAAGCTAGTTGACGCAGGTTTTGGGTAAGCGATCGCACGCTGTCGTACCCATGAGGTCCAAACCAGCGGATTAACATAATTGCTAAACTCAGGCGAATATAGCTCTCTGAATAGCGCATTTGTGGATAGTGCAAGAAAGCTTGTCTACGGAAATGCATTGCTTCTTGGTAGTTTCCCTGATCCACTGAATTCCAAGCTTGGTAGAGATTTAAGTAGCTATAACTCCGGTTACGCAAGTACAACAACTCAGAGGGAACAGATTGGAAATTTTTTTCTATGGCCTGACGTGAATCCTGGATCATTTCCTCACGGCTTTTAGACATGCTACTGGGATGCTGTCGCCAAAGAGTTAATGGTTCTTTGACCACGGCAAAGAGATAGTTAGCTGCAATCCGAATCCACATATCTCGATCAGCAGCGCTAGATAATTTGGGGTCGAACATTCCGACAGTCTCAAAGCAACTCCGACGAACCATAGCTGAGCTGCCATTGCCAATAATGTTAACCACCAGAATTTGCTCCCAGACATTTCCTTGTTGATGGAAAGCTATAATGCTATGTGTGGGTTTACCTTGCTGATCAACTAGAGCTGTCCAGGTATACACTAGACCTGCTTCTGGATATTTTTCTAAATAGCTTACCTGTTTTTCAAGTTTAGTGGGCTTCCATAAATCATCTGCATCTAAGAAGGCTATATATTTTCCTTCAGCCTGGGTGATGCCTGTATTTCGGGCTACAGAAACCCCCTGATTTTCTTGGGAAATCAGTTTGACTCGGGGGTCTGCTATTTGAGATGCCCATTCAACGATGTGGTCTGAACTACCATCGTTGATAATCAGTAACTCAAACTCAGCAAGAGTTTGTGCTAAAACACTCTCCACTGTTTTCGGGAGGTATTCCATAGCATTATATGCTGGAATAACAACAGTAACTTTTGGCATATTCAAATTCCTGAATTAAGTTAGTTAATCAAACTAATTTCATAAAAATTAAATTAAATCGCAACAATAATAGGACAGATTAATTGTGCTAAAATGCAACAGATAATCGGTAACTTCGGTTCATAATATTTTGGTAAAAGTAGCAAATAGTTAACTATTTCATCGGAGCTATTAGTCTTTCCTAGACTGGCTAATCATTTCCATGATTAAATCCCGATAGCGTAGAGCAACCATATCCCAGCTAAAACCCATGGCATTCTGTCTAGCCTTAGTTTCCCAATCTTTGGTCAAAGCCTGTGCGATCGCTCCAGCATAGACATCTGGATCGGTGACATCACACACAATTCCAGCGTCGCCAATCATATAGCGACGAATCTCATCATCAGTAGTAACAACTCCTAAACCGCTAGACATTGCTTGCAGGTAAGCATTGGCAAATGGTTCATCGATAGAAGGGAGGGTAAATAGATCCCCATACCGATAAACCTCAGGCATTTGATTGAAGGGAAAGGTCTGTATGGCAAAGCGATTAGCTCCCAGCAATTGCTCACCCAGAGTTTGAAAATATTCACGGTCTGGTCCATTGCCACAAATCAGAAGACTGCCATAAGGAAGCTTTGCGATCGCTTGAATTGCCAGTTCAACCCGTTTGTGATCGTTACGATTCAAAGAAGCAACACACAAGACAATCGGCTTGTTCAAACCTAGGTCGAGATGATTTCCTTCTGGCTTGAATCGATCCATATTTACGCCATTGGGAATGATTGTGACAGGCTGATTAGGACGCTGCTTATCAACAAAGTCAGCCATTGTCTCAGAGAAAACCACAACATGATTGGGACGAAATCTAAGGCTTCGCGCCAGTGATTGTCCACCGCCAGTCAAACCAGTGTGTGCTTTAAACAGAATCGGTGTACCAATCAGTGCTCGTACAAAAGCTGCCATGGCCAAACCGCCATAGTCATTGCAAGGAAAGATTAAGTCAGCTGGCTTCCTTAACAGTCGCATCGCACAGGGAAGAAAACTACTCAAGTGTTCAATGACGATATCAGGGTGAGTAGAGAAGCTCCTGAACACTGAGTTAACCAAAGGATTACCTAGGAGGTGACGAGCTTTTGTACGAGGGATGCCACCAGCAGGATAGTAAAAAGGACTACAGGGAGCTCCTGCTAACAATTCCACCTCAAAATAAGAACTAAGGTGATCACTAAGCTCAATGGCAAAGTTTTCGGTGCCACCACTCCAGTTGACTCCTGCACTGGGATGGACTATGGCAACTTTGTAAGAGCGTTTAGTTTTCGTGGGCATTTGAGGCTCTAAAGGAGACCCAAATCGTTTTGAAGGCATAGTTTTTATAAAAGTTTTTTTTGAGAACCAAAGATTTAAGTCTGTAAGGGTTTTGAGGTTTTGGATAGCAGGTCAATTTTGTAAAAATACTTGAACTGCCAACCCTTAAAATAGAGTGTTTTCAGGGTTTTATTAGCAATCACTAAAAACTTGTATAAGCTTTAATTGTTTAGATTTTGACATTATTTTTTTACCTTAATTATTACTAATAAGTACTTGCTTATATGGTAATTTATTTGATAATTTTTTATAGATTTTTAAACTATATAAATTAAGGCTATATCTAGCATTAGGCATTCAATTAATGACATTCATAAACTCCGAAAGTCATAGTTTACTGCTGACTTCTGACGCTAAGCGTAGCGCTATATAACCTTAGTTGAGCTTCAACCTCTACCGGAGCAATATTTCAGATTTATTTTTAATTTATTTATATAGTTTTTATTTAAATACATATCTAATAGCCCAAATAGTAAAAATAGGCGTCAGCAATTGACAAATGAGTACTGCACCAGCTACCCAAACAATTCCCCAGTTAACAGCTAGAAGTAAGCAAGTAGAAAATATGACAGTATAAATCAAATTCCAATAAAGATTTAGCTTAGTTTTACCGACAGCATTGAGTAGCTCAGTTGTAGTATTAGTAAAAGGAAGGGGCAGAGCCGAAAGACAAATAAGTATCAAAATCGGAATTGCGACTACCCACTTCTGTCCAAAAACAATTGGTACGTAGAGGGGAGCTAGACTTGCCTGGAGCAGAATGAGGGGTAATACAATGATAGCGGTGGTTTTCAGACTACTAAAATACCGCTTCTTAAGTTGGCTTAAATTTTCTCTGACTGCACAAAGATAAGGAAATACAGAGGAAGTAAATAATTTTATGACATTTTGGCTAATTCCTAAGCCAGCATTGAAGGCAAAGAAATATAGTCCCAGTGCCTCAACACCTAGAAAGCCACCAACGAGTAAGTAGTCGAGATTTGACCTAAGCTTTTCTAGTAACTCAACCCCAACTATTTTGCAGCTGAAACTAAGGACTGACTTCCACTGCTCAAGCTTTAAGGATGTAGGGGCTCGCCAAGGATGATGTCGGTAATTAATTAATATATGCACCGGAGTCGATAAAACCATTGCCCAAACTGCAGCCCATACTCCCATGCCTAATATAGCTAAGATTACAGTTATGATATTCCCGATTATCGCCTGGCAGGCATTAGCAAAAGCTGTAACTTTTAGTCGATTATCTCGCCTAATCATTGCAGATTGAACTGTAAATAATGGCATCATGAGATAGATGAATGCGACAGTGATTATGGGCAAAACTAGTTGGTTATTTCCATAAAAATTAGCAATGGGAAATGCAGCAAGAGATTGGATCACAAACAGCGAACCACAAAAAATCCAATTAAGCCAGTAGGATGTATTGCATACAGCTTCTAGCTCTTGTTCACTAGCCTGAATAATTTTGGATTCTGTCCCAGTTTTTAGGATTAGAACATTGCCAAATTCAAAGGTAGTATAAATAGCAGATACTAGTCCGTAATCTTGAGGAGTAAACATACGAGCTAAAGTAACTGTTGTAGCTAGACGGGAGAGACGATTGACTAGCTCTGCTATTCCCATCCAACTAGCATTGCGAATAAATTCGCCCGATGATAGTTGCTTGAACTTATTAATTAGCATTGAGTGGTATATACTGTAAGTTTTATCTAGTCAAGGAAGTTTTTTTCAATATGGTTAAATTAAATTAATACTCTATATAGCGTTTGTATTTGAGATGTCAATCTAGATTTTTGACTTATTTAATATTGGATTTATTGCATTTATTAGGTTATATTAAATGCTGTGAATTAAATTATTAATGGCAAATTATTTACGGCTATTTCTTTTAATTTTTATAAATTATAAAAAACCAAAATTAAATTATCATTACTATAATACTATTGTTGTTTTAGCAAAAAAAATATAGTAAAAATAATATCAACAATTTAAAATTGTACATTATATTAATTTGAGATAATCAAAGCTAAAAGCTTAGCATTAAAGGTAATAAATAGCATTAATAATTGTGTTTGCAACCTAGATATAAACGCGCTTATAAGTTATAAACTTGGTGAGCTTTTTAAATTCAAAAAACATGGCGCTTTGAAATATTTTTTTAAAAAATATTCCCACTACTACCCCCGATACATAAAGGTATAATAAAAACCAAAATAAAAAACTATCTATTCTATTGGTGCGCCTTCCTTCGCCAAGGTAAGGCGCAGCGCTGAATCTCATGAAATGTGTTTTGTTATTAAAAATAAAGATGATCAGCAATAGATTTACTTGGCCATTGTTCAAGAAACCATAGAAATAGTTGGAGTTCATATTGGAAATCGGACTCTATAATCAGCAAAATAAATTATGGAATTTTTTCCATGCTGATTGCCTACTATGTTTGGTAGAGCCACTATTGTATCGGAGCTATTAGTCTTTCCTAGACTGGCTAATCATTTGCATGATTAAATCCCGATAGCTTAGAGCAACCATATCCCAGCTAAAACGCATGGCATTCTGTCTAGCTTTAGTTTTCCAATCTTTGCTCAAAACTTGTGCGATCGCTTCAGCATAAGCATCTAAATTTGTTACATCACATAAAATTCCGCTATCAGCTATAAGGTAACGGCGGATATCATCATCAGTAGCAACTACTGGTAAACCGCAGGCCATTGCCTGTATGTAGGCTTGTCCGAATGGTTCATCAATGGAAGGTAGGGTAAATGCATCTGCGCACCGATAAACCTCAGGCATTTGATTGAAGGGAAAGGTCTGTATGGCAAAGCGATTAGCTCCCAACAATTCCTCACCTAATGCTTGAAAATACGCACGCTCAGGTCCATCGCCACAAATTAGAAGACTGCCATAAGGAAGCTTTGCGATCGCTCTAATTGCCAGTTCAACCCGTTTGTGATCGTTACGGTTTAAAGAAGCAACACACAAGACAATCGGCTTGTTCAAACCTAGGTTGATCTGATTTCCCTCTGGCTTGAATTGATCTATATTTACGCCGTTGGGAATAATTGTCACAGGCTGATTAGGACGCTGTTTATCAACAAAGTCAGCCATTGTCTCAGAGAAAACGACCAGATGATTGGGACGAAATCGAACGCTTCGCGCCAGTGATTTGCCATCGCCAGTCAAACCAGTGTCTGCCTTAAACAGAATAGGTGTGCCAATCAGTCCTCGTACAAAAGCTGCCATGGCCAAACCGCCATAGTCATTGCAAGGAAAGATTAAGTCAGCTGGCTTCCTTAACAGTCGCATCGCACAGGGAAGAAAACTACTCAAGTGTTCAATGACGATATCAGGGTGAGTAGAGAAGCTCCTGAACACTGAGTTAACCAAAGGATTACCTAGAAGGTGACGGGCTTTTGTACGAGGGATGCCACCAGCAGGGTAGTAAAAAGAACTACAGGGAGCCCCTGCTAACAATTCCACCTCAAAATAAGAACTAAGGTGATCACTAAGCTCGATCGCAAAGGTTTCGGTGCCACCACTCCAGTTCACTCCTGCACTGGGATGGACTATAACAACTCTGTAGGAGCGTTCGGTTTTAGTGGGTATATGAGGTTTGACATCACAAGTTAAAAGTTTTTGAGTCATACTATTCATCATAAGTTACGGTTAAAAACTAGTTAATTGGTAATTTTTGGTTATTTATTGGAAGATTATATTTATTAGATTATATTGCTTTCAATACCTAAAATATAGTATTTTTTGACATTCATCGGTCAATTTGTTTTCCAAAATCAGGGTAAACTAATCTTATTTTAAAATGCCTAACATATATTAGATTAAGACAATATTTATTTATACTATTCAATCTTGAAATAGTTTCTGAGTAAGGCTTATAAAATTTAGATGCGTTTACCCTGCTTCCCTTTACTAAAAATCTGAGTTATCTCCCTTTCAAGTAATTTATTTAAATGGTTTTAGCTCAAATTGTATTTTGTTCAGTGTTTGGTTTATCCCAGTTCCAACCAACTATTGCAAACAGAGTCCACCAGTAGAAAAACAGAGTGGTATGAGTCCAAATATTATCAGTCAACATTCCCACAGGTATTGCTAGAATAATCGGCAATAGTATTGAACACAAAGCTTGTTGTTGACTACCAGAAGGAGCTGCTCTAATTAACTTGACAAGACGCACAATCTGAATACCCAAAAAAGTGAAAAAACTAATCATACCTACAATTCCTTGTTCTACCAGGACACGCACATAGTCATTGTGGGGTTCGAGGCCATTACTACTGATGAATGTGTTAGTTCCGAGACCATAACCCAAGATTGGGAAGTGTCTCCATTGCTCTAGGAGATATGTCCATTGCGCCAGCCGCCAGTTGAAACTATTACCATCTCCCTGGGACAGCACAATTGCCTTCCAAATATCGATATCTGGATTACCAAGTGGTGTTTGAGCGATAGACCCGAGGCGTTCTTGTCCAAACTCTGTACTGCCAAACAAGCTGATAATTAAGGCAAACAAGACGATTCCTCCGATCAGATTAACCAGGCTCAATCTGGGTGCAATCAAAAAGACGATAAAAGCAGCCAGCATCATCAACCCAAATAGAGCCTTGGTACTCACGAAGAAAAAAGCCAGTAGACCTAACAGCAGAAGCCAAGGCTTAGATTCCTTTGCCTGATTATGTTTCCAGTAGGTCAAACCAAGGAACAAAAATAGGAAAGTGGTAAAGGTATTGGAGTGACCGAGAGTGCCGTTGATCCGAGCAGTGACTTCTAAGGAAGCAGAAAGGCTATACCCTGATGGTTTGATCAGTTCAGGAAGAAGTGAGTCAGGCAAGAGGATCTGGATTGAAGCAACAGTAAGGGGCATGACCAGACCAAGAAACAGCAGATTTATAACTTTTTGAGGTGGAAGCCTGTCCTTGAGCTGCATAACTAGTAGGTAGACGATCGGCCAAGACAATAGGCGTACCCATTCCCGGATAGCAGTGGAAAAATAGGAGCCATCTAGTCCTAGTCCTCCTAACGGTAGCAATACTACCCATAAGCCTTGTAGCACCACCCAGCTTGCGAGGAACCACCAAAACCGATCGGTCTGAACAATCTGACCGGTTAATAACCTTACGGTCACATAGACCAAAGTCAGACCAATAACCCCAACGGCGAAGGCAGCTGGTACCCCCTGATCTGAGAAAGTATCAAGACAGCTACGCAAGATCAATAGCCCCAGTACAGCTTGCTCAAACCGGGCAAAGAAGTAAACCACCACAGCTACTGCAACCAACCCTAAACCAAGCAAACTCGGCTGAGTACCTGCGAGAAAGCCAACGGCTAAACCAATGGGCACACCTGCCAGTCCCAGCCAAAAGGTCAGACGAGAGGAAGGATTCCAGGGGTTATGAATCTGCATGATCAACCCCCCTGGATACAAGAGCACAATTATTATTGCTGGCTTCTTTGCCATTGGTCTGCCTGGATTGGGATTGAAGCTGGTAACTATCCAAGGAATAGGAATAGTACTGTTGAGTGCGATCGCTTATCCCATTGACAACAAACCCCAGTATGGGAGTGCTACTATCTTTCAATTCGGATACTGTCTGTAGTAGCATATCTTTCTGGGTAAAGTTGGGACGTGTGACTATCACCAATCCATCACTATACCGACTCAAGCTATGGGCATCAGCAAAACTACTAACTGGTGGGGTGTCTACAATGACTAGGTCATAATGATCTGCGGCTGCGGCCAAAATAGACTTCATCACCTGTGACTGTAGGAAGGTAGCCGAACCAGAAGGCAGCTCACTACAGGTCAAAATTGAAAGGTTTGCGATCGCTGTGGGTTGCACTGCCGACAGCCAGGTTTGATTCCTGTCAATTAAATCTGTAACCTTTGGCTGAGGAGGTAAGCCAAACAAATCCTGCTGCATTGGGTGACGCCAGTCGGCATCAATAATCAATGTCCGGCGAGAAAATCTTACTGAAACCGCAGCCAAGTGGGAAGCTACCACTGACTTACCCTCTCCCGAAACAGCACTGCTGACCACAATCAGCTGTAACCTCTTCTGAGCACGTAACTCCATGGTTGTCAGGAGCAGGCGGTAAGGCTCCATTAACCTAATATCTGCTAAGAATCGGTTCGGTTGTTCAAGACTTAGTGCTTGAGCAGGCATCTTCGGTAATACCCCCAGCCTAGGTAGCTTCAGCAGTGCCTCTGCTTCCGAGGCATCGTGTAGGGTATTATCCATTACCTCCAGCAGCAGCACCATACCGACAGCTAGAGCAATTCCAGCCGCAGTAGCAATCACCAGCACCACTAACACTTTTGGATTGAGTTGCTGGGATAATGAAGGAAGTTTTGCCCGCTCAATAATTTGAATATTGTTAACTAGTTGTGCTTCTGCAATCCGTGCTTCTTCGAGTTTGTTTTGGAGGAGTTTAAGAGAGGCAATTGCTTCTTCTTGTCGGCGAACTAAGGTAGCAAAGGGTTGCCGTAGAACTGGTATTTGACCAAGACGATCCTGGAGTTTAATGCGCTCAGTCTGCACCAGGTAGAGCTTTTGTTCCAGTGCCGACCGTTCTGTTTCAGCTAAAATAAATCTAGAGGTAAAGTTCTGGCTCAACTGATCAGAGGCCACATCACCAGGGGGAATAATTTGATTAGTGGGCTGATTAGTCGGTAACAGACGAGAAAGTTTTTGATTGTAGAGGGTAAGAAGTTGATACCGCTCCTGAACCAGTGATATCACCGCTGGATTCTGATCAGTTAAACGCGATCGCGCTTTGGCTAACTCCTGCTCCAAGTTAACTAGCTGAGCTCGTAAGGCTTGGAGTTCTTGATCTTGACCAATACGTCCAGCAATGTAAGCATTCTGAGTATTATTCAGACTGGTTATTGTCTGGAGTTCTTGGCTACGGGTTTTAGCGTCTTGGAGTTGAATAGAAACAGCACGTTCTTGGTCTTCTAAAGTAGCTAAACTCCTGATTAAAAGTTGTGTTTGTTCCTCGGGAGAAACTAAACCAGTGGTCTGTTTAAATTTGTTTAACGCTGCTTCTGCTGCTGCCACCTCTTTACGCCGTAATGGTACTTCTTTCTCCAAAAATTCCCGCACAGCTCTAGCTTCTGAACGAATCCCTTCAGCACTTTCGGAAACCATTGCGTTAGCGACAGCATTGATCACCGTGGTTGCCAATTCTGGATTTTGACCCTGATAGCTTAGCTCAAGAATATTGGTGGCAGGCACAATTTTTACCTTTAAATCCTCACGGAGTGTGTCTATGGTTAGTTCTTCTTGTGAACTGCCCAGTAGAGCAATCTTCTCAAGTGCTCGCTGAAGAACCCGTTCTGACCCCACTAGTTCTGCTTGAGTTGCAATCGGGTTAGCTCCACCGGGTGTATTAGCAGGGACTTGGCTGAGGTTACGACCCAACTCAGATACACTCACCTTTTTATTGTCCAGCATCAGCCGTGCTTTCACTTGGTACACTGGTGGAGTAACAACCACATAGGCAATCGCTCCACCAATTACGGATGTAAAGGTAACAAGGGCTGGCAAAAGCCGCCGCCTTAAGGCTAATGGTAGTGATGAAAGGCTTGTGTCCATAACGTTGACGAAACTCTGTGGTTTTACTGGTTTTTGACAAAGGGGAGCGTGAGACTAAATTTGGCATCAGACGACGCACAGAGTTTTTGATAGAGTCTCAAGTTATCAGCAGTAATTTTGTCCCAGTTATAGTAAGTGGCTACATGGTCTTGTGCCTTCTTGGCCATGTCCGCTAACTTTTGAGGTTGGCTGATCGCCCTTTCTAGACTTTGAGCACAAGAGTCTACGTCTCCTGCTCGGAAAAGTAGACCTCGTTGTTGACCAATCAATTGCTGATGGGGAGGGATATCGCTAGCGAGCACTGGAATCCCTTCCTGCATTGCCTCTAGCATCACCAGCGGTAATCCTTCTAAATCCGAAGGCAGAACAAACAACCCTGCGCCCCGAACAATCTCGGCTAAGCGACTTCCATGGAGTTCACCAACGAATAAGACGTCTTGATTTGTGCCTGCCAACTCATGTAGGTTGGCGATGTAGTTATGAGTGTCACTATCACCACCAGCAATCACCAGTTTCCAACTGTTAGATTTGAGCCGTTGGAAAGCTTTGATGAGTAGATCAGGTCGTTTTTCCGGTACAAGCCTGCCCAAGAACAGAATGTAACGCCCCGGGTTTAGACCTAGGAATTTACCATAGGGAAATTTGGGGTCTGACTCTGGGTAAATCCCTGGAGCATTGGGAATATTGATTGTATTTTTGCTATAGGTGTTGAGAAAGTAATTTTGGAGTGCTTGTGAGACTACGACTAACTCATGGGAAGAGTACACTGCATTCCTTTCCCCCAAACGAATTAACCCACTGGACAATTTTCCCCACTTGGCTCGTTGCCAGTCCAATCCCTGACAGGTAACCACAATCTTTGCAGAAGAGGCAATTTTGGAGAGCCAACAGAACACAGCTGGACCTAGGGCATGGAAATGAATGATGTCGTAGCGTTTGCCACTGGAGATAATCGCTGCCAGGGCAGCATTAGCCAAAGCATCTATTCCTCTGAATTCTATCGAGGGTAGAGAGATTACTCGAACACCTTTGTAGTCAGAGGATGAAAAACCGGTCGATTCGGTGTAGGACGACCGTGCAAATAAATCTACCGAATGACCCTGGGCAACGATTCTGGGATAGAGTTCTGTGCAGTAACGTTCAATGCCACCTTGCTTAACAGGTACTCCTTTGGCTCCAATTACAGCAATTTTCATTACTTCTAGTTTCCTCTTTTACAATACTCTTCGGCAGACTAATTAAGTGGTGATGACATCCTGAGTATGTAAGTTTGACTGCTCTATCGTGATTAAAGGCAGCCGATTAGACAGGGATTACAGAGACCGTTGGTGAGCACGGTGCAGCATTTCCTCATACACACTGCTGACAACTGTGCGAGCACTATAGGGTTGAGCGGTGCGCACACAGGAGGAGGCTGGATAATTCTCTGGATGGTGCAAGACTTTACCCAAACTATCTGCGATCGCAACTGCAGTACGCTCTTTGCAAACAATCCCACTGTCAGCACCCAGAAATTTGGGAGTTTCACCACAATTCGTGGTCACTACAGGTGTTCCACAGGCGAGAGCCTCAAGGACAGTCAAGGGTAGTCCCTCGTAAACGCTAGTCAAAACAAAAACACTACAGACACGGTATAAGTCTGCTAGTTTTTCCTGACCTACTGCTCCAAGCATAGTCACTCGCTTAGACAACCCAAGAGAGCAAATTTCAGCACGGAGTTCATCCCTTAACTCCCCATCCCCAGCAATCAGTAAGTGAACATTGGGACTATATAAAGCTGCCATCGCCTGTATCAGTAACATCGGGTCTTTCTGAGGATGCAGACGACCGGCGAAGAGGATAAAACGGCTCTGTTCAGGCAAATTATGCTCCTGGGCTAGAGCTTTGCGTCTTTGTTTTCGTTCCTTTTGGTCTAGGGCATAGAACACCTCCTCATCAACGGTGTTTTTCAGATAAGCAACACGATTTGCGATCGCTGGATAACGCTGTTGATAAAACTTAGCTGATTCAGTATTGCAGGAAAAAATTTGGCTAAATTGCTTAACCAGTAAGCGTTCGAGGGCAAAATAGCTTGCAGAAAAACGCTGCCATAGAATGCCATTATTAGCCGTTGCAGGATTCATCTGCTTGGCAATATCATTGTGTACAAACAGCGTCTTCTCTCCAGACCAATTGAGGGCTGCTAAGCTGGGTTCGATGCGATGAAAATGCATAAAATCCGATGCCAAGGAACGACCAAACAGGGCAGTCGTATACTTCACTGTCGTGGGTATTAAGCGCCTAACATTGTCATCTTCAAGAGGAAACAAAGGCATAAATTGAATAGCTCGACCCGCTAGTTCCCCTTCTTGCCATACACCGGAAGCTGAAGCCAGGTCTCCTGTTCCCACCAACCGCACCTCGAACTCACTGGGAGCATATTTGATAAAGGAGCGGATGACGGTTTGAATCCCACCAATGCTGCTATGCCAAGGATTAAACTGATAAAAAATAGTTAAAATTAGCTTTTGCATCACTTCAATTAATAAGGATTAAAACTGTTTGATAGTCAGTGATGTAGGGGGAGGTTGCTTATAGAGTCTGGGTTTTAACTTATTTCGTCGCACCCTTAATTTAAACTCCTTATTATGGAGATGGATATAATTTTATACAACTAGTCGATAGTTTCGCTAAATTTATAAAATCATCAGTTTTTTAACTGAACGAATTATGAGTCACTTGAGTTAATTCAATGAGACTAATTCGTCAGATTTTACTGACTAAATTGGCTATTTTTTTAGCAAATTACTTGGTATGTATGGTAGTCGTACACAACTATTGATTTGAGCTGTCGTTACTTTGACCAGACTGTAGCAAAACCACTACATCATTTACTACTACTGATCTGTATCAAAACGATCTGAGGATTTTTTGGTGTGCTGATAAATCAGTATTTAGTTTTATGATCTATTTGGCAATTATATATAGTTAAGCATAGTGTGTTCACCAACTAACTAGTTGGATTGGAATCGTTACCCTTGATTCCCTATATATATTACTTCAATCGCATTGATTAAATCCCCTAACCTAGGATATAATAATTTTTTTTAGCAAATAAATTGTTGGGGTTTTTAACATCATAAAAACTTACTAAATTTTAGTTTAACAACTAATTATTAACTACACCTTCAAAACTATAAATCCGGATAGTTATTCAAAATTGAGTAGCCACTTAATTTAGAAAACGCTATTACTAGTTTGTGAATACTTTGTGAATAGTATAAAATGAAAAAAGGGTGAAATTTTTCCCAGACAAATTTTTCAGAGAACACTTAAGAATACCGAAATCACCGGACATCATATTAGATCATGTCCGGTTAATTAGTTCTCAACCTAAATAGTCTCTGGATTTTTGATAATGGGTAATGGGTAATTGTCAACTACTTTTTACCCTTTTTACCAATGAAGCAATCGGAGATAAGTTTTTTAACTGTGTTAATAAACTTAACGTTTATCAAACCATTTCTTGATGCATCGCTTTCTTTTCCCTGTTCCCTTGTCCGAAGTTCCCTGATCTGAACAGTGAATTTTAATTGTGTCAGACTACTTACCAATTACCCGGAAATGGATCTGATAAATAGTCAACGAAATAGGAAATAAGTTATTAATTTTGGGCTCTAATAGTCTTGGTAACAAAACGCAACAGAATATTGATGGGAAGCATAATTCCAATCAAAATGGTAGTGCTAACTAGTAGATAGGGATTGTTTGGTACCCCATATTCCGCACTTCAAAGTGTAGTTTGGAAGCTACTGGGTATCGCTACGGGAAAACAAAAACCGAGAACTGCTTCATTTAGAACACCTTAAGTATTACTAATCAACAATATCACCAGAATCCCCAGAGTATAGATACTAGAGTCTACATACTACACGAATATTACAAACTGACGTGGGGACTATCGGTTCACAGTCTATCGCCCTGATCTTGATCCCTGACTCCCAGAGGCACTGCATCTAGACTGTAATACACCCATAATTTGATACAGCCAAAATTTTATATCCCAAAGGAATCATTACAAATGTGACCTTGCACTGTCAATGACAAGCTGTAGCCAATGTCTCAGAGGATTTCGCTACATCGTGGGGCTATCTGCTGGGCATTTAGCCCACTAATCTACCGGTTTATTGAGACTATTATCAATTAACCTGAAATTTGACGGCAAAATTTGCCCAAAAATAAGTTTAAGCTTTAAATTATACTTATTTTTATTTAAATTGTAAAGTGTTCAATGTAACTAATTGACTAGCCTGTGATCTAACTATCCATTCCGTGCCATACTGGAATAAAGCTAAGTAGTCGGACAAAAGTAAATTTAACTGTTGAAATAGGGAGCACGGAGCAGGGAGCACGGAGCAGCGAGCATAGGGACTTTTGGTAACTTTATAAAAGTTAATACAGCGATGCATCGCTGTTTACAAATCATTTGCAAATTCTTAGCAGTTATCAATTGGGTGAGGTACTTCCGTCTTCAGTTTTAGGGAGTAGGCAGTAGGGAGCAGAAATTCTCCCGCGCAAGGGAGTAATAAAATTGAATGAACCTCATCGGTACGATCAACCCTATATATTTCTTATAATTATTCAAACAATTGATATACCTTGCTTGTGGTCATTTCTGACTCACAACCATCAAGAATCGGTGCATAGAGTAGGACGATGACAGTAGATCAGCTCATAGATGTACTCACAGTTATGGGGTACACTAAATTGACTTCCCTTCAGAAATGGATTCTATATCAAACCTGGGAAGAAAAAACCTATACCGAGATGGCGGAGGAAATACACTACGGTAGTGAATATCTCAGGAGAATCGCTTCTAAGTTATGGCTATTGCTCAGCAATATTTTTGACAAACCAATCACTAAGGGCAACTTCAAACCAGTTTTAGCTAGCATTCCTCTGAATCCCTTACACCAACAGCGAATCGAGCAATATTACCAATCCTTGAGCCAATGCCCAACTTTTCCAATTGGAGTAGTCCCACTGTCATCAGCCTTTTACATTAAACGTCCCCCTGTGGAAGAAATGGCTTACCAAGCCATTGAGCAACTTGGAAGCTTAATCCTGATTAGATCCCCAAAAGAGACCGGTAAAACCTCTTTGATGCTGCGGATAATAGACCGGGCAAAATCCCTGGGTTACCTAACAGTATCGATTAATTTTGCCCAAGCAGAAAGAGGCATTTTAAGTAATTTAGATCGGCTATTACGCTGGTTGTGTGCTAATCTATGTAATCAACTGATGCTTGCCAACCAACTAGATGACTATTGGGATCAGGACATCGGCAGCAAAGTAAGCTGTAGCTCTTTTTTTCAAGGACATATCTTACAGTCCCTTGAACAGCCCCTAGTTTTGGCGGTGGATGAATTGAATCGGCTACTTGAGCATACCGAAACCGCTCTTGACTTTTTTCCTCTGTTGCGATCTTGGTCTGAGGCTGCCAAACACGTGACACCTTGGCAAAAGCTGCGGCTTGTGGTAGCTTACTCCACAGAAGTTGATATTCCTGTTAAAATAGCTGACTATTTATCGAATTTAGGATTGCCCATTGAATTACCCCAGTTTGACCCTCAACAAATTCAGCAGTTAGCCCAGCTTTATGGACTCGATTGGTTTAAAGGTCAACCTAGCGAGAAATTAATCGCTATGGTGGGGGGGCATCCGAAATTAGTGCAGCTTGCTCTCTATCACTTGGCTTGCCAAAATCTTAGCCTAGAAAAACTTCTTGAGCAAGCACCTACCCGAGACGGAATTTATAGGGATCATCTGCTGCTAAAATTAACTAGACTTAGGGAAAATCCTGAGTTATTCACTTTCTTCAACAAGGTGATTCAAACAGATAGAGGTGTTGAGTTAGATTCAATCTTAATTAATAGATTAAAGAATCTAGGTTTGATAACCTTTGACGGCAATCAAGTCATGCCAAGTTGTGATTTATATCGTCAGTATTTCTTAGCATAGCTTAATGAGGAGTGATTTTAGCCAACGCTCATTTGGACGGCTATTGAAAATTAAATTTACTTTGAAAATTAAATTGACTTACTACCTGAGCTTGTTCAACCCATTGTTTAAGCTGTAGGCTATCAACATTAGCTCCATTAGTATTAGAGGAGGTGGGCTTGAGCGGTAAGCTAATTGTTTTCGAGGGAGTAGAAGGTGGTGGTAAAACTACCCAACTAAAGCGATGCTCAAATTGGCTTCGATCTGGTGGCTTACAAGATTGTCTAGGTACTTTGGCTCAAACCATCCCCCTTGTAGTCACTAGAGAACCGGGGGGAACATTATTGGGCACTAAGGTTCGCCAACTGCTACTTGATAAAGATTCCTCACCTATTCACCCTCGGGCTGAACTTTTACTCTATGCTGCTGATCGGGCTGAACATGTTGAAGAGTTGATTAAGCCACAGTTAGTCAACGGAGCAATTATTTTATGCGATCGCTACACAGATTCGACAATTGCCTACCAGGGTTATGGCCGAGGTATTGACTTGAAATTAATTGAGCAGCTTAATCAAATTGCTACCGCTGGACTGGAAAGTGACCTCACCCTGTGGCTGGATATTGATGTCGAAATTGGTCTGGAACGGGCGCGACAGCGGGGAAAGGTTGACCGCATGGAGCAAGCTAACTTAGCATTTCACCGACGAGTGCAGCAGGGATTTCAGCAGTTGTATCAACAAAATCCCGATCGGATGGTTCGGGTAGATGCTAGCTACAGTGAGGAAGAAGTCCATAATTCCATTCAGAAGATTTTCCGTGAACGGTTGAGAACATGGTTCCAGGAGCCTTCGATTTTATCCTAGGGCAACACCAAGCGATCGCATTATTGCACGGAGCAATTACCACCAAGCGCATTGCCCCTGCCTACCTGTTTGCTGGTCCATCTGGCGTGGGGCGGAATCTGGTAGCACGGGCTTTTATTGAACAGTTGTTTTGTCAAGGTATCCCAGCTGATTGGCAAGTCTCAATTAAAAAACGACTTATTCAGGGCAATCACCCGGATGTATTGTGGGTAGAGCCAACCTATCTCCACAATGGTACACTGGTGTCTGCTACAGAAGCAGTCCAAAAAGGAATTCAGCGTCAGGCACCCCCCCAAATTCGGTTGGAACAAATTCGGGACATTGCTCGGTTTTTGAGTAATTCTCCTCTAGAAGCATCGCGCAAGGTGGTGGTGCTAGAGCAGGCAGAAACTATGGCAGAGCCAGCAGCCAATGGTTTGCTGAAGACTCTCGAAGAACCGGGAAACGCTACGTTGATAGTGATCGCACCTAGCACTGAGGCTTTGTTACCGACCCTCGTGTCTCGCTGTCAGCGGATTCCATTTTATCGCCTGGGGCCGGAAACTATGATAACAGTGCTGCAGCAAACCGGTCATCAACAGATTTTACAGGAACCATCAGTACTCGCCATTGCCCAAGGAAGTCCGGGGGAAGCGATCGCTGCTTTTGAGCAACTCCAAGCTATGCCTCCACACTTACTTACCCAACTTACCCAGTTACCCCACACATCCCGTCAAGCGTTGGAACTGGCAAAGGAAATCGACAAGAAGCTGGATACCCACACTCAGCTTTGGTTAGTGAAGTATTTACAACACTGCTACTGGCAATCACACACTCAACCAGACATGATTAAAAAGCTAGAGCAAGCTCGGCGATACCTGCTCAGTTATGCTCAGCCGCGATTGGTTTGGGAGGTAACCCTGTTGGAATTGAGTTTTCTTGAAGCATGAAGGGTTGATAGTAAATTATAAAGGGGTGCATCTCAATGCATGCAGTTTGACCTGGTGGTGCGTTACGGGACGCACTGTTCCAACACTTGCTACAGCTTGCGTCTTGGTGAGCTCGCCCCTAACGCACCCTACCGCACTTTTTTACAAAAATTAGATCACCTATTATAAACCATGAAGAATAAAATGTAAAAGAGTAATTGGGAAGGATCAAGGATAAAGCTCCATCAAGTATTTGCTAATATTGGATACTTCGGTGTGCTCTTACCATTAAGAATTAAATTCGCATAATTGTCGCACCTGAAGAAAACCCTACTAATCAAAATCGTTATGACTATGATATATTTGTAAAGGTTCGTAAATAATCAATTAGATTTGATACCATTTGTGTGGTTGGTTACAGATCATGGTGTGGCCATGAAAATCGGATATTGGGTAGATCATTTTTTTATCCATTAACTCCCTCTCAAGATGTATGTATTTAGCCAGCACTTTGAGAAATAGTATGGGTAGCACGGTTTGAGGTGACCACCACTTGATCAGCAATCTGTAGCCAACTGACACCCTACACACTTTAAGGAGCATAACTATATGACTACAACAGAAGGATGTCTCCGGGT
The DNA here is from genome assembly GCA_011524395.1 of Moorena sp. SS36440bin_2. Classification (GTDB taxonomy): domain Bacteria; phylum Cyanobacteriota; class Cyanobacteriia; order Cyanobacteriales; family Coleofasciculaceae; genus Moorena. The sequence continues at coordinate 56,172 of WTKN01000181.1, forward strand.
AGGCCAACTGGCTCCCGACTTCACGGCCACTGCTGTATTCGAGCAAGAGTTCAAGACAATTAAACTGTCTGACTATGGTGGTAAATACGTCGTTGTGTTTTTCTATCCCCTAGACTTCACTTTTGTTTGTCCTACCGAAATTACTGCATTTAGCGATCGCTTTGAAGAATTCAAAGAACTAGGTACCGAAGTCCTTGGCGTCTCTGTTGACAGTGAATTCTCTCACCTGGCTTGGATTCAGACGGACCGCAAAGATGGTGGTGTAGGCGATCTAGCTTATCCTTTGGTTTCTGATATCAAAAAAGAAATCAGCACAGCTTACAACGTTCTTGACCCGGAAGCCGGTATTGCCTTGCGTGGTTTATTCATCATCGACAAGGACGGCATAATCCAGCACGCTACTATCAATAACCTCTCCTTTGGTCGTAGCGTTGACGAAACCCTGCGTACCTTGAAAGCGATTCAATACGTTCAAACTCATCCCGATGAAGTTTGCCCAGCAGGGTGGCAACCAGGTGACAAAACTATGAACCCTGACCCTGTTAAATCAAAGGTTTACTTTGCTGCGGTATAACGTAACCCCAAATATCTCCGCCCTCCTACCTTGAAGACGGAGCTGTGATACTGGGAAATTGAGTGGGTATAATACCTCTTCAATTTCCCATTAACATTATGGGAACATTTTGAGGGTAGTGATAAATCGGCAGTGATACAATATGGCATTTATAGTAAGCAAGTTTACCATTGCTGAAGCTCGCAAATCTGATCTAATTCCTAATTGGCTAGAGCATATAGTACGGAAGAACCGCAAAACAAAAGTTGCTATCCCCTCGCACTACAAAACTCAAGAATGCTCGTTCTTTGTGGCAAAATGATCAAGGAGTCTGTGTCAGTACCTACAGATGTTGGTTCGCATATAGTGAGTAGGGAGGAGTGTTAACCCATTGAATCAACAAATGGCGCTGCCTGGGAGGAAATACAATGTCAGAAGAGCAAAAACAGCAGCCAGAAGCGGCAAAGGATGAACCAATTCAAACGCCGCCGACACCATCAGTGACAGATAAATCCGAAGACAGCTTGGAAGCAACAAGTCAATCACCTCAGACCACTGGCAAGGGAAAGTTATCGTCTTCTGAGCCTAAGTCTGGATTAATGAATCGGTTATTGCCGATTCTTAGTAGTTTTGGCCGGTTTTGGGATGGCACCTTGACAAAAGTTCGCTCCTTGCTACCGGCAGCTTGGAATGAAAAACTGTCTGATTGGATGTTGACTGGTGCGATCGCAAGCGTGGTAGTAGTCATTCTATGGACAACACTAGCGCTTCTACCAAAGACACCAGCACAGGTGGCACAAGTTCCTGGTGATACCATTAATTCTCCACAAAATTTGGAAGTTCCTCAGGAATCACAACTTGTGGAATCCGAACCCATACCCACATCAGAGTTAACTCCTGAACAAAGTCTGATTCTCGCAATTCAAAATCAAATTGCAGGTATTACGGATCAGTACGGTAATGACCTGATTCAAGCAATTGAGGCCAACTTTATCAAAAGTATGCTCTTGGTCAAGGTCAGTGATGAGTGGTACCAACTCAACGATGCTCAGCAGAATAGCTTAGCTCAAAGGATGCTGAGTCAGTCTCAAGAATTAGACTTTAGCAAGTTGGAAATTACTGACCTAGAGGGAACGTTAGTTGCCCGTACTCCTGTGGTAGGGTCAAGTATGGTCATTTTTCCCCGACATTAATTCTGTTATCTGTTAACGGTTGAGGGTTGACTCTTGACTGTCAACCCTCAACAACTCTAACTATTTAGGTGATAAAAGAGGTGATCAAATCAATAATCTGATCACTCCTTATCTGTCTACTAACCCCCGGCTAATGGGTTCAAGCGCTTCATGGCACGATTGACCACATCGGAGTAGCGTAATTCCCCACAGAGAATGTTGAGCATGATTTTAGTAGCAGTGGGTTTTTTAACACCGACTTTGTAGCCAATTCCGGGAAAGCGGTAGAAAGCACCAGCGAGCTTAGCAGCCCAACTCATATCAGTTCCCCGTTCTTCCTGCATGACCTGGGTATAGTTTTCTAAGGCATCTGCTTGACCAGTCAAAGCTTGTTGAATGGCCTCAGCTGCTTTCATGCCACTGAACATAGAGGGTCGAATTCCCTCAGCAGTCATGGGATCCACCACATAGGCAGCTTCCCCAGCTAATACAGCATTTTGTGTATGCAGCTTTTCCTCACCTTCCCAGACACAGATGGCACCTTCGTGCTGTTTACAGCTACTCAAGTCTAAGCCGGATTTCTCGGCATAACCTTTGACTAGCTTTTGGATGTCTTTGATGTCACCACCCCGTAAGGAGCCAAGACCAATGGAGTAGCCTTCGGCTTTAGGAATACTCCAGATAAAACCATTTTTGACCTGACCAAAGTCAAAATGGATCTCCTTACTATTGGTGTCGGATTTGGGCACCTCTAGGGCTAATGCCAAACGTGACTTACGTTCTTTGAATCCCAACCATTTTGCCATCGGTCCAGTAGCACCGTCAGCTGCAATCACGTAGCGACCTTCAACAGTGCCATTGACAGTGTTGACCTGCCAGTGGTCTCCCTTAAACTCTACCCCTGTAACTGCTGTATTATCTCGAATTTCAGCACCTTGTTTTTGGGCTTGTTGGATGAGATAGTGATCGAAAACATCTCGTTGCACCATCCAAACCGGTTCTTGAGTGTCCAGTTTCACCTGTACTGGGTCATCCATTTTCCAGGTGTAGCGTACACTCTCAGCTTTGAGAGATATGGCAGGTGTAAAGTCGAAATCAAACCACTGTTGCACTTGTGGGGAAACCGCACCACTACAAGCCTTGTACCGGGGTAAGGATTCTTTTTCTAGAACCACCACAGACTTTCCAGCTTTAGCCAGGTGATAAGCAGCCGTTCCACCAGCCGGTCCCGCACCAACGATTATGCAGTCAAACATGATGTTTCTACTTTACTCCTCAAAGATTTATCGATTGAAGTTCACAGACTAACAGCCAAGTGTGTCAGCCTACTATCCAAATTGAGTGATCAATTTACTAGGACTTACTCACTAAGATGCCCTGCAATTGAGACGAACTAACATTCGGGCATTGTAAAATCACTATCAACTCATAATAATGACCCTACAAACATTGCAGGGTCGAGATTAGGCTATTAGGAAAAGGCTTACCCTTAATCAATAACATCCTGAAAACGCCTAATCAGTTATGATCTGGATGCACCTATATACTGATAGTTTTTGTCTCTTGTTCACTAAATTTTTCAGTCATTAGACTCGCTAATCCGGATAGTTTAGTTGGCTAATTATTAGGGTAATCATTAGTTTGTATAACTATTATTGACTTATAAATTTTCCAACATGTGGAGTTCTGAGCAATCTTTATTAAAGTTTCACGAATTCACGGCCAAAACTATTGCCAAAACTATTAGTGTATTTTTTCCCTCCCCATCCTCTTTCCCTATGGGCTTTTTCTCAATCCTCAGTCTATCTCAAATCGGTTGGTATCGGTATTGAGGAGTTCAACCAAGGTAGGAGAGATTTTGTTATAGCAGTTTTGGGTAGACTTGGTGAGTTATATCAGAGGGTTATGATCTTACAAGTTTAATGCCGTTAGAAACAATATCACCACTAGCCCTAATTGTTCTCCCTGGCAAACTCAAATCCACGCGCTCAAGCTATTATCTCTATAACTTCGGTTTTGGTCTTTAGGAATTGTTAGGGTCTTGCTGACTCCTAGTCTTACCTCAATTAACGCTCCCAACCAAACCCCTGGCATAATACCACTAACCTGAGTAAGGGAAAGTAAGCCATGACAATGACTTATTTGACCCTTACTAAGATCGTTCGGTGCTCAAGTCCCGCCTAATATGGATTTTGATGAGTTCTGAAAACTACCTCAATCACCCCAATTTTGGTCTACTGTTTCGGGTTTGCATTGTTGAACCACAACAAGAGTTGTTCACTACGATCTATGCCCAGAGACTTTTCTTTTTGGTGAAAAGTACTACCAATGGCATTGCCTTTGAGCCAATCAGTCGTTCTGAGGCTCGCTTGTTGGTAGAAAATCGCCTGCGCTTACTTAGACGCAGTAGTTCATCGGCTGAGTATGAGCAGCTTCGGATTATCCATCAGCAAACCTTCCAATAAGTTCCATAAGGAAACCTTCCCATGATTGGTTTAATTACAGAACCCAAAACCCAAGATTCGCGCTTGAGATCCCACCAAATCTACGGCTGAAGGCAGTTAGTAAAACTAGTTCCCTAGAAGCTAGGGCAGGGACTGATGCTGCGCTATCTGTGGGATTGCCTCCAAAAGTGGTTAGGACCTGGAGCTTCTGTTGTCGGAAGCTAAATTTGAAGTACCCACAACTACATTGAAGGATTGAAGGTTGTTCAATGGGTTGGTATTACCGCCAGAAGTAGGTGTCAACGACGATTATGAGCTTTTGCTGAAATGAGATTATCGGATGAGGAAGTAATGGGGTAGTATATACCCAACCACATCCATCATCAATATTGCCATCTTATATATAATGGCATAGCCTTCTGAAAGTGTCTTTTTTCAAGAACTACACCCCGAACAGAAGGCAGATATATCTTTTATATTGATAGCCTGGTGGTGTTCTCAAGGGTGAAAATTATTAAGTAAGCTCAGGGGTAAGTTAGACTGTTGAAGTTCTAGTCTAAGCATCTACTAAAGACTGCTGCCCTAGAGAAGGTCGATTATCGGCTTTGCAGAAGCTTACACTGAAGTTGTGATGGAGAGTTGACTATGAGCGGTATTTTTAATAAACTGCGCGATTTCGTCGGTCTGAATGAGCCAGTGGAATACGAATACGAATATGAAGACATTGAGGGGGATGCCTACCCAACTCCCTACCCACAAGAGCAACCGGTTCAACCGCCACCAGAGGAGGAACGTCCGACCAGACGCCGTTCTAGGGAGCGGACAACGGTCTCAGAAGCAGGGGTAGGGCCATCTCCCATCAATAATGTGATTGGCATGCCTGGAGCAGTCAATGGCCTTTCTGAGGTGGCAGTGATTGAACCTCGTTCCTTTGAAGAAATGCCCCAAGTGATTCAGGCACTGCGGGAACGGAAGTCGGTGGTCTTAAACCTGACCATCATGGATCCAGACCAAGCACAACGAGCAGTTGACTTTGTGGCTGGTGGGACTTACGCTATTGATGGTCATCAAGAGCGTATTGGTGAAAGTATTTTCTTGTTTACACCAAGCTGTGTTCAGGTAAGTACTCAGTCTGGTGTGATTCATGAGATACCTACTCCCCAGGCTCCTCCTCCCCGTCAGACAGCTCCGTCACCAGCCTGGGGTTCTGAGCCAGACCAGATGGCTCAGTAAGAATCAGGACAAGACCCGTGTCTAGTGCGCGCGTGAATAACATTAATAGTTGAAAAGAGAGGTGTTGGGTTGCCTATAAAGCTTGGCATAATTGGTGGCGGTGTCATGGGAGAAGCCCTCCTATCCCGCCTACTTGCCCAACAACTTTACCAGCCTGATGAGGTGTTGGTGAGTGAGCTGCTGGAGCAACGCCGTGATGGTTTGGCGCAAGAATACGGGATTAGGGTCACTGTTAATAACCAAGCCGCAGCGGCAGCATCAGAGGTTTTGTTACTGGCAATTAAACCTCAGGTATTTGAAGCGGTAGCAGCAGAACTGGTAATGGGTAGAGGTGACAACGGTCACAGCTTAGGAACGTTGCCAATGGTGATTTCAATTCTAGCTGGAGTGCCTCTGGAACGGCTCGAAAACGCTTTTCCATCCCAGTCAGTGATCCGGGCAATGCCTAATACTCCTGCAACAGTTGGGGCTGGGATAACAGCACTAGCTGCTGGAAAATGGGTTTCGCCTGATCAAATGGAGCGAGCAAAGACAATTTTTAGGGCTGTTGGTGAAGTAGTCGAGATTCCGGAACACCTGATGGATGCGGTGACCGGTTTATCTGGGTCAGGCCCAGCTTATGTGGCGATTTTGATCGAAGCCCTAGCAGATGGGGGCGTGGCAGCTGGATTACCCAGAGCGATCGCATTGCAGTTGGCACAGTCTACAGTATTGGGGACAGCCCAGCTGTTACAAGAAACTCAAATGCATCCAGCTCAATTGAAAGATCAGGTTACTAGTCCTGGGGGAACGACAATTGCTGCGATCGCTAAGTTGGAGAAGGCTGGTTTTCGCTCGGCTTTGATTGAGGCGGTTTTGGGGTCTTATCAGCGTTCTCGGGAGTTGGGAAGTTAGAGGTTTTTCCCTTAGCGTGGCCTTTTGGCCACGGTTGGAGGTTGAGGGTTGTTCGCCCTTGGGGTTCCCATAGGGTAGGTTGTTAAGCCTTGCCCTTAGGTTTATGGTAGGTGGAAAATCGATCAGAATTGATTGATCACGTTCATCTTAATATCTATTAGACTAGGCCGTTGTTAGTTGGCTTTGGTTAACCCCATCTGCATCTGTAGTCCTATGGGGGTTTTATTTTAATGAATAGCCAAAAAAAGTATTGTGCGCGTCATCTAGTTCTGTTAACTAGTTATACAATAGCAGCTAAATAATTTATGCGATTAGTCCCAATCGTTTAAAAGTACCGGATCTGAACTACAATAATCACAAAATATTCATAATTTAGTCTGAATGTAAATTTGTGGACTGCATCTACTTGATGACAGACAGATGACAGAATCTTCAATTCCGATTCGAGGCTTACCAAAAGCACGCCAACGTTCTCGACCCAATCGCTTAAAATGGTTTTCCTACATAAGTTTGGGTATTTTGAGCAATGCTGCTATTTTCGGTTTAGCTTTTTTTGTGCTCGAGCAAATCCCTCCAACTTATACAAGTAAGGCAGCAGCAATTATACCTGGTGTGGGTTCTCAAGGATCTGTTCAACTCCCTGGAGTCGGTCAAGCTTCCTCCAATCCAGGTGATAAATCTCCTTACGGATATCTTTTAAAGGTAGATCCACGAGAGAACTACCAGTATATCGCCATGAGTGAAGTAGTTTTAAAGGAAGCTGCTGCTGCTGTTAAGACTTCAGTCAAAGATTTTGAAGAGTTTGCCAAGCCAAGGGTTTCTTTGGATAGAGGTACCACTATCATAGAATTTGAAGCGGATGGCAAAAGCAAACTGGAAGCTCAGCGAAATACTCGGGCTTTTTATGAAGCGTTAGTTAAACGGATTGATGACTTAAGAGTAGAAGAATCCTCTCGTCAGGATAACAAGACGTTGTTAGCGTTAGACTCTGCTAATAGTAACTTAAAAAAAGCCCAAACAAAGCTGTCTCAATTCAAAAAGAAGTCACTGCTCAAAATTTCTGAACAAATCAAGAACCTTTCAGAAGAAGTAGAGAGGTTGCGAGTCGAGCGTGCTAATTTATTGGCTCAGCAGCAAGCGGCTACCTCTGGATTAACGCAGCTAGAAGCTAACCTCAGGTTGTCAACTGACCAAGCAGCCGATGCTCTGATGCTTCAGGATGATGAAGTCTTTAAAAAGCTTTGGCAAAACTATAGCGATATCAGCGCTAACCTAACGATACTCAATACTCAATGGACACCAAATAGCCCTCAGGTGATTAATCTCAAAGCTAAGAAGCAAGCGGCGCTTGAGGCATTACTTGCTCGTAGCCAACAGCTATTGGGCAAGCGGATGGATGTTCAACGTTTGGATAATCTCAATTTAGGCTTAGATGCCCAGACAGGTCGAGCAAATCTGGCACAAGTGTTAATAAACCAGAGAGCTCAACAGCAGGGAATAACAAGTCAAGTTAATACCTTGGCAGAACAAATTGCTCAGTTAGAGTCTAGACTTCAGACCTTGATTCAGGAGCAGTTAACCCTGACTGAGCTTGAGCGAGAGGTGCAAATCTCGGAAGCTATATTTACGGCCAAGTCGGCTCAATTAAACGTGAATAAATCGGATCATGCTAGTGCTTATCCAACCCTGCAATTGTTAGTAGAGCCGAACTTACCGAAAGAACCTGTTGGTAATACCAAAAAAACGGTGATCCTCGGAGCTGTGGCGCTTTCCCTTTTAATGACAACTGGGCTGGTTATCCTTGCCTGGGAAAAACCAAGTTCTAAGACAGACGCTCCCAAAGATTCCACTCCGGTACTTCAACCTGAGTCTTAAACCAGTCAGTTTAAAAGTAGCAACAATTTGGATCTACCAACAATTTGGTCTAATTGTTGGAAACTACTAGCACGGATAACCAAAAGGGAAAAACCCCTAGTCTGCTACCTTAATCAGGTCTAGGCAGTAAGTAATAGCAATGAACCTATCCAACCGTATAATCCAAGGATGGAAATCTCCCACGCTGCGAGTGATGTCACTGACCTTCTTCGGTATGCTACTGGCGTGGGTTGCAGACATTTTGATGGCGGCGAAACTGGGGACTAGTCAAACCACAGATGCCTTGATTGTTGCCCTGAGCTTACCCCGACTAATTGATACCGTGAGCCGGGAGGGAACTAGACAAAGCTTGGTTCCAATGTTCATGGAGCGCCGAGATGCTCTGAGTCACAGGGAATATCATCGCTTGATCAGTGGCATTGTCAACTTAGCTTTAGTACTCGGTGTTAGTCTAACTGTTCTGTTGGAAATTCTAGCGCCATTGATAATAACTGGGTTAGCCCCAGGATTTTCCCCAGAGGGTAAAGCACAAGCAACGTTTTTATTTCGGATCTGTGCGCCAATGGTTTTGTTTGCTCCTGGGATTGCGGTCTTTAGTGTAATCCTAAACAGCCAAAGGCGCTTTAGTGCGGTAGCTCTGCGGAATGCGATCGCACCAGGTTTCGTAGTGGCTGCCATTGGGTTGGCTTGGCAACAGTCTAGTATTGCTCTGTGGATAGCGATCGCTTATACCTTGGGATTTGCTGGATTCTTTGTGCTGGTATTCCTAGATGCTTTTAAAGCGGGACACCAACATCAATGGTTGGCCTGGGCTGGCAAAGATGACCTACTGCGTCTGTGGCAAGCAGGTTCTTTACCCACTATCGGTTTTGTTATTAAGCTAGCCTCCAATCTAGTCAAGAGTCAGATGCTGCCTTCCTTAGTAGCAGTTGGTGGGGTCTCCACATTCTACTTTGCAATTCGGATCGTCTCCGCTGCTCAAACGATTATTGGTGTCAGTATTGCTACCACCAGCTTGCCCGCCATGACAGAGCATGACTTAGCTGGGCATAAATCCCGCTTGGGATCGGCTTTGCGCAAAAACCTCACCAAAACCCTATTAGTGAGCTTACCTGCAGTACTTTTCATTGTGGTATCCCATGACGAAATCATTCGTTTGCTATACGGACATGGTTCTTTTGAAGCTACCTCTATTGAGCAGACGTCTCAAGTTTTCTTGTGGTTAGGGCTGTCGTTGGCATTTATTTCTCTAATCCCCGTGCTTGAAGCTGGTTTGTATGCTCAGAGAGCTTATGGTATGGTCGTCTGGAGTATGGTGACCATGGCATTTGTAGGGGTTGCTCTGAGTTGGTTATTTTGGCAAGTTTGGGGATTAATTGGTATTGCTATGAGTTGGCCTGTTATGGCTATTATCTATGTGATACTCATCATCTATCTACTCCATCAAAAGGGTGTTTCGGTGCTCAAAAACCATCCTAGTTAATGAGGGGTAATAAAGTCTATGAATAGTTCAAGGGTGAAACAGCACTCTTACTTAATTATTGGAGGCACAACAAAAGCGGCAACAACATCACTATTTTATTATCTAGCTGATCATCCTGAAGTTTGTACCTCTAACCTCAAAGAAATTCGCTTCTTTTTGGATAAAGATTATCCAGAAGCTTCTAACTACCGATATGAAGATGGGTTAGAAAAATATGATGATATTTTCTCTTATGCTCAGTGCTCTCATGTCCAAAAAATTCGGATGGAGGCGACACCAGACTATCTTTACTCATTAGGTACACCCCATAAAATCAAAGAGTCTCTACCAAATGTGAAACTTATTTTCATCCTCAGGGAACCGGTGTCTCGATTAATGTCTTGGTATAAGTTTGCTAAACAGAAAGAGTATCTTCCTCAAGATATTAGCTTTGATAACTATGTTGACAAGCAATTAATTAAGGATAATTTTGAGGACGAAAATACTTATACCTATATGCGTTCCCTTGAGCAAGGGCGTTATTCTGTCTACTTAAAGCCTTACTTTGACTTATTCGGTTCCCATAGAATTTATGTGACTTTTTATGAAGAATTATCCCGTAATCCCAAATCTGTGCTTGAAAAGATTTGTGGATTTGCGGGAATTGATCCCAACTTCTATGGGGATTATCTCTTTAAAGTCTATAATTCCAGTAAGGCAGTAAAAAATTGGTGGTTTCACCGGAATTATGAGCAGTTTCTAAAGTCGATGCGTCAATATACGCAAGACAAACCCATTCACAAAGTTTTGAGGAAAATTCGGCGGTCGCTGGATCCGGTCTATTTACGCCTTAATGTCCAGCCTCAGGAAAAGGTGTCGATTTCACCAACTATCAAAAATGCTCTTACTAAGTATTATAAACAGGAAATTACAGCATTGGAAGAACTACTTGGTCGCTCAGTTCCATGGGAGTCGTGGAATGAATTTAATAAAAAAACAATAACAAAGAACACTACCGAAACAACGGGACACGATATGATCAGACTGATGAGAGAAGAACACTAATTTAGGTCAATATCCATGAAGAAATATGTCTGTACCACTTGCGGCTATGAATATGACCCAGAGGTAGGGGATCCAGATAGTGGCATTGCGCCGGGGACACCCTTTGAAGATATTCCAGATGACTGGGTATGTCCCGTTTGTGGAGTCGGCAAAGAAGATTTTGAACCGGCAGAATAGTAAGATTTGTATTGTTTGTAATCGGTGGCACTGCCAACGTGTCTTGATGCAGTCGCTAATGGGGGTTTCCCCCATTAGCGCGCTACCTCGCTGCATCGCTTTTTTTGATCAAAAATCGTGGAAGGCAAGACAAACTGCTCTCTTAGCAAAATCGCATTCTTGGCAATTAGCACTCTGGCACTCCATAGCGCTGCTGAATTTCCAGCAATTTTACCCTGGCCTCCCCAGCATTATCGGCCAACTCAGCAAACTCCAAAAATCGCTTCAATTCCTTTTTCAACAAACTCCGTTCCACTTCCCAAGTTTCCCGTCCCAAATCTGGGGGCAAAACAATCATGTCAAATAACGTTGCCCGTTCCTTACCTGGGTGCGGTCGCAACACTCGCCCCCGCCGCTGAATAAATTGCCGGGGATTGCTACTACTTGCCAGAATTACCGCCGTTTCAATAGATGGAATATCCACCCCTTCATCCAAACATCGAATTGCAACTAATCCCTGCAACTCCCCCCGCTCAAATTGACGACGTAATTCCTCCCGTTCTGCCAACGGTGTCTGAGCAGTGTAAGTGTTGACCCGATACCCCAGTTGAGAACCTAGTAACTGGGTTACTGCTGCTAACTGACGATTACTTTCATTACTCACTTGCCCATCTACCGAACCATCCCCACAATAAAATAAGGTATGGTAGGTGTTCAGTCGCTTAGCCATTAACCGCTGCAACGCCCTTAACTTGTTAGCAGCCGCCCCAACTAACCGAGCTCGTTGCATCAATAACGATGTTAACGTAGGGTCATTTTCTATATCGTCTGCTTCCCCTAATGCCCAACCAATCCGTTGAGTTAATTTAGCATAGGCAATATTTTCCGCTTCTGTTAATTCCACGAACACCGGATAGTATAGGTAACGCACTAGCGCTCCTTGGCGAATCGCATCGGCTAAGGTCAGTTCTGGTTGTAATACTGAACCAAAATAGTCAAACAACGCTTCTGTGCCAGCTTCATCAAAATGCCGTTCCGGTGTAGCTGACAGACCAAGGCGCAGTCCAATGTTACGGGGTAAACTCTTTTCGATGCGGGTAGTCCCAAAATTATGGGCTTCATCTCCCACTATCAGGGTTTTTTCTGGAAAATACTTCAGCTGAGACTGGAAACCTTCCTTAATCAGGGTAGAATTGGTAGTGATTATGGTAATAAAGGATTGTTTCCCAACCTGGAGGTTGTATAGCTGGGCAGACAGTTTACTTTGCCAGCTGTAGACACTTTCGAAGGCTAAGATCGGTTCGAGATTAAAGTGTTCGCATTCTCTTGCCCACTGGGTGACCAAGTGACGATAAGGGCAAACCACCAGCAACACCTGTAAGCCGATTTTTTGATACAGTTCCGTTGCGATCGCTAAAGCAGTAATCGTTTTACCACTACCCGTTGCCATTTTCAGGGTTCCTCGTCCCCGATGGGCAAACCAATTGGCCACCGCTTGCCGCTGATACTGCCGCAACTGAATATCCGCTGGTATCCTAGGACATCCCTTTGGTGAGTGAGTGTCAAAGGGTAGCGGTAATTGGTAAGCTCCTCCCGATTCAGCTACTTTGATATTACGGGAGGGCTGATAGTATCCTCGTGCTGCTACACGTTCCCAATTTCCTGATAGCAATAATGGGAATTTATTGTTCCTCATTGGTCATTGGTAATTTGGTATGTGATAATTGCTATTTTTTATTTAGTATTTGCTATTTTTCGATTTAGTATTTGCTGTTTTTTATTGGCTATTTACTACTTGCTATTTTCTAGTTTACTGGATGCAAGCAAGTCTTTTTTATTTTATTTTTTACCGTTTTCCTTGGTCAGCAAACACCTCAATTTCCCCTGCCCTAGAGGGTTGGCATGCCACATTACCAATTGGCTGAGAACCTAACCCCGATAGCCCATCAACCTGCTTAATGCGACAAGACTTGGTGAAGGAATAAGAGTCAGGTTTGGTGTCAGGGTTTGAACGGGGACCATTCCAATTAGCCTGCAAGTCTAAGTTATAGTCATACCCAGACTCCCTGGATGAAAATTTATAGGTCACTTTCCATAGAGGATCTTCAGCAACCGGTGAGCTTTGTTTGGCTTGATATTCAATCCCCTTCAGCAACTTTTTGTGATTTACTTTAAGCAGGGATTTCTCAACCTCTGACCAAGATTTTTCATTCAACTCTTCTTTCAATTCAACTTCCATCCCCTCTAATATAGATACACCTCTAGATACCATAGTGACTTGGGCAGAGGGCAATTTCCATACAAAGGAACTATGGATAAAATCATCACTCAGTAAGCTAGGATATTGCACTAGCCAGTTTTGAATCACGAAATAAAACTGTATCCAGCAGCTAATCAGGAGCTGGCTACCGAATAAGATAACTAGATATTGACGTTCTGGTGGAGACGGTTTTTTTACCTTAAATTTTACTGCTAAAATATAGGGTAAACTTGCAATTGCGGCTGATATCAATGGCCAACTAATGAACGTCAAGGATGATAGATCTTTGGAGTCCATGCCCAATAAATAGGTACTGATACCCTCAATTCCGAGTTGGTATTCTCCAAGGTTTAAATTGATGCCGAATAGATAAATACTAGTTAATGCGCCAGTAATCCAGGGACCTAGGGGCAAGCCTGTCTTGGCATTTTTTTTCTTCTTGGCAATTCTTAGCTTAGCCGCCGCTGCCGTTACCCAGTAGACAAATAAAATAAATAAAATACCACCACAGCTTGCTATCAGCCGTTGTACAAATCCAGTGGCTAACCCTGCCATTACATAAGAAAACACAGTTAGCCACATTATAGCCTGCCAGGAAAATGCCTTGGGAGGTTTCAGTACCTTTACCACCCAGTCTACCACCGCTAAGCCAATGACAAATTCGAAGAAGGATGTGAAAAATTTCACGACGCTAGTTATCCACTAATGGGGTTGACATAAACGAAACGCAGAAACAAAAGTAGTAAGATAGCGCTATAGCTACAGGAATTAGCAATGAGGACGACCATAGCTCGATTTTCCCCACCCGATCCTCTCTGACCAGAGCGCCTAAAGGATAATGATTTTTCATCATCGGAAGCTGATTTGGAATCAGTTCCTTTATCTTCAGCTAGTTCTAAAAAGATTTTGAGTAACCTCAGCCCTGCCAGCTTAATCATAAAGGAAATAAAGAAAATTCCGATCACACTCATAGCGATAAGAGCATAAAAATTGTCTGGCTTATCCTCTGAAAAGTGATCGAAAAAGATATAACTAATCATCTGGCCTTGAAATGCTGCAGGGAGTTGGTCGTGAAGGGCAAAAAAACACCACCAACCTACAATTGTTGAAAGTAGATTAATCGATGCTGCTTGCTGCATGCTGGTTTTGCGGTTGAGTTTTAGCCCTCGTTGTAAGACTATCCCTTCCACCGCAATTACCACCAGCAGGAAGATAGTTTGAAACACGACTGTCTGTAGGGGCCATACAGGTGCCATAATTTTAGGTTTGCTCCAACGTCATAATTTTCATTAAAAACCCGTTTGAGCCACATTTTACCTGCACGATTCGGTGAAACTTGGTTTTGTTGACACTTTATAGTTGATTATTTTGTGTCAACCGTCAACAGAAATGGAGCAACTAAACGGGAGCAGGTCTAATGTTCATTAAATTAGACTACCAGTAATTTTCGGATACTGGTAGTGAAATTGAATGAGGGGTGTTACCCCTAAGCCTTTGTCTTGATGCAGTCGCTGGGGGAACGCCAGTTGCTCATGGGGGAAACCCCCAAGACCGCACTGGCTCCCCAAGACCGCGCTGCATCGCTTCTGGCGGGTTTTCTGTTACACTCCATAACCACAGGCTATACATTGAAGCACGACAAGGAACATCTGTAAAGATGCGATTGGCCGTAGGCCACGCTAAGCGATGCTCCTAGGTCGCCGCTACTTGAGGTGCGAACGCTCCAATTCAAAATTAAAAATTATTAATTCAAAATGACAATCAGTGGGGGCTTGTACCCGCCACTGATTGAAGACCAAGTTGCGAAAATTCAGTGGGGGCTTGTACCCAGAATTAATTAATTCAAAATTAAGGCCGTAGGCCACGCTGCGCGAACTGATTTTCTTTATTTTGAAGTTTGAAGTTTGAATTTTGAATTACCACTAGGGGTCAGTGTCTGGTAGTTGACTCCTGGGGCAATGCTATGGTTGATGGGTGTACCCCACACCTGACAGAGAAGCCAAAACTAGATCTTTACTATATCTTTGCTGATCAACTCCCATCATCATGGCGCAAACCTATGACACGAAATCACTATGAACCTGAACTCAAACTGCATTCAGAAAAAGGAGTAGACTACACTAAACTGCGAGACGTACTAGCAGCAGGCAAGTGGAAAGAAGCCGACCTAGAGACAGCCAGGGTACTGTTGGAAGCAGCAGGTCGAGAAGCTCAAAAATGGCTAGATATAGAGTCCCTCAAAACATTTCCCTGTGCTGACCTGCTGACCATTGACCAGCTTTGGGTAAGATACAGCCAAGGACACTTTGGGCTTAGTGTTCAGCAGTCCATTTATCAAGAGGCCGGAGGAGACTGCGTTAGGCTAGGTGAACGGATCGGTTGGAGAGTCAGGGGAGAGTGGATAGCCTATAGTAAAATCAAATGGAATCTAGATGCCCAGATGGGACACCTACCCGTCTGTATGGCATTCATCTGGAGTAATCATCGATCTGTATCCGGTATCGTGTGGTTATCTCGGGTAGGGTGTGAGGCGTGGTATAATTCATTAATGCAAAGACTTTTAGAGTGTAGCATATAAGCGTTACAGCCCAAGAAAATAATTCTTTCAAAAAAAATTTTAAACAAAAATCTTTGCTACGAATTCTATAAACATTTTACGGATTTAAAGGTTAGTTTGATAACTTAAAACTACCAGGTCTATTGTTTGGAGCGCGCTTTGTACAAACTAGGGATGATTTGTTAGTGTATGGGTTACTCCCCACGCCCTAATACTGGTGATGGAAGTCGATAAATCTTTTGGATCGTTTACCATAAACAAACATAATTATTTGTCTTGATGCAGTCGCTCATGGGGGTTCCCCCCAAGACCGCGCAAATCACGCTACAGCTATGAGATAGGCTGTATCTGGATAGACAACAATGGAGTATTGAAACTCTGCGCTCTTGCATAGGCGCAGATTCTTCGGAGGAGTTAACTAACAAATGTTAGCCATTGCTCGAAACAATCACATCAACCTAAGCTGCCGTAACACTAATAGGCTTGCAGTCCATCAGGCAGTGCCAATTACCGCTACTCTCTCACGGTGGTGGGGGTTGAGGTTACCTTTAAGTATGTGGTTTGATTCACTAGCCTTAAAGCCTTTGCTTGCAGGGGCTAAAACTAGACTAGGTGCCTGTAGCCAATCAATAATTTCGATTGATTGTCTTTTCAGTGGAAGCTCCCACCATTGGGAGTCCCAGCCAAGCTTAAAGTTTTTTTTGTATAACTATTATTGTATTACTTTTACAGCAGTTAAAATCGCCTCCTTGCGTTTTATCAATCATATAAATGACCACATAAATCATAGTAGTTTCCACTGTCCCGTGAGGCTTTAGATGACCAGCGCTTATATCCTGATAGCCTCAATTTTGGTGTTGGGGGGGTTACTCGCTACCTTAGGCGATCGCATGGGTACACGAGTAGGAAAAGCACGGCTGAGTTTATTTAATCTACGTCCCCGTACTACTGCCACAGTAGTAACAATTATCACCGGTGGCTTAATTTCCGCCTCGACCTTGGGGATTTTGTTTGCCACCAGCGAGTCTCTACGGGATGGGATTTTTGAACTTGATAATATCCTCAAAAAACTTAGAAGTGCTCGCCGGGAGGTCAGCCAATTAGAGGATGAGAAAAATCGAGTAGCGCAGAAGTTAGAGGAGGCCAAAGCAGAGCAAATAGAGGTTCAGAAGCGTTTGGATCAAACCAATCGAAATTTCCAACAGGCTCAAAATCAACTGAAAGATATCTCTGCTCAGGTTGGGGTGCTGCGTACTGAAATTAAGTCACTCCTAGGGGAACGTCAGTTGCTAATCCAACAGCGGAATCAACTCAATGAACAAATTACCCAACTCCAGAGCCAAATCACTCAATTAAAAGAATTGGTCAAAAAACGGGATCAGGAAATGCTGGAGCTAGACCAAGCTATCCAGGAGCGAGACCAAGCTATCCTCAAACAAGACCAAACGATCCAACAGCGGGATCAGGAGCTGGCTGACAAAGACCAAGCTATAAAACAATTTGACCGGAAAATTGCTGAACGGGATCAAGTCATTGCTCAGCGTGAAACTTTCCTAAAACAACTCGAACAAGAACTTAAAGAACTTGAACAACAACTTAAACAAAAGGAGCGTCAACTTGCGGAACGTAATAAACAACTTGAATCACAAGAAAAACAACTAGCTTTTTTAAAACGGGAACTAGCAATTCTAGAACAGTACTATCAGAATTATCGAGTACTGCGTCAGGGAAATGTTGCTTTAATTCGTGGTCAGGTACTCACTTCTGGAGTAGTACGAATTGTCGATCCAACAGCGGTAAATCAAGCCGTTGATCAACTGTTGACCCAAGCTAATAAGACAGCCGTAGACATTACCCGTGCTAGTAGCAGTAATTTCCAAGAGCCACTGGTGCAAATTACTCAAGCACAAGTGGATCAGTTAGTCCAGCAGATTCAAGATGGTAGAGACTACGTGGTGCGAATTCTCTCAGCGGGTAACTACGTTGAGGGGGAAAAATCAATACAAGTATTTGCAGATGCAGCCCTCAATCAGCTTGTCTTTAAGGGGGGTGATGTCCTTGCTACCATCTCCACTAATCCCTCAACTATGACCAATGAGCAAATCCGCAAGCGGCTCGATCAGTTATTGGCAGCCTCTGAGTTCCGTGCCCGTCGCGCTGGGATTTTGGGTGATATTCAAGTTGGAGATGGTCGGCTGAGCACCTTAATCAACTTTATTGAGCAGCTGGAGCAGTATGGCCAACCCCTTAATGTCAAGGCTATTGCCCAAGAAACTGCCTACACAGCTGGTCCTTTAAAAATGCAGCTGGTAGCGAGCTACAATGGAGAAGATGTTTTTAAAACTATTGTTAACTAGCTACCTTGTTAAGTAGCTAGCTCCTCCGCAACTTGCCAATCGGGATTGTTATTAACTGCCTCCTGAAGTAGCTCAAAAATTTGCCGACAATGGTTATTAACCTGTAGAGGTAACTCTTCATTTTTGACGACAAAATTGATGGGAACTTGTTGAGCAGTGGCTTTGGATTTGTCAATCAATACGTCCACTGTCACCAGCTTGGTAAAGGATATATTACCCGGACTCTCTCTTGCCATTATATAGTCATCACTCTCGTAGAGAATTTCCAAATCGCAGGATTTTAGAACCTCAATGAGTAACGGCAAAAGACGATCAAGGGAAATAGTTATTTTAATCGAACGAGTGTAGCGAGCCATATAGACCTGGGGCTTGCTGATAGCTAAACTTTTCTATCTTGACATTCCCCCGTGGGAGGGATTGCTCGCACGGGGGATTCTCGGTTCATCGACTCGCCATAACCTGACAGGTTTATACCAACCAAGCTAGAGGGCAAATCTCCCTAAGGGTTTTAGGTCTTATTGACCCAGTTTTCCCCATTCCCTGCTGTAACTTGTTTATCCGGCTGTTGATAGCTAACTAGTTTTTTGCTTCTAAGCCGACCTAGGTAACCAAATTGTTAGGCAAGGATTACGCAGTACCGATACTTTTCACTTTACTGTACGGACGAAGGATTTGGGGAATAAATTATTGTTTTTTTAACTTATTTTTAAATTATTGTTTTAAGTTATTGGTTTAACTTGTTGGTTTATTACTGTATTAGTTGATTAACTAATTTCTTTGTAACTTTTGTTACTTGCTAACTTTTTCGTTCCTACTCTTATTAAAACTTCCTTGTAATCCAGGGTTATCTTAACGCAATTAGATTCAGATGTCAATAAAACTATCCACGGCCGTTTAAACCTTTCCACACGCTCACGTTTCGTAAGCATATGCCCTACGCGCAGGCTACGCCAACAGCTATCAGCTTATGTGCTTAGCACACGCCGACTGAATAAAACAAGTAAGCTAGGGTTTAATCTATGTTACGTCAGCACCTCAATTAGCTTGAGCCGTCAGCCATTTGCGAATGGCTGACGCCTGTTCGCGCAGCGTGAGCTAAAAGCTCACGGCTAACGGCTGAATGCTTACCACGTTTCATCCCCGTTTTAAAAAGACGGAGTTTTCAAGGACGGAGTTTTCAAGGAAAGACCCAAGGGGGTAAGCTTGTGCGAAGGTAAGATTTTTTATAATAATCGAATTTTCAAACATACTAACCATGAATGTAGCAATCATTGGTTGTGGATACGTTGGTAGTGCAGTTGCTCACTTTTGGCATCAAGAGTTAGGGTTATCCACTACAGTAACCACTACTACCCCTGAGCGTCTCGGAGAACTAGAAACAATTGCTGACCGAGTGGTTGTGGTTAAAGGAAATGACCCGATTGGTCTAGAATCGGTAGTGAAAAACCAGGAGATTATTCTTCTGTCTGTGGGTGCTGCCAATGGTAAGGTCTATCAAGAAACCTACTTAGACACAGCCCAAACCTTAGTTTCTGTGGTCAAAACCGCTCCTACGGTACGACAGATAATTTACACGGGAAGCTATGCTGTTTATGGTGATCGACAGGGAGGCTGGGTAGACGAAACATCACCGATTGCTCCCCCTAGTCCCAATTATGAAATTCTGGCCGAAACCGAGCAGGTATTACTATCAGCATCCAATCCTAATCTGAAGGTTTGTATCCTGCGTTTGGGAGGAATTTATGGTCCGAAGCGGGAACTACTCAAAATATTTGGTCGATTTGCAGGTACTACTCGTGAGGGTTCGGGTCAAGAAGTCACCAATTGGATTCATCTAGATGACATAGTTGGTGCGATAGATTTTGTCCGTTCTAAGCAACTTCAAGGGATTTATAACCTAGTAGATGACCAAATCCTGACTTATCAAGAATTGCTTGAAAAAGTATTTAAACAGCACAACTTACCCTCTGTATCCTGGGATTCATCCGTTACTAAAGCCCGACCTTACAATGCCCGAGTCTCAAATAAAAAAATAATTGATGCAGGTTACCAGTTTATTCATCCAGAAAAAATTTTCTAATCTGATTACTCGGTGGGATTAGTTTACTTAAAACAAGCCTAAATATAAGGAACGAGGCGATTGGTGCATGAATCGCCTCTAGCCAAGATTCAACAAATACACTATCTAAAACAAGTGTGAATTTTTTGTGATATGTAGGATTTGAGATTTTAGGGAATCGGGAATTGGGAATCGGGAATCGGGAATTGGGAATTGGGAATCGGGAATTGGGAATCGGGAAAAAATCTTGTTTATCTTATTACTATCATAAAATTACTATCAGAACCGCTAGATATAATGTCCGGATAATTACCCTGTCTTGATGCAGTCGCTCATGGCGCATGGTTCTGTGTGCGGAACCTGCGTCCGCACCGCTGTTTGCCCCGTGGAAACCACGGCAAAGCGCGAGTGGGGGGAACCCCCGCGTGAAGGCGCTGCCTTCCCAAGACCGCGCAAATCACGCTTAATAAAAATCTCCCCATCTCCCTATCTCCCCATCTCCCTATCTCCCCATCTCCCTATCTCCCCATCTTCCCACACTCCCCTCTCTTTCCTATTTCCCCGCGCTCAGCCCTATTAGCTGATCGGTGGTACGGTCAACCCTTTAAGAGCCACCCCTTCTGCTGATGGCGTTAATCCCTTACTTTGAATTAAAACCCCAAAGCCACCTAATCCCGTTGGATCGATCAACTGGTGTAACTGTTGCCGACGCTGCATAATCGTGATCACATCCTGTGCTGTTGCGTTTGCATTTCCCCCTTTTTTAGGATCAGAAAGGGCAGCTATGCGATCGCCTAATCCCAATGCCATTAGAAACAACCCTTGCTTGGTTAAACTTACCTTACTCAAACCACATAACTCTCCTTGTCGCTCTAAGGCAGTAAAATCCACATGAGCCGTAATGTCTTGTTCGCCGATATAACTATAGGGGTTATTGTGGTGCCGGTGGCGATAATAACACTGTAATGTTCCCTGATCACGGGCTGGCAAATAATACTTTTGGGCTGGATAGCCATAATCAATGGTTAAGACAAACCCCTGGTTTAACCGTTTCGCAACCGTTTTAATCCAATCCAGTGCTGCTAGATTAACCTCAGAGCGATAGCCCTCTGGATAAGAACCAGAGAACAAATCAATACCTACCAAATCAAAATACTCTCTCAGTTGGGGTGTAGAAGGGGTATCTAAAACTTCTACAACCTTAATGTCATCGCTATCCGGCTCTTCTGTTCCGATATAGATTTCTTTGAGATCTCCTGCTTGCAGCACAACTTGATGTACCGGTAACGCATCAACCAATTCGTTAGAAAAACAGCAACCAGTCACGGAATTGTCTTCTATTTCTTTCCAAGAACACCACCGCACAGGTAACGAGGGCTGATGATTGTCCAGTCTAGGTAGTTTGAGTTTCAACAACAGCTGCTTCTGTTGAGCAATCATTGCTGTTGCCTTTTCCACAATGATGTAATTTACGGCACCATAGCAATGTGGGTAGTGCTGGTGCAAGTAAACTAGAACATCTGCGGCTAGGAGTCCCTGTCCTGCTCCCATTTCCATCAGGGTAAAGGGTAATGGTTGTCCGAGGATATCCCACATTTGAGCAAACTGTTCAGCAAGTAACTCCCCGAAGTCTTTTCCTAGGTGGGGTGAGGTGAAAAAGTCTCCTGATGAACCAATGTTAACTGCACCAGAAGCGTAGTAACCTAGCTGTGGATGGTATAGTGCTAAGTCCATGTACTGGGCAAAGGTAATTTGCTGGTTGGGTGCTGTAGCAATGTGATTAGCAATTACCTTGGATAGGGGTTGAGTAGATGGAAGGTTTGAATTAAAGAAATTAGTCATCAGGGAACAGGGAACAGGGAACAGGCAACAGGCAACAGGGAAAAAATCCTGTGTACCTCATTACTATGAGAAAGGCTATAGCATTTCTAAACTATAGCGTTTGTCCGGTTTACTGATAATCTATTTATTCACCCATAGGAGATATCGTGAAGCGGTTCACCGT
>WTKN01000334.1 GCA_011524395.1 Moorena sp. SS36440bin_2
GCTCCTTAACCCCCACCTGAACGAGGTGGGGGAATGCGTCGCATTTTTGTTCAAAAACTTAGGACGTTCAAAAAAGTTGCCATCAGATGTGGTGGCAAATCGCTCCAATCCCAAGTCAATGCCAATCGCTCTACCATGAACAGAAATATCGGGAATCGACACTTGAGATTGAATCGAAACAATTACATACCATTGGGTTCCACGAGCCTTAGACAACACCCTTACTTGCTTGACTTTAAATCCATCTGGAATTGGGCGACTATAGCTAATTAGGATACTTCCAATCTTGGGCAGTTTAATTTCAAAGCCATTAATTGGGTTGTCTTTGAACTGTGGAAACAAGAAAGACTTGAATTGTCCAAACTTCTTAAACCTTGGAAATCCAAAACCACGTTTTTGAAATGCTTTCCATGTGTCATGCAACCTCCGAATCGTAGTTTGCAACACTTGAGAATAAACATTCTTGAGCTCTGGCCAGGTCTGTTTCAATTTAGGCAAATCATTTTGCTGACGATGATAAGATGGAAAAGGGACGTCGGCGGAAATAATGTATTCCCGATTCAATGAACACCTATCCATCAAACACTTACGGGAGTTGATCCAGTCCTTAAGTTCGCCCAATGCACGGTTATAAACCTGGCGCGACGTTTCCAGCCATTCGAGCATTGTTGCCGATTGGTGCAGGTCTGGATAAATACGGTAAGTGTAGTTCATGGTAAGCATAACCAGATTTTACCACACAGCCGCACGAGTGTTAAAATCTCAAATACTAAAAATAATTGGCTTAGCAACGCCCTCCCTATCCATCCCCACCCTGAAGAAGGATGGGGAATTCCGTGAAAAAAGGTTAATCAAAGCTGCTGATGGGAGCGTCAATTTTTTTTTGCGATTGACATGCAGGTCACGCTTTCGGCAAAGCCGACGCTGCTTGAGGTGCGAACGCACTCACTTAGAGCCGATGCTTCCCAACCTAAAAACTACCTGGAATCTCTCTAACAAAGCCCAAATGGGGTTCGATGCGACCTGTACTCATGCTCACCCAAGCTAGTCCTTCCGAAGTTCCGATCCACAACTTGTTACCAGTATTAGGAGCTAATGCCAAAATACGACTAGAGGGTAGCTTGCCTAGTTTAGCCAACACTTCTCCACTGTCTCGTTTTATTTTCAATAAGCCATTATCCGTACCAACCCAAACATTACCATCTAGATCAAACTGCACAGCAGTGACATTACGTCCTCTTAGGGGAGTTACAGACCTGAACACTTCGTAAGTGTCTGGGTTAATCACCAGTAAACTATTAGGAGTACCAGCCCATAGCATTCCGTCCGGTCCTCTGGTCAAGGTTTGTACCGTGTTTCCTGGTAAATTCTTAATGCGAGCAATCACAAAAGCACTAGCAGTATCCACTCGCACTAGCCCTTCTAGAGTGCCCACCCACAGCTGACCCTCTTCATCTAGAGTCAGAGCATTGGCACTAACACCGGGTAATTCTTGTAACGTTGTCATCAACAATCCCTGGTCAGGGCTAATCAGAGCCAGACCGCGATCGCTTCCTACCCAAAGATAGCCACGAGTGTCAATCAACAAGGACAACACATTATTAGACGGTAAGGTAAAGTTTTGAGCATTAATTTCATTATTACGAGGGTCTATACGCAATAGTCCTTCATAGGTTCCTACCCAAATCCGCCCTACCCGATCCTGAGCTATGGCACCAACAGTGTAATTCGGAAGACTTAGGCGAGTGCGGATTTTTCCACTATTGGGGTCAATTCTAGTTAATCCTAGCCAAGAGCCCACCCAAAGCTCACCCGTAAAATCTGGTTGCAAAGCAGACACCCGAAAATCGGCTGGCAGGGGCTGGGTTTCTTGCCTGAGACGTTGATCAGGTAAAGGTCTAGTTGGTGGCGGAGGGTTTCTAAGGGAGGTAGGGGGGGATACCTCTTTGTTTACAGAATCAGTGGGTAACTGTGTCTGAGCGATCGCTGTTGATAAATAGTTGTTTGGCTCACTGTCTGGGATTGACACAGGTAAGATTTGCCCCAGCAGTGTAGCACTGACTACTAGGCCGATACGGTTAGTTAAGCGGTTAGTTAACTGGTTAGTTAAGCGGTTAGTCAACCATGCCATTATTTTCAGCATCTTGATTAAGCCTTTAGTTGATCAGTACTTATATCATGTCGGGATAATTATCCTGTCAGCCATGCAAAGCGCGAGTGGGGGAAACCACGGCAGTCGCTCATGGGGGGAACCCCCAAGACCGCGCTGCCTTCCCAAGACCGCGCAAATCACGCTAATCAATAAGTTTTACCCCTTTTCTGCATAGCCGACCAACCATAAAGGCTCAACGTAATCAGGTTTCGTCTCCGGGGGAAACCCCCGCGTGAAGGCGCTGCCTCCCCAAGACCGCGCTGCCTTCCCAAGACCGCGCAAATCACGCTTAATAAAAATCTCCCCATCTCC
>WTKN01000272.1 GCA_011524395.1 Moorena sp. SS36440bin_2
TGGTCCCTGGTCCCTGGTCCCTGGTCCCTGGTCCCTGGTCCCTGGTCCCTGGTCCATAAAACCCAGAGATTTGTACCTCATGAGTATAATAATTGCTATATATAATTAGGATTTACGGCTTGTTGTCCAAAGTCCAATGGGTAAAAATTTGACTTAAGCCTCAGAAATAGTTAACAGCTCAAAACCACAAACCACCATCCGATTGTTATCACCAATGACTGCTTGTTTAGATTATTCCCCCAACACCATACCTCAATGTTCGACTTTAGTAGACCTCCTGGGCACGAGGGCGGAAAACCAGCCTGACCAAATAGCTTATATCTTTCTTGAGAATGGAGAAACCGAATCAGCACAGCTAAACTATCAACAATTGAACCGACAGGCACAGGCCATCGCGGCTGATCTCCAGTCCCTAGTTGCCCCCGGCGAAAGAGTTTTGCTGCTGTATCCCCCAGGTCTAGAATTCATTGCTGCTTTCTTTGGCTGCTTATATGCAGGGGTTGTAGCAGTACCTGCTTATCCGCCCAGGCGGAATCAGAAGATGTCGCGGTTACAGGCAATTGTGGCAGATGCCCAGGCGACAGTGGCACTTACTACGACATCGGTTTTGGGAAACATAGAAGGGAAATTTACCGAGAATCCAGAATTGGCTTCCTTGCGCTGGCTAGCGACGGATAACATTGGTAGCGATCGCGCTAATGAATGGCATGAACCGGCACTGACCAGCAACACCTTGGCTTTTCTCCAGTACACCTCTGGTTCTACAGGAACCCCGAAAGGGGTGATAGTCTCTCATGGGAATCTGCTGCACAATTTAGGAGTTATCCATAAGGGACATAGTGACAATATCCACCAAGTTATGCTGTCGTGTTCTTGCCACTCGAGGGTCTTCTAGGTGTTGAAAATTCTTCAGCACACTACGCTTCAGCAGATGTGCCTCTTTTTTATCCCTGGGGCTCAACGCCTTTTTAACAAAGCCTTTTGCCATCTTTTGCTCCCTGACATTCTAGATTTCTTTACATTAAACAGGTGCACAAAATTAATTACACATTTTCCAAAACTCAAATCATTACGATGTAAGGGGTACAGATATTGGTAGTAGGAAATTAATTTTGTAATGGTGCTTAACAGCTTAGAGGTTGTCTGAGAAGTCTCATTTGCTACATCCAAGCCCCCTAAATCCCCCGAGCGAGGGATTGCTCGCTCGGGGGACTTTTAGAATAAAATTGACTCTTTTTCCCCCCAGCGAGGGATTGCTCGCTCGGGGGCTAGGAGCAGGGCTGTTTCTTGCGTCGGACTAAAATGCGATTGGTGGGGAGGTGGGGAGATAAGGAGATAGGGAGATAGGGGGAATTTTTATTCATAATTTGGTATTTTTCACCTTAAAAAAACCTTCTCTCCAGCACCGCACCTGCCTTTCACCCGTAGAAAAAGACAATTTATTCATGAGCAATGTTACAGCCCTGGGGGCTAGGAGGGCAAAATCCAGTATAAAAAAACTTGGGAGATATCCTCTTAGTGTGATTCTCAGGTTAGCACAACTTCTCTGTCCTCTCAAACTTATATAATCTTACTTTTTTCAGTCAAACATGATACAAAATTAGATGCGATCACCCTGATTAATTCGTTGAATTGCAAGATGGTATATGGTTAATTAATTACTTTAAAAACAAAACAATTAGCGTATTAAGGTTTTATTTAAAAATAATATCTTAAACACAAATAAAATGCCAATTTGGCATTACAAATATTTTGGCACTTGTTATAATCATTATGCATATATTAATAATGATGTACATAGGATTATTTCACTGCCTTATCCATGAGCCCTGCTTCCTTATTCATGATCCCTGCTCCCTAAAACCTAGATATTTGTACCTCACAAGTCGTCTAATTGCTATAGATTAGATAGTCCTGGTAAACAGGTACACAAAATTAATTGCATTAAAAAAATAAAAGCCTTGCAGGGTAATGGTTAAATAGATTTGGAGTAAGCAATTAATTCTGTAATGGTGCTTATATAACTATGATTTAGAGCTTGTTGTCCAAAGTCCAATGGGTAAAAGTTCGACTTAAGCCTCAGAAATAGTGAACAGCTCAAAACCACAAATTACCATCCGATTTTTGTCACCAATGACTGCTTGTGTAGATTATTCCCCCAACACCATACCTCAATGTTCAACTTTAGTAGACCTCCTGGGCACGAGGGCGGAAAACCAGCCTGAGCAAATAGCTTATATCTTTCTTGAGAATGGAGAAACCGAATCAGCACAGCTAAACTATCAACAATTGAACCGACAGGCACAGGCCATCGCGGCTGATCTCCAGTCCCTAGTTGCCCCCGGCGAAAGAGTTTTGCTGCTGTATCCCCCAGGTCTAGAGTTCATTGCTGCTTTCTTTGGCTGCTTGTATGCAGGAGTGGTAGCAGTACCCGCTTATCCGCCCAGGCGGAATCAGAAGATGTCCCGGTTGCAGGCAATTGTAGCAGATGCCCAGGCGACAGTGGCACTTACTACTACATCGGTTTTGGGAAACATAGAAGGGAAATTGACCGAGAATCCAGAATTGGCTTCCTTGCACTGGCTGGCTACGGATAACATTGGTAGCGTACGCGCTAATGAATGGCAGGAACCGGCACTGAGCAGCAACACCTTGGCTTTTCTCCAGTACACCTCTGGTTCTACAGGAACGCCGAAGGGGGTGATGGTCTCTCATAGGAATCTGCTGCACAATTTAGGAGTTATCCATAGGGGTTTCGAGCATACTCCCAATAGCCAGGGGGTTATCTGGTTGCCTCCTTATCACGATATGGGATTGATTGGTGGAGTGCTACAGCCGCTCTACGGTGGATTTCCAGTCACGCTGATGCCGCCAGTAGCTTTTCTCCAAAAGCCGATCCGTTGGCTGCAAGCCATTGCCCGCTATCAGGCTACTACCAGCGGCGGACCTAATTTTGCCTATGACTTGTGTGTAAAGAAGATTAAGCCCGAACAGCTTAAAGCTCTTGATTTGAGTAGCTGGAAAGTGGCTTTCACCGGTGCTGAGCCGATCAATAGCGATACCCTCGAAAAGTTTGCTACCACTTTTTCTGCTTGTGGCTTCCGAAAGGAGGCATTTTATCCCTGCTATGGAATGGCTGAAAATACTTTATTCGTATCCGGGGGTTTGAAAGTAGCCGAGCCAATTATTCGCCTGGTCGATGGAACTGCCCTATCGCAAAATCAGGTGGTGGCTGCTGCTGCTTCCTCAGAGGAAGTTAGGGCGATTGTCGGCTGTGGTGGCAGTCCAAATGACCAGAAAATAGCGATCGCAAATCCTGAGTCAAAAACCCAGTGTCCGGATGGACAAGTGGGAGAGATTTGGGTGTCGGGGGCGAGTGTAGCCATGGGCTACTGGAGGAAACCACAGAAAACCCAAGAAACGTTTCATGCTTACCTGGCAGATAGCCAACAAGGACCGTTTATGCGCACAGGGGATTTAGGATTCTTGCTCGATGGCGAGTTGTTTATTACGGGACGAATCAAAGATGTGATTATCATCCGAGGGCAAAACCATTATCCCCAAGACATCGAACTGACAGTTCAAAACAGCCACCCAGCACTGCGGCCTCATTGTGGAGCAGCGTTTACGGTGGAGTTCAAGGGCGATAAGCGACTGGTGATTGTTCAGGAAGTAGAACGGAGTTATATCCGCAAGCTGGATGTGAAAGAGGTGGTAATGACTATCAGTCAGGCGGTTACGGCAGAGCATGCTCTACAGGTTTATGCCATGGTACTGGTTAAGACCGGCAGCATTCCCAAGACTTCTAGCGGTAAAATTCGCCGTCAGGTCTGTCGGGCTGAGTTTCTCACTGGCAGTTTGAATGTGGTAGGAGATTGGAGTCTCAATCCTCAGGGCAAAATGAAGTTTCAGAATTTACAGGCTGATGTCGAATCCTTGTTTCAGAAACTACAAGCTTGCAAATAAGTATGAAATTGAAAGTCACAAGATCAAAAAAGGAGTATTTTTGATGCAGTTGGACAGCACAGGACAAGTTCAGTCCTTTACGAGTTCAAAAAAGAAAATAACGATCGGGAATGATCAGTTAAAACAACTACAAAGACGTTTTGCCTTAGCCACTGTTTTAATTCCTTTTCTAGGGTCGGTTCTGGCAATTGGACTACTTTGGCGATGCGGCATTGGTGCAGTGGAAGTAGCGCTGTTGGTCAGCATGTACGCCTTGAGCATTATCGGAATTACTGTCGGTTTTCACCGACACTTCGCACACTGCGCCTTCAAGACTAATATTGCAGTCCGAATCATCCTTGCCATCCTTGGTTCTATGGCTGCTCAAGGTCCGGTTATTCACTGGGTAAGCAACCATAGACGCCATCATCAGTACAGCGACCAGCCCGGAGATCCTCATTCACCTCACCTTTACGAAGGTATTCGTGGACTATGGCATGGCCATATAGGTTGGATGCTCAATAGTGAGGTAACAAATGCGGCAGTCTTTGCTAAGGACTTACTGCAAGACTCTGGCATTGCCAAAGTCAACCGATTATACCTAACTTGGGTAATTCTGGGTCTTGCCATCCCTGGTGTTATAGGTGGAGTTGTGACAGGGACGTGGATGGGAGCTTGGCAGGGATTCCTGTGGGGGGGGCTTGTCCGAATTTTCTTGGCACATCATGTCACTTGGAGCATCAACTCAATTACCCACCTCTATGGCAGCCGTACCTTTGATACTAGCGAGCAAAGTACAAACAATCTCTGGTTAGCTATCCCCACTTTTGGCGAAGCTTGGCACAACAACCATCATGCTTTCCCGAATTCAGGAAAGTTTGGATTGCAATGGTGGCAAATTGACCTGGGTTATTGGATCATCCGCACTCTTGAATTTGCTGGCTTGGTCTGGGAGGTTAAGACTCCTACAGCAGGAATGATAGAGGCTAAAAAGGCTGCTTAGTTTATATTTCAGCAATTATATTAAAGGATACTAATCAAAAATACTCAAGAGGTTTAAACAATGGATTTCCAAATTTCTCAACTTAACGAGATGTCTACAGTTTCTGAAAATAAAAATAGCAATGGCAATGGAGATGCACCCAAGAAGCCTGCAACGGCAAAAGAAATTCAAGCTTGGTTAGTCTCCTATCTGGCCGAACTGCTGGAAATCGAACCGGATGAGATAGATGTGACAATTCCCTTTGATCGTTATGGTCTCGATTCTTCTGCAGCAGTTGGTCTAACTGGTGACCTTGAAGATTGGCTGGGCTCAGAGATAGATCCAACCCTGATGTACGATTATCCCACTATTCAAGCGTTGGCAAACCATGTGGCTTCTTAAGGCAAAGTAAAGGGGGTAAGCATCCGTATTCTTAAAGGAATCAACCCATAAATAAACTCTCCCTGAAATACCAGGTTTCTGAAATGGTAATTAACGTGCGTAAATCAGTTTGTAAAAAATAGGAAAATCTTATGAATTCCATCAAAACTCTAAATCCCGATGGTTCGACTCAGGCAGATCGGATTGATTACAAGGGAGCCTCTGCTGAGGCAATTCAGCATCATTATGATGCAGGTAATGATTTTTATAGACTTTGGCTCGATAATACTACTAACGCCTATTCTTCTGCCCTTTGGGAAGAAAATGACACCCTTGAATCAGCGCAGTTAAGAAAGATTGATTTTCATATCAACCAAGCCCGAGCTAGGGGCGCTAAAAGATTATTAGATGTGGGTTGTGGCTGGGGTGGCACCCTGAAACGCCTTGTGGAAATGCACAATGTTGAGCATGCCGTAGGTCTGACCTTGAGCAAGGCTCAGGCAGAGTGGATTGAGTCGTTCAACCAGCCAGGAATTGAAGTTAAGTTAAAAAGTTGGTCTGACTACTTTCCAGAAGAACCTTTCGATGCAATTATATCAATAGGTGCCTTTGAGCATTTTGCTAAACTGGAACTCTCGCAAGAGCAGAAAATAGAGTGTTATCGGAAATTTTTTCAGCGCTGTCATGAGTGGCTCAAACCAGGTGGCTGGATATCGCTCCAAACCATCGTCTATGAAAACTCCCGAAGAGAAGACTTCAGTAATTTTTTTGCTGAGGAAATATTTCCGGAATCGGATTTACCTCGTCTAGGGGATATTGCGAAAGCAACTGAGAGAATTTTCGAGATTGTAGCCCTCAAAAATGACAGAAAACACTACGAACGCACCCTCAAGGTATGGCTCAAAAGGTTAAAAGCGAACCGTAAAGAAGCCGTAAATCTGGTGGGAGAGAAAGTGGTTGCCAGATATGAAAAATACCTCAGTATTTGTATCATTGGTTTCCACACTGGAACTATGAACCTGTCGCGCCTTACCCTGCGTCGGATTGACAATCCTCGGAAGTAATGTGCTAGCACACAGACAAACATAATTAAGGCGATGAATGAAATAGAACCTATAGCAATTATCGGCATTGGTTGTCGTTTTCCTGGTGCCAAAACTCCAGAAGCCTTCTGGCAGCTCTTGCGTAACGGGGTGGATGCCATTACTGAGGTACCACCAGAACGATGGGATATTGATACCTTTTATGACCCTTCCCCAGGTACATCAGGGAAAATGTACACCCAGTGGGGTGGCTTTCTGGAACAGGTGGATCGGTTTGAGCCTAGTTTCTTCGGGATTTCTCCCCGTGAGGCACAGCGAATAGATCCTCAGCAAAGACTATTGTTAGAGGTAGTTTGGGAAGCCCTAGAAAATGCAGCAATACTGCCAAAATCCCTGGCTCGTAGTCAAACTGGGGTGTTCATCGGCATCAGTAATGCCGACTACCACAGACTTCTCTACAAGGACTGCTCTGGCATTGATGGATACAGTGGTACGGGCACCGCCTCTTCCATTGCCGCCAATCGCTTATCCTATGTGCTGAATCTGCTTGGGCCAAGTGTGGCGATAGATACGGCTTGCTCCTCATCCCTAGTGGCACTCCACTACGCCTGCCAGAGTTTGCAGGGCGGAGAGTCTAATCTATGCTTACTTGGAGGGGTGAACTTGATTCTCTCCCCAGAGCCGACCATCACTTTCTCTCAAGCACGGATGATGGCCGCTGATGGTCGCTGTAAAACCTTTGATGCGAGTGCCGACGGTTATGTCCGAGGGGAGGGATGCGGGGTAGTTGTCCTCAAGCGACTTTCCGATGCGCTTAAGGATGGAGACAATATTCAGGCGATCGTCAGAGGTTCAGCGGTTAACCAAGACGGCCTAACCAATGGACTCACAGCACCCAATGGCCCTTCCCAGCAAGCAGTAATCCGTAAGGCGCTAAAAAATGCTGGAGTGAAACCAGCACAGATTAGCTATATCGAAGCTCATGGCACTGGAACATCTCTGGGAGACCCCATCGAGGTTAAATCCCTAAAAGCAGTGCTGATGCAAGAGCGTGAGCCCGATCAGCCCTGTTGGATTGGCTCCGTTAAGACCAATATCGGTCATTTGGAAGCGGCAGCCGGGATTGCTGGCTTGATCAAAGTGGTTCTCTCACTGCAACATGGGGAGATTCCAGCCCAGCTGCACCTGAAGCAGTTGAATCCATATATCCGAATAGAAAACACTCCATTGTCGATTCCAACTGAGTTACAGAAATGGTCAACAGGTGAAGAACCACGGTTGGCAGGAGTTAGCTCCTTTGGCTTCGGCGGTACGAATGGTCATATCATACTGGAGGAAGCACCCTCACAATTCAAAAGTCGTTCGCGTAGCGTCGGCTTTGCCGAATCCCCCCTAGCCCCCCTTAACAAGGGGGGTAAGTCAAAAGTTAAAAGTGAAGAGTTTATTGAGCGCCCGTGTCATATCTTAACTCTGTCTGCTAAGTGCGAGAAAGCCCTGCAAGAGTTAGCACAACGTTATCAGCAATTTTTGGATACTAACCCCACGACATCTATTGCAGATATTTGCTTTACAGCCAATACAGGGCGTACGCATTTTAAGCACCGCCTTGCCGTAGTAGCGGCATCAACCGAGCAGTTGCGCCAACAGTTAAAGGCAATCGATACGGTCGGGAAAACAACTGGACTGGTTATGGGTCAAGTGACCACCAGGAAGCGCCCGAAAATTGCCTTTTTATTCACAGGCCAAGGTTCACAGTATGTGAATATGGGCAGGGAACTCTATGAACAAGAGCCTGTCTTCCGCAAAACTCTTGAGCAATGTGATCGGATTCTACGTCTCTATCAACAGAAGTCTCTGCTTGATGTCTTGTATCCAGAACCAGGGGAAACTTCACCAATTGATGAAACTGCCTATACTCAACCAGCTCTATTTGCCATCGAATATGCGCTCTTTCAGTTGTGGAAATCTTGGGGCATTGAACCGGATGTAGTGATGGGTCACAGTGTCGGGGAATATGTGGCAGCCTGTGTAGCAGGAGTGTTTAGCCTGGAAGACGGTCTGAAGTTAATTGCCTCTAGAGGGCGTTTAATGCAAGCTCTCGCCCCAGACGGTGAGATGGTGGCGGTGTTAGCTTCTCCCGGCCAAGTGGAAAAGGCGATTCGGCGTAGCCGACGCTTCGCGAACGAACCCTACCCAGAGGAAGTAGCGATCGCAGCCATTAACGGTCCTATGAGCTTGGTGATTTCCGGTCAGCGTCAAGCTATAGAGGCCGTCTGTGCCACCCTGAAAGCGGACGGAGTGAAGATCAAACCTTTGCAGGTTTCCCATGCTTTCCACTCCCCCTTGATGGAACCAATGTTGGCAGAGTTTGAGGCAGTGGCTCGTGAGGTCATCTACTCAAAGCCTCCCATCCCATTAATTTCTAATGTCACTGGAAAAGTAGCCAACGATGAGATCGCCACCTCCCAATATTGGATTCGTCATGTGCAACAGCCAGTGAGATTCGCAGAAGGCATGGAGACCCTGCATCAGGAAGGCTATGAAGTCTTTGTGGAAATCGGCCCCAAACCGATTTTGTTGGGCATGGGTCGTCAATGTCTGTCAGAACATATAGGTATTTGGTTACCCAGTCTACGTCCGAGAAAACAGGAGTGGCAAGTTTTGCTTGAGAGTTTAGCCCAATTATATGTACGGGGGGTGGCTGTGGACTGGTCAGGTATGAGCCGCAACGGTACTGGTTGTAAGGTTGTATTGCCCACTTATCCTTGGCAACGACAACGGTATTGGATGGAAACAGTTGAAACTGCCAATCATCAAACACAATTACTGTCAAGAAACGGAAAAGAAGGAAACTTTCCTCTGGATGTCAAAAAATCCGGTCAAACTACTACTGATTCTTTGACTTTTGCTACACCAAGACTATCGGCAAAACAGAAAATGGAAACGAGAGTAACAGCAAATGAAATGGGGCTGAAACAAATTATCGAGCAACAGCTCCAAGTGATGTCTCAGCAGTTGGATTTTTTACACTACAAATAGTTTGACTAAATTATGAGCCATATTAGGTTGCTCATCAAACAAAATCGCCTCTATTTGAGGATTCCTAAAAACCTCAAATAGACAGGAGAGAGAAGTTATTGCTCTTTTTACCGACTCTACTTACGAACAATTTTCATCTATTGCATTCACACTGTCAGAAAAGGAATTAGTTATGGATATGCAATTAAGTGCAAGAAAACTTGCTCACCAACAGATTCGCAATACCTTGACACCCACTGAATGGGAAGAGAACTGGGAGTTTGCTTGTACTCTGATTGAGCAAGTCAAAAATCACCGTCTTATGAGCCATCCCATAATTGGGCACTTGAAGGGTGGAGGGTTTCAAACAGAACAAATGCGTATTATTCACCTGGAATTTTACCATGCCTTTGTTCAAGTGTTTACGGATTCAGTAATTCAGGCAATGTTTATTGCTTCCCAACTAGAACGACGACTCGGTCCTACAGCCAAAACATCTGCCCGTTTTCTGTTACAGTTTAATTTGCTCGAAGAATTAGGCTATAAACCCGGTTATGGCTCTGATGGCTCTTTTAATGGTAATCCTAATGGAGCACATTATTTTCAATTCTTTAAAGTTCTACAACAGCTAAATGTTGATGTGAACACTGCTGGCAACTACCTGCCAATGGCATCTTCTTTAGCTGGTCGTGCTACCTTTGAGAATTGCTACGATGACTACCTGCTTCTCGTTACTACATTGGCAGCATCAGAAACTGGTTTTCACGATTATGCTAATTTTTGGGCAACAGGAGTGGCTCAAGCAACTGATATTGATGTCAGTCAAGGGTATCACAGCATCCATGTAGAGAACGAAACTGGTGAATCCGTTGAAGATGGTCATGCAGAGGATGCCTGGACTTTGGTTGCTCAAGCCTTAAGGAAGGATCGTTACGATGAAGTGAAACGTCACCTCCAGTTAACATTAAACACTTGGAGTGTTTTCTTGGATGACATAGTAGCTGGTAAATTTATCAGCAACCAAAAGCAAGCAGCGTAATTAACATTCCCATTGATAGTACCAAGCAAGTAGTAGTAAAAGAGTAATCAGCCATCGAACTACTTAACTTAAAGTAACTGCTATTACTACTTGCTTAGGTCTATCCTATCAAGTCATTAGGTAGAGCTATGCTAAACACTGTGGAAGTGAATTCAAAATTGATGAATTCCATTAATAATGAAGTTAATAAAATCGTCGCTAACTTACTCCAAATTGATGTTAACGAACTAGAAGAAGATACTCCTTTTTTAGAAATGGGAGCTGATTCGCTAGTGCTGATGGAAGCGATTAATAACATTCAAGATCGATTTCAAGTCAAAATCCCAATTCGTGATTTATTTGGGGAACTGGGTACCTTGAACGCGGTGGTAGACTACATTGTTCAGCAGCAAGCAAATAGTGCATTTGCCCCAGGAGAAGAGCCAGAAGCTAAACAGGCACCTCTGCATGCTATGGCACAGCAAACGCCACCATCATTTGTTCCCATTCAAGTGGCGGAGCCAGAGCATAGTTATCTAGCTGGTTCTGATGTTGAACAGCTAATTAAACAACAACTTAACATCATCTCCCAACAGTTAGCTCTGCTCCAAGGCAATGGGCAAAGGGTTTTTCCGACCCAACAGCCAGTTGAGGGAGTTTCCAAGGTAACGCCTGCACCAAAGCCAAAGGCTACAGGTAACAATTCTGAGTCCACAGGACCAGTAGGTGCCCACAACGCCTGGTTACGGCGAGACCTTAGTAAGAAAAAACAGTCCCTGAAAAAGGATGAACACTTACGTAAGTTGATCGCTGCTTATAACCAAAAGACCCCCACATCTAAGCAATTGACTCAAAGTTATCGAGCTGTGCTAGCTGATAACCGAGCCTCGGCGGGTTTCCGCTTATCGACCAAGGAAATGCTTTATCCGATTATTGGCACTCGCTCAGAAGGCGCTTATATATGGGATAAAGATGACAATAAGTACATTGACTTTACCATGGGGTTTGGCACTAACTTGTTTGGCCATACACCATCATTTATCCAACAAGTATTGCACGAACAAATCGAAAAGGGCTTTCAGATCGGTCCCCAGACAGAAATGGCAGGGGAAGTTGCCCAGCTTGTTACTGAGTTGACAGGCCAGGAGCGTGTAGCATTTTGCAATTCTGGTTCAGAAGCAATTATGACCGCTGTGCGTTTAGCCCGAGCCGTTACAGCTAAAAATAAACTGGCGATCTTTAACGGCTCCTATCATGGTGTGTTTGATGGTGTTCTCGCACGCCGTTCCGGTGGGAATAAGCGTACAGTTTCCGTACCAATTGCTGCCGGTACACCAGAAAGTTTTGTTACTGATGTATTAGTACTCGATTATGGTGATGAAGAATCCTTACAAATTATTCAGGAACATCTCGATGAATTGGCAGCAGTAATAGTAGAACCAGTGCAAAGTCGTCATCCAGAACTGCAACCGCAAGCATTTCTCAAACAGTTGCGAAAGATGACAGAAAGTGATAATGTGGCGCTGATTATTGATGAGGTAATCACTGGCTTCCGAATTAATGCTGGTGGAGCGCAACAACATTTTGGCGTCCAAGCCGATTTGGCAACTTACGGCAAAATTGTTGGTGGTGGATTGCCCATCGGCTTGGTTGCTGGTAGCCAGCGTTTTCTAGATCCAATCGATGGTGGTATGTGGCAGTACGGGGATGATTCTTATCCACAGGCAGAGTCAATTTTCTTTGCGGGAACCTTCTCCAAACATCCCTTAGCTATGGCTGCTGGTAAAGCTGTGTTGCAAAAAATAAAAGCTGAACAAGCCGAGATCTATCCACAACTGGAACAAAAAACTCGTTGGTTAACTGAACAACTAAACCAGTTCTTTTTGGATGAGCAGATACCTATTAAAATTGTTCGCTTTGGTAGTTTGTTCCGTTTTAAATATAGTGGAAATTACGACATCCTTTTCTATCACCTGATGTTACAAGGTATTTTTATTTGGGAAGGTCGTAATTGTTTTGTTTCAACTGCACACAGTGAGGCAGATATCCAAGCCTTTGTACAGGCTGTTAAGACTAGCGTTGAGTCGATGAAAGCAGATGGTTATTTTGGTGAGGTATCTACTCAAGCTGCTACTTCTTCAGATTGGTATCCACTAAGTGACTCGCAAAAACGATTTTTTCGCTTGGCTAAACTGGGAAAAGGGGGTAAACAGGCTGGTAATATAGGCTTTGTCATTAAATTTGATAGAGCACTTGATAGCACCCTGCTGCATAAAGCTTGGCAAGAGCTTATAGCACGTCATGAATCCCTAAACAACATCATCGATATAAACCAGGAAAAACAAAAATTGGGATGGGCACAAGGGGATTCCTTTATATATAGGGATCTGTTTGATTCTGATCAAATCAGTTTGGAAAGCTTGTTGGCAGAACAAGCACAACAAGAATTCGATCTTAGTAATGGACCTTTAGTAAAAGCAGTTTTGCTCAAGATTAATAAATCGGAATACTATTTGTGTGTAGTTGCTCATCACACAGTAAGCGATGGTTGGTCTTTTGCCATTCTGGTTGAGGAACTCTTCACTCTTTATCAAGGGTATAAAAATAGCCAAACCCCCAAATTAACTCCCTTGCCAAGTTACCGTAATTATGTCACCTCAGAACCTGAGCGTCTTTCCGAGTCAGCGCTGCAATATTGGGTGGAGCAATATGTCAAAAATCCTCCGGAACAATTGTTTGAAGTGCTCAACCCAGATGTCGGTAATTTTGAAGGGGGTAGGCTTCGTCGTGTTGTCGCAGTTAACTCAATAAAAAATAAGTTGAGACAGCAGGCCAAAACCATGAAGTGTACTCCCTTTATCCTCTTGTTTGCCCTGTTTCAATCCTATTTACACTCCTACTTTAAACAAGAACGATTTACTGTTGCGGTGCCTATCGCTAACCGCGAGTTTGAACAAGGCACTTCCTTAGTGGGATGCTGCGTTAATCTATTGCCGATTATCTGCGGGGATAAACCTTGGTCAACTAAACTCGAAGCACTGATCCCAAATGTTAAACAAACCTTTGTTGAGGGTATTGCCAATCAGAACTTCAGTTATAGCCAGTGGTTGTCAACTATAGCTGACAAATTAGCTCAACCAGGATATCAGCTGATACAGGTTAGCTTTAATCTGGAACCAAAAATGGTTTTGCCCGATCTCGATGGTCAAGTTGTGGAATTAGTTTCTTTACCAGTGAACTATGTCGAGTTTCCCCTAATGTTGAATATTGTGGAGCTGGATAATCAGTTGCAAATAGAGCTGGATTATCAGGGAAGGTATTTCAGTCAAGCAAAAGCAGAAAGCTTGTTAGCAGATTTCGCGCTAATAATTGAACAACAGCTAATCTAGGTTTTGTAAATAGTTGCGAATTTTACTTTGTTAATTAAAGATTGTTTCCCGAAGGATACAAAACTATGAATCCAGAAATCAAAGGATACAAAACTATGAATCCAGAAATTAAAGCGGATATGAATGGGGCTACAACAAGTAAATTTGGGATGAAATACAAGATAGATATCATACCTTTACTACTTATACTGGTATCAATTTGGTTCAGTTTTTCGGTTTTTTCATCCTTAAAGACCCAATTCAGGCTGCAATTGTAGCTGCCTTCCTTTTGCTGCCTCAAACCATAGTTGCTACATTTATCCACAACCATGCTCATGTGCCAATCTTCCGAGGAGATATTGCCAATAGGATTCTCAATCTCTTTTTGTTTCTAGAAACAGGTATGTTGGTTTCTGGCTATGCTCTATATCATATTTGGGGACACCATAAGCTCTACCTCGACCCTCACAAAGATCCATCGAGATGGGTAAGAGCAGATGGCTCTTCCATGAGCCATCTTGAATTTGTTATTCGTTACTTTTTTTCCTACCCCTTTAAGACCATTAGGATTGGTAAGTCTTATCCCAAACTTAGAAGTCGAGTTGATCAAGACTTGGTTATTGCCGCGATCGCACTTACAGCATTATTAGTTTGGAACCCCATCAATGCACTGATTTTGTTTGTAACTCCTATTATCTTGGTATGGATTACCTTTATCGGTATTTCTTACGACGATCACGTAGGTCTCCACGGGACAAACCATTATGACGCATCCCACACGAAAACCAATCCTGTAATCAATTTCTTGTTTTTCAATAATGGCTATCATCTTGCCCACCATGTTAATCCATCAGTGCATTGGTCTGAGTTGCCAGAGTTTCACGAAAGTATTAAGCACAAAATTCCGGAACTAGAGCCTCACACTTTGGTAAATCGAATCTTTAAGTAAGGAAAATTAATTGATGACACTCCCTTTATTACCTGAAGAGATATCTAAGAAGCACTTACTCGGTACAGTTGCCTTTATTAGTTATTCCTTAACACTATACCTTGGTGGCGCAATTGGAACTGGTTATCTCATAAATGGCAATTTACCCATCGTAGCCAAAATTATAATTATCCTTCCTTTTTTGTTTATCACTCAGCAAGGTTTACACTTACTAGGTCTAGTGGGACATGATGGGATTCACGGCAACCTTCACCATAATCGTATTTGTAGTGTTGTTGTGGGAATTTTATTTTCCTCTATGGTGGTAAGCTTCTTGGCAATTGGTTTTGCAATCACCCATTGGAAACACCACAAAAATACTAACAAACTGCCTGACCCTGATACTGATATCCTTTCCAGATATCAAAATCTTTGGAATCGTTTTTTATTAAGTAGATTTCCACTAATTAAAGGGTATCGAAAATACATCTTTCAGCTATGCTTCGATAGATTCACTGATTGGAATGCCAGCCCATTTAAACCTAACGTCCTAAAACGCCTAGCTCAATGGAACCTTTTCTGCGCTGCTTGCTGGCTATCAGTTTACCTATTCATACTCATCCATTGGCCACTGATAGCCCTCGTTTCTATTATCATCCCCCATATTTTAGCATCGGGTATTGCTGCTTTGCGTGCTGATATTGAACACTCTGAAACAAAATCAGAACCTTTTAAACTTGCACGTAGTTACACTTCGCCTGTTTACACCCTGTTAATGTTCGGAAACAACTTTCATCTAGAACATCATTTTTATCCTAATGTACCCTGCTACCGTCTTCCCAGTGTCCACAAATGGTTGAAAGAATCCGGTTTTTTCAAGAATAAGGAATGCTTTATTGATGACTCTATCTTAGGCCCTTGGCAGTACACACTCTCCCAATATCAATATCCAAGGATACTAGAGCCAACTAAGAGTGAAAAATACACAATACAAAAAACTATTATGCACTAGTAATAGAAGGTGAAAATAATTGCAATAGAGAGATAATTTTCTGAGGGGGTGACATGAGCCATAAAAAGCCTATTAGATAAGGCTTTGAGGCCAGTTGTCTTAGCAAAGATAAACTCACAAATTGACCCTACTTTGATGTAATGGCAAGCTCAAACCCTGATAACTACGTCCAAGGTCAGTCGAAAACACCATGTATCTTTTTGTAACATATCGGCTGAACGTATTAGCCAGTAAGGATTTTAGCTTGCATGTCACCCCCTCAGGATAATTTTATTATCCAAAAAGTTGGTTGAATAGGCATTAAATTAAAAACTGAAAGGACATTTTTTATGAACGAACTGAACCATTGGCATCCAGTACTACTAAGCAAAAATATCAAACAAAAGCCCGTCGGTATTAAGCTTTGCGGACAGGAAATAGCAGTCTTTAGGACGCAGAGTGGCAAGATAGGTGCAATTGAGGACATCTGCTCCCATCGGAAGATGCGTCTCAGCAAAGGTTGGGTTGAAGGTAACAGGCTTGTTTGTCCTTACCACGGCTGGAACTATGGATGTGACGGCAAGGGGCATAGTCTTAGCACACCTCATCTCAGGTTTTGCACTAAAAACTTCGATGCCATAGAAAAACACGGTTTGATCTGGATTAAGGCTTCACAGAGCGAGGCAAAGTTCCCTAGTCTGGACTTTGAAAACTACCACTTTGTCTGCGCTCTGGAACATCACATCAATGCCCCCTTGGAACTTGTGGTTGATATTAATAGTGAAGTAGAACACGCTGCAACAACCCACACCTTTTTTGGTCATAACATATCTCAAGTATCAGAGGTGGAAGTGAAATTTGACTTTAGCGATCGAGAGGTAGTTAAATTCATAGAAACTATGCCACAAAAACCTCTTCCTAAAGTTATAAAAAGGCTCTTTGGTATCTCTGATACAGACCGCTTCGTTGACAAAATTGAGGTACACTTCTCACCCCTCTATAAGATTTCCCAACTCTATTGGGAAAACCATAAAACTGGTCAAATCCGTAAGGAACGTATCAAATCAGCTTTCTTCTTCACACCGATTAGTGAGAAGGAGACTAAATGGATATCACTCTACTACCTAGCCTCACCCCGTTGGGGAAGGATTATGTTCCATCTGCTTCAAAAACGAGTTTTGAAACATATCTTAAACTACGAAATTAATCGAGACAAGTGGGTGCTTGAGAATCTTGCGGATCGGAGCTTGGAATTTGATCCAATGTGTTTAGGGCGCTTTGATAAGACTCTGGTTGAAAATCGTAAGCGCATACAAAGTATTTACCGGGGGCAAAGACAGGCTGTTTTATTAAATTGAATTCCATTAACCTAATTTGATCAAAGCCTCCCTATGATTTCCATCCTACTTGTAGACAATCAAGATATTTTACGACAAGGACTTCAAACAATTCTAGATCCTAAACTATATCTATAAATAGTAGGTACTGCAAAAGATGGTTATCAAGCTATCAAACAAGTAGAAATTATTCATGCCGATGTCGTGTTTATTGATATTGAGATGCCCATGATGGATGGAATAACTGCGATCCATAACATCTCTGAGTACTTTCCTAAGAATAAAATTCTAGTTTTCGGCAGTGATGAGAATGAAGAATATAGCGCTACGCGCAAGGCAAGAGGAATCCCCCCTCCCCTTAAGAAGGGGGGCGGGCAAAAGGCAAAGGTGCGCTTTCCGTAGGCGAATTTAATTCGCGACGGGTCGCACCTAAAAGTTGACTACAACAGCTTTTCAGCTTTTCTCAATGTCCTAACTTTAATGTGTAGTGCTATAATCTATGATACGGGCTCCAAGCAGGAGCAATCTGAGGATTTTTTCCCAACATAAATCAAGTCAGGTAAATATTGGGCGAATTACTTTTAGATCTGGGGCTGAACCTGAAAAAGTAACACAAAAGTTAGGTTTTTTATTGCCAAATTATGTCAAAGTGCTGGGGTGCATCTCATTTTTGTTCTTTGACAAGGTGGTGCGTTACGGGGCGAGCTGTCTAAACCCTGGCTACGAGGCGGAAAATGAGGCCCCCCCTAACGCACCCTACGCAACTTTTTTACAAATATGAGATGCACCCAAGTGCTGACTCGTCAAGAATTTATTGATTTTGAAAGCAAATACTGGCGATAAAATACCGCAATCGGGTTTATTTTTTACTTGGTACAGCCATGGTATTTATAGTGAGCCTGATCATTGTTTACCAACTTATTTACAGCAATGTAACCGATCATATGGCTGAATACCCCACTCTTAAAGCTATGGGCTACCGAGATGTCTATTTGTTGGGCGTGTTGTTTCAAGAGGGATTAATGCTAGCAATATTAGGTTATATCCCTGGATGTTTAATTTCTTTAGGATTGTATAGCTTAACTTGTAGTGCTACCTCTCTACCTCTATGACTATCGGCTGCGCTTTAGTTTTGTTGCTAACAAAGATCATGTGTGCGATATCTGGAGCGATCGCCATACGCAAATTAAGGGATGCAGAGCCCGCAGATATCTTTTAGTTTTCATGTCCTGACCAAAGATTTAAACACTCTGTCAAATTTTAATAATTTTGGAGTTATTTTAAATATGAAATATTGCGGCAATTCATCACTAAAAATAATGGTTATTGGGAGTGCTGGATTTATCGGCAAGCATTTAACAGCTAGACTTAAGAGTCTAGGAGCAAACCTATTATAGATTCAAAACAGAGCTGATTGTGACCTTCGAGATTTTGAACTTGTGAAAATGCGAATAAAATCCCTCGATCCAGATGTGTTAATTCATTTTGCTGTTTCCCCTGATATTGGTCAGCATATCAGTACTTATTCACCAGAATTTTACAACACACTTCATAGTGCTTTAAATGTTTTGCAGGCTATTC
Source organism: Moorena sp. SS36440bin_2 (assembly GCA_011524395.1). Lineage (GTDB taxonomy): Bacteria > Cyanobacteriota > Cyanobacteriia > Cyanobacteriales > Coleofasciculaceae > Moorena. Next base: position 18,593 of record WTKN01000272.1, read on the forward strand.
CTAGAAACCGTGAATGTCTTTTTATTCACATCGGTAGTTATAAGCAATATGGAAAAATTCCAGTACCTTTTCGAGAGATAGACGACGCAAAACCTTGCAGCTCCTATGGGTTAGCTAAATCAATGGTAGAGGAACTTATTTCTCTTCGAGAAAACGATAAATTTAAAGCTGTTTATCTGCGTTTGGGTTCAGTATTCGGACCTGGACAACCTCAGAGAGCTCTTATTCCCCATACAATATATTCAATTTTAAATGATACTTCCCAGCAATTAAAAGCAGCTAGCGTTCCTTGGGACCCAATTTACATCAGTGATGCTATTGATGCGATCCTAGCATGTACAGTTCAACCAAATGCATGGGGAAAAATTATAAATATTAGCAGGGGAGAAGCTTGGAGTCCAAAAGAAATTATGTATTACATAGCAAGATTATTGAACAAGCGGATAGAACCAATAGAACTAAATAGTCAACTGGGTCAGCGTCTTCCCCTTCCCTGTTTGGGCGATATCAGTTTGGCCAAAAATATCCTCAATTGGGAACCTAAAGTATCTGTTCATCATGGTTTAAAACTAACAGTCGAAAGTTATTTGACATCCCTTGTATAATCAACGTGGAGGAAATATTTTGATTATGAAAAAAATACTTGTAATGCCCAATTGTAACTATTTGTAACATATGTCAAGGGTGCTGGAAATAGCAAAAGTTTTGAGGGATATGGGATATGAAATTATCTTTGGCAGTGAAGGAGATTACATCCGATTGCCCCAAGAGTTAGGATTTAAAATATTTCCAGTAGTGCGGCTTGTTCTAAGTAGGAGCCTTCCGAAACGGAAGAGGTATGACTTAGGTA
>WTKN01000126.1 GCA_011524395.1 Moorena sp. SS36440bin_2
TGCCTTTTGCCTTTTGCCTTTTGCCTTTTGCCTTTTGCCTTTTGCCTTTTGCCTTTTGCCTTGCTAAAACCCATTTAAAATTCCTTTTAGCTTACTGATTCTCTAAAGCCAACTATCTTGTCCTTCTGGAGCATCTGAATTAAACCAACTAGCATCTAAATAATTAATTCGAGCAAAAGGACTCAAGGCTGATAGCACATGACGTCCATAACTGCGGCGGTTTACACGATTATCCAAGATGGCAACACAGCCTTGAGTAGCTCTAACTGGTGCCACTGCTCGTTGTAATTCTCTCAATGCTGTTGGTAACAAATACAAACGAAACCAATCCTGACGTTGCTGCTTGTAGTAAGCGACTCGACCAGCAACTAATGGATTTTCCAAAGAGGGAATTGGTAAGGTAGCAATCATCAACAGTTGGGGAGGGGGGATTTGAGCTTGATAGATATGCCAAAATTCCCAGCCACAAATCAAAATACCTCTGTGACTGAGACTGGTGGTTTCTACCTGCACCCGGGAACCAAATTCTGCTGCTAAGACTGCCCCTAGCTGTGCTTTGAGGGGGACATCTCCGACTAAAATAACTACTGGTCTGGTGATGTCAGGACTTAGGTTTAGTAGGGTGCCAATTTCTTGAGTCAGAGCGTTTTGAAATCGCTCTGTATTGGGCATGGGTAAACGATCGGGCAAATACAGTTGAATCTGTCGGTGAGGGGAAAACTTCAAACAGGTTAACTCGTCTAATCCGAGCTGCTGACGGTACACAGAGGCACTTTTCTCTAAATCTAGAGCCCCACCGATTAGCACTACTGGCTGTTTCGACCAAATGGGATTTAAGGCTGTAGCCACTTCTACTGGTGCGCTATATAAGGAAAACTGACCTTGCGATCGCGCAACGGTTGCCCACATTAGCTGACCTGACTGCTGCCAGAAGTGGCAAAACTTTTCCCAGGGTTTCAGCAAATAGAGAGATTCTGGTTCAGTGCTGAGGGAACTTAGTCCATCAAATAGCTTTTGCAAGCCATCTTGGTGATCTGCTTCAATCAAGTAGCACTCATAGGGGTTAGCAGGGCGCTGAAATAAGGCTTTGGTTAGCCTGACCCGCACATCCCGAATCAAATCAGCCTGTTGTGGATGGGCTTGCATCAGTGTGTCCCAGTCTTGGGGCTGGATGCAGCCTTTAAGCTGGTTACTAGTCCAAGATTCTAGGTCATCCACACCATCAATCACAGTAGGGATGTGATTAGGAAACCAGCCCTTGTGCTTCAAGCGGTCTGTTAGCCACGATTCTGGTGAGGTAATCAACAGTCCTTGGAACGGTTGATCGGGAAACCTATCACTGGTATCAATTACCTTATTGGTACCAAACCACTGTTGTAAAAGGGGAATTTCCTTTTGCAGCAACCATTCTTGTATCCATAAGGGTGCCACTACGATCACAGGTCCAGACCAAACCAGGGCTGGTGCCAGGTAACTCAGGCGATAGGAAGACTGTAGAGAGGTTTCCTGCAAGGGTTCTAAACCGGTCTGAATCAAAGCAGAACGCCCTAACCGCAAGGCTCGTGCCACTAGCCTCGCCATAGTCAATTGGTGAGGCCAATTGGGTTGACCCTGCGATCGCAGAAAATCTCGTAACGAGGAATGAACTTTGACTTCAATCAAACTAGCATTCAACGGCTTTGCCTCGTTAAACTGAGCAATGAGCACTTATACTGTGATCTTAAATCATGTCTTGGGCAAAAATCGTGAAAGATCAGACAGACGACCATTGAATGTCACCCGGAACCAGAAAAATCTGTTGATGATGCCAGACAGCCGCTTTCCATGGCCAAAAGGCCACGCTACGCGAACGAAGCAATGGTGGATTTAGTTCATAGCTTAAAGCCGATAGCAGCAGTGGGACGACAGATTGCAGAACCTGTCACTACCAACGGAGTTAGCGATTGACCTTGGCCAAAAGGCCACGCTACGCGAACGGTCACGCTACGCGAACGCGTCTTAAGCATAAACAACAAGTTATTGCATTTCTCAAATAGGTCACGTCAAATAGCTCAGCTACACAAGTGGTGGATTTTAGGAAATAGGGAATAGGGATGCATCGCTACTCTCTACTCCCGACTCCCGACTCCCTGGCCTTTGGGCCACGCTAGGCGAACAAACCTAGGACGAAAGTCCCTAACCCAATTGAGAAGTGCTATAGATATTACCCATCAATCTCCTAGCATCTGCAACTTGTATAAACTAGCGTACAATCCGTTTTGCCCTAACAATTCCTCATGGCTTCCCGACTCTACTAACTCTCCTCGCTTTAGTACCAGAATCCGGTCTACATTACGGATAGTAGAGAGTCGGTGGGCAATAATAATTGCAGTCCGCTGTTCTAACAGTCGTTCCAACGCTTCTTGAATCAGAGCCTCGGTAGCCACATCTAAACTAGCTGTTGCCTCATCCAGCACCAAGATTTGGGGGTTACGAATTGCAGCACGAGCAAAGGCTAACAATTGTTTTTGGCCAGCAGACAGATTAGTGCCTCGCTCTCTGAGCTGGGTATCGTAGCTTTGGGGCAGTTTTTCAATAAAGCTAGCCACGTTTGTCACCTCCGCTGAGGTTTTAATTGCCTCAATGGAGTAGGTTTCTCCTAAGGAAATATTACTTTTAACATCACCAGCAAAAAGAAATCCCTCCTGAAGGATGACCCCGATGTGGCGTCGTAGTTCTGCTTGGGGTAAATCCCTAATATCAATCCCATCTACGAGAATTCGCCCTTGGCTTGGTTCATAGAGGCGGCACAGCAACCGAATAATGGAACTTTTACCTGCACCGGTCGGACCAACTAAAGCAACTTTTTCCCCTGGATGAATGGTAAAGTGCAAGTCTTTGAGAACATATTCATCTTGCTTGTAAGCAAACCAAACGTGTTCAAAGCAAATCTCTCCGTTTAGGGTTGTTCGCGTAGCGTGACCTTTGGTCAAAGCTTTAAGGTTAGAGGGTTGTTCGGTATAACCATTGCCCAAGGATAAGTTAGAAGAGTGATGGGCTAGATCACCATTCAAGCTACTTGGAGGCTTTATCGGTAAATCCCCAGATTGTTTCCGGTCTTGTTGACCTTCCTCAAGCTCTGGATAACCTGCCACCTGCAACCGTCTGACCTGCAACCCTTCCGGGTCACGAATTTCAATGGTTTCATTCATGATGTCACTAATGCGCTCAATGGCAGTGAAACCGGCTTGGAGCATAGTGAATTTTTCTGAAAACCGACGCAAGGGGTCAAATAGCCGCTGAGCATAGAGGATAAAGGCAGACAAATCACCAAAACTCAGGTGATCTTTGAGGATAAAATGACCACCGCTCCACAACACTGCTGCGATCGCTACCAGGGAAATCCACTCTAGGGTTGCTGAAATCGCTGAATCGTGAAAGATGGTTTTGTCTACTTCAGTTACATATTTTTGGTTAACCGTGCGAAACATCTCAGCATTGTATTGTTCACGGCGAAACAGTTGCACAATATTAATGCCAGAGATGTTTTCTTGCAGCATAGCGTTTAGGGAGGAAAGTTCTTCCCTAGATTTGTAGTTAGCTTTGCGATATTGTTTCTGGAAGTAAATAATGATAGCAGTCACTGGCAGGAGCATTAGCACTAAGATCGATGCCAGTTGCCATTGCACCAAAAACATGGTAGCAGCAATGACTATCATGGATAGTAAATCACCCACGATGCCAATGGCACCGGTGGAAAAGACATCGCCTAGGGCTTCCACATCGCTAGTGAGCCTGGTAATCAATTTCCCTACTGGTGTACGGTCAAAAAATCGCACCGCTAGGGAGGTGACGTGCTCAAATAGGTCTTCCCGGATAGCAGCAGTGATTTTCTGACCTATCTTCACCACCACGAATCCCTGAATCCCAACGAACACTAACCGGATTAGTATGGTTAATAGTAGTATAGTGATCAGAATGTTGATGCTCTGTGAGAGAGAGCGGTCTAATAGGAAAGACCAAGTTCGCTCTTCTTGACGAATTAAAGAGATTACCTGACCGACAATTAAGGGTTGAATGGCACTTGCTACGGACAGGGGTATCAATAAAGTAATTGCAATAAATAGCGGGCCTTTGCTGCGACGGGCGTAGGGGACTAGGCGTAGGAAAAGTCTCCAGTCGTTCTCTTGTGTTCGCATTTTTGGAGCTGCCTGTTTACCTGGTGATCTGCTGGTCATCTAACCCTAGGGGTGTTAATTTGCTGAACAATTTAGTAGGACAAATAAAATTGAGAGTGCTTTGAGCTAACCACAAAGATCCAAAGAACGCTAAGGACTCCGGGGTTAAACTATCGGAGGATTGTCTCGATTGCTAAATTCTGAGGGTGGGCGATCATTACTCCAAGCCCACCATACATAGCCACACTTACATTTATAAAACTCTTGCCACTTCCGGCGGTGGTCTTCACCCATCACTGGTGAGGAGCGATTAATCCAAACCTTCTCAGCTTCTAGAACAGATGCTCGACAACTAGGACAGCAGAATTCCAAAGCATGGGTGGCTGATTCGGTCCACTGAGGCGGTAAGGGGGCAAAAGCATCCATATATATAGCAATCCTCTGGAGGTCTCGGGGGGCAATAGTTGGCAATAGTTACGTTAATTTGGGATTCTTTATTTCCCTGAGACTATTTTAGGGGTTGTATCATCTGGAAATTCCCCTGAATCGGATATTGTTTTAGTTAGCTTCAGGCAGTACCTCTGGCATAGCATCTGGTCGTGCTAGTTCATGGCTGAGGATATTGCCTAATTGAAAACACAAGAGCCCATGTCTCATCCGTTATATCTCAATCTTATTTCCTTCTGTGGTATTTTTGCCCTATGTTTCATTGCTTGGCTCAGTTCAGAGCATCGCCACGTAATTCCTTGGAAAGTGATCATTTTCGGGATTGGTTTACAACTGTTCATGGGACTGTTAATATTCCTGTTTGCCCCCACCCGTCAATTCATCCTCGGCTTGAATGACGCTCTCAATGCTATCTTGGATGCTTCAGAAGCAGGAGCTAGGTTTATGCTCGGTGGTGGTAATTCTGCCTTTGTTCCTGATCCAGAATTGATGGTTGGTCCTGGTCCAGCGGGACGCTGGATTTACCGAGCAGTGGGAACTCCTTACGTTTCTGTCCCAGGGGATCGCCTCACTCCAGATAATCTGAATTTCGGCTTTATTTTTGCCTTCCGTTCCCTACCCCAGGTGGTTTTCTTTTCCGCCTTGATTGCTCTGTTGTATCGACTGCATCTGATCCAGCCAGTGGTTCAGGTCTTTGCCAGACTATTCCGGGCAACTATGAGTATTAGTGGTGCTGAATCCCTATCAGGAGCAGCGAATATTTTTGTAGGGATTGAATCAGCGATCGCAGTCAAGCCATTCTTAGCCGATATGACCCGCAGCGAACTGTGTGCTATCCTTACTTGCTGCTTTGGTTCGATTGCTTCAACAGTATTGGCTCTATATACCAGTTTCTTGCGACCGACTTTCCCCACCATTACTGGTCACTTGATGTCCGCTTCTGTGCTAACTATTCCCGCCTGCTTCGTGATGGCGAAACTGATTGTGCCAGAAACCGATGTGCCGAAAACCTTAGGGAAGGTACCAACAGAGGAAGAAGACCCGAATCAGAAAAAACCTAGCCTCATCGATAGTTTAATTGTGGGAGCATCGGATGGAGTGAGGATGGCTGTGGGAATTGCCGCTGTAGTCATTGCAATCCTAGGCTTAGTCGCACTCGTCAATACTTTTTTTGCTTATTTGGCTAATTTGGCTGCTAGTGACAATCCCCTAGTACAGCTAATCGGTAATATCTTTAGTGTGATTACCTTAGATAATATCTTTGGGGTACTGTTTTTGCCCTTGACCTTTCTGACTGGTGTTTCCCTAGATTGGCAAGAACTGTGGCAAGCCTCTGTGCTCATCGGTCAACGGTTATTACAAACCGAGATTCCTTCCTATCTTAAGTTAGCCCAGCTATCAGCCCAGGGATTAATTAGCGATCGCGCTATTTTGATTATCAGCTATGTTCTCTGTGGGTTTGCTCATATTGCCTCCTTTGGGATTTTTGTTGGTGGTTTAGCTAGTCTAGTTCCCGAACGTCGTGCTGACATTAGCGCCATTGGCTGGAAAGCTCTCTGGGCAGCAACTTTAGCTACATACATGACGGGCTGTATTGCTGGTGTGTTTGATTTTGGCAACCCAGCAATTTTGGGAAAATAGTCACAAGTCAGCAAATGTGAAGTCTAAATTCTAAATTCTAAATTCTAAATTCTAAATTCTAAATTCTGAAATGGGAAAAATTGTCATTGATATTTCATAATTTATCCTGCATAATTCTATGAAACGTAACCAAGTTTGGCTGATTGCTCTAACTCTGCTAACTACCCTATTACTGATAATTGGGGGGCGCACCTCTTGGTCTAGACCCAAGCAATTGACTATACCAATACAATCATTACCAGCTCAAGCTCAATTGTCTGCCCTAGCAGCGCCCACTACTGCTGATACCTCAGCCCATAGTTTAAGACTTAATCAAGAACCTTATAAAGATCTCACAAAGCGCTTTCAGGTGGGTATACTGGAAGGGTATAATGTTAGTACGATAGGTGGTTTACCCTTAATTGAAGCACCCGATGGTAACTTAGCCTACACGGTGCTTGTAGAACAAAGAGCGACAGATCGTCCATTAAGCAACCCTTCCCTAGCACAGATTCCTATTGAACTGTTTAGGCGGGGTGAAGGATTTCAAACCGGTAATTTTCAGCCAGTAGCAGGAGGGGTGTATCTTCCTTGGAGAGGGAACTTAACCCTAGGTGGTCAGACTCAGCCAGTCAGTGGAGTAATCTTGGCGCGTCAGCTGGGTAAAAATGTGGTAGTGATGCTAATTTGCGCCACAGAATCAGCTCAGGGAGACGTTAAAGATGCCATTGCACTTTTGGCTAATACTCTCAAACCTCTTTAAGGTCAATGTCATGCTCCTTACGCTTCAGGGAAGCTGGTAATTGTCCATCGTCTATGGTGCATTTTTTTCTCCACCAAAGCTGCCTTTACTTACCAAATATAGACAGTTTCCTGTGCTGATCACGTCTAGTAACATCGGATGAATTACCTCCTTGGAGGGTGGTTATGACTTTAGGATTTAGTAGTTAGTAAAAAAAATCAACTAACTACAAATCAATCACCACCCTTCACAAAATTTACTGCCTAGACCATGGCACTAAGTTTGACTTTATTTCTTTTTAAAAAAAGTATCAATAATCCGGATTTATTAGATTGAGATTGTAGTGATAATTAAGCTTTCACCCATGTAAATTATGCATCGGGGCTGATTGGGAGATTGGGAGATGGATTGAAGGCTTTTGCACAACTAGATCGATCTTAAAATTTATAGGAACCGAAGTATAGTTTAGGACATAGTTTTTAGTGTAAAGGGAGCAGGGAAAATAAATATGTTTTAAGCTTTACTTCGACTGCTAGAAATACCTATGAGCTTACAAGTGATGCTCTATAGTTTTTTTTATCTATTTTTTTTATTAAATGGATAGGAAAATTTTGCATGACATAGTCTTGATATTATTTCCTTAATTTTCAAGGATTCCGATAATAAATCAATGGTAGTGTATGTTAATTATAAAAATAATAATACAAACTTGATTATAAAAAGAATATAGCGCTTTTTAGCCTAATCAGCTACACACAACTTTTTACTTCTTTCCTCTTCCGACTTTACTGCTCCCTAGTCCCTGCTCCCTCCTAGTCCCTGCTTAGGTGCGCTCTTACCATTAAGAATTCAATTCGCCACGGGTCGCACCTCAAAAACAATTATATTACTAGCTTAAAAATCGCGATTTTATAACAAAAAAATCCAAGATTATATATTAATGATATGCTTTTTTATTTTCAAAAAATGATATATCAAAAAAAAGTAATTTTGTAAAATTTTAATATTTTTAATAAAACTTTAATTAAAACAACATAATTAATTTCATGGATTTATTGATTATTCAGTATGGTGGAGATTACCGTGAAGCATTTAAACGCTTAGCTAAAGGTGGATCTGAGACATACTATGCTCAGAAAAATTCTATAGATGCGGTAGCTGAAATTGGCAAACAAATTGGGGAAGTTGCAACTCTCTGTTGTATGACCGAAAAACCCTATAATCAGCTGCTGGAAAAAGGAGTTCGTGCCATTGGTGCAGGGTTTAATGGAGAGATTAACGTTAAAAAGTTAATCAAATTGATTGAAGATTACAATCCGACTCATTTAATTGTTCGCACACCCATTCGGGACGTTTTTCATTGGGCAATTGACAATAGTGTTCCAACCTTAGCCCTATTTGCTGAATCTATTCCCACCAGAAAGGTGCGTAACAAGGTTCGTAATTATTTACTAGGCCAATTATTAAATAATGATGGCATCCAATGGATTGGTAGTTATGGTATTGATTCCTCCCGAGTACTCCAGGAGATAGGAGTCAAATCTGACAAGATAATTCCTTGGAGCTTTATTGTTACTGAAACCCCAGAATCCTTTTCACCAAAAACTCTACCAGCACAGGCCAAGTCTTGGCAACTGTTTTACATTGGGTCAATGATTGAAGCTAAAGGGGTTGGCGATATCTTAGAATCTATCGCTCAATTAAAAGCTAATAATTTTCCAATCAAATTGAAGATAGCTGGTAACGATAAAACAGGTTTTTTTGCCAATAAAGCTAAGGAGCTACAAATCGAAGACTGTGTAGAGTTTCTCGGACTAGTACCAAATAAGACCGTAGTTCCTCTGATGAGGGAATCTGATCTAGTATTAGTTCCTAGTCGCCACGAATTTCCAGAGGGTTTCCCACTAGCAATTACTCATGCCCTTTGTGCTCGAACTCCAATCATTGCTTCAGATCATCCAATGTTTATCAATAAACTAAAAGATGACATTAGTGCGAAAATTTTTCCGGCTGGCAACTCTTTTGCGTTAGCAGAATCTATTGAAAAGCTGCTTTCAAATTCAGATCTTTACCATAATCTGTCTATAGCCTCTTACGAAACCTGGAAGAGTTTGCAGGTTCCAGTAAAATTTGCTGAACTAATTAAGCGATGGTTACATGACTCACCAGAAAATGAACAATGGTTAATTGAGCATCGTTTAAGTTCAGGGCGCTACAACTCAACATCTACCCAATAAAATTTAATGATTATTATTGATATCACTAATAACTAAAATTAATAAGTCCTAATCTATAGGATTTCAGGTGCATTGTAAAAAATTATCGGATTAATACCAAGTATAAACTAATAATTACTAACTAACAATGCAAGTTACTTTTTCAAAAATACCGTTTAACCGCCCTGTTACTGTTGGAACGGAATTTGAGTATATCCAACAGACCATCAAGAACATGGATCTTTCCGGTGATGGTGCTATTACCAAACAATGTCATGCTCTACTCGAACAAATATTGTCAGTGCCGAAGGTTCTGCTAACTACTTCCTGCACTCATGCTCTGGAAATGGCGGCACTACTATTAAACATCCAACCAGGGGATGAAGTCATTGTTCCCTCCTTCACCTTTGTCTCTACCATTAATGCCTTTGTCTTACGAGGTGCTCAACCTGTTTTTATCGACATCCGCCCGGATACCCTAAATTTAAACGAAGAGAAATTAGAATCACTGATTACCCCTCGCACCAAAGCCATTGTCCCTGTACATTACGCCGGTGTCGGGTGTGAGATGGATACTATTTTGGAGATTGCTGGGCGTTACGGTATACCAGTTATTGAGGACAATGCTCATGGGCTATTTGCTAAGTACAAAGGCAAGTATCTAGGTACATTTGGTTGTCTAGCTACCCAGAGTTTTCACGAGACTAAGAACTTTACTTGTGGAGAAGGTGGCGCACTGCTGATCAACGACCCGGAGTTTATCGAACGTGCTGAGATTATCCGGGAGAAAGGAACTAATCGCACTCGCTTCTATCGCGGTCAAATTGATAAGTACACCTGGGTAGACATTGGTTCGAGTTATCTCCCCTCAGGCATACTCGCAGCTTTCTTGTATGCTCAGCTAGAAAGTCGCCAACAGATTCAGAGTAAGCGACAGCAACTTTGGGATTACTACTACGAAAATCTAAAGGATTGGGCACCGGAGTACGGTATCCGCTTACCAATCGTGCCAGAGTACTGTGAGCAGGCATACCATATGTTTTACTTACTCTTACCATCCCTAGAGAAGCGCCAAGCCTTGATTGCTGACTTAAAAGCTCAAGGGATCTACAGCGTTTTTCACTATCTGCCCTTACACTTGTCTGATATGGGACGAGAGTTTGGGGGCAAAGAAGGAGACTGCTTGGTGACTGAGGATGTAAGCGATCGCTTACTTCGTCTGCCCTTTTACAACGATATGACTGAGGCTGACCAAGCAAGGGTGGTGGCATCAATCAAGAAATTTTTCTGAACTTTAGCAGTACTCTCAGATATACATAAATGAGGTAAAACTCGGTAATAAACACCATAAATAGTAGGCTCTGAAGTGAGACCCTACAAGTAAAGTTATTGCCTAAGTCGTGAAATAAATAGATAGGCGAATATCAAGGCAGCTATCTAAATCGATAAATCCAATACTCAGCTGTAGCCATAAGTTATGTCAGTGAACAAGAGCAGGATACCACTCACGCCATTAACTTAGACGTGGGTTTTGAAACAATTTCCAAAACTTGGACAAAGGACGGTAATTCTATGGCTCAAAAAGTCCGAAAAGCCATATTATCAGCGGATCACTATGCTTATACGCCAAGAAACATGTGGTGTATAAGCATGGCTCATCCTTATAAAAATACTGGAATCTAAAACCTTTAAAGAAAATCCTAATGCCGTCTTAATCTAGAGTTAACTAAGCAAAATTGCTTAGGTCTTTGGAAATACCTAAAAATGATTACATTAAAAAGTAAACTACTGGGGAGCAATAAATTATCAAGCAATTTAAGAATACTGCTGGGTTGACATCAAATACTTTACTAATAGGGAGCTATAATTGAAGCGGTACACTTGATGGCAAGATTCAACCTGCGTAAAACCGATGATGCAGCACTTGAGAGTTGGTTTTTTCTCTTCTCAGAATTATTTAGATAAAAATACTTTTTCTGGGACCCTTTATTATATGCATAGGTCTCTGGCATCAAGAGACCTTCAGTTGATTAATCTCGGTAATCCTAGAAAAGTAACCTATTGGCATAAGCTAGTCAAGGGTATCCAATCAATATATGCATTGTTATGTTTCAAGTCTTCTAATCAAAATAAAAAGTTTAATAGATTTATAGTTAACGTTAACAAACAGTTAAAAGAAACTCCATGTGATTTACTATTTTGTCCAGTTTCATCAGAAGAATTAAATTTAATTAAAACTAGCATTCCTATAATTTTTTTATCCGATGCTACTCCAAAGTTAATTAACAATAGAATCTATAATAGTTACGATAGCAAAGAAGAATTTGAAATCGCTGAAAAACACGAATATACTGCACTGTCAAAATCTAAAAAACTAGTTTATTCTTCACAATGGGCTTCTCAATCTGCCATTAACGAATATCAGGCAGATCCAGAGAAAGTTGAAGTAATTCCCTTTGGAGCAAATTTAGATAATATCCCCTCAGTCGATCAACTATTTTCAAAATGTAATGCTTCCCGTTGCCGTTTATTGTTTATTGGTAAAGATTGGCATAGAAAAGGTGGAAATATTGCCTTTGAAACTCTAATATCTCTGCTCAACATGGGAATTGATGCTGAGCTAGTTATGCTTGGTTGTATACCACCGGAGGAAATTAATAATGAGCGGCTAAAGGTCATTCCTTTTTTGAATAAAAATAATCCTGAGGAACGAGATCAACTTAATCAATTATTTCTACAATCCCATTTTTTTATATTTCCCACTCGTGCTGATTGTTCACCAATTGTTATTTGTGAGGCTAATGCATTTGGTCTCCCTGTAATTACAACTGATGTGGGAGGAATCTCGACAATTATTAAAAATGGCAAAAATGGTTATATGTTACCGTTAGATGCCTCAAGTGATCAGTATGCTAGTTTGATAGCAAATAACTTTGGTGATCGGACAGTCTATGAAGAGTTAGTCAAGTCTTCTCGAGAACAATACGATCAGTATCTCAATTGGGATAAATGGGCAGAAGCTATACATAGTTTGATGATCAGCATGTTCAATTGATTTCTGTCGGAGTTGTGAAATTTGGAAGAAAGTGAAGAGGGGAAAGAGGAGTAAAAATATCCTCATCCCCTCTTTCTCTTATGCCTCATTTCTAATTTAGAAAGACTTAAGTATGAGGGCAACGTTTATGACCACACTCTAAGCTGGTAGGCATATCAACTATTGACAAGCTCTTTTGCTAGCAATGGTAGTGGCTTACCTTCAAAGTATTCAGGAATTGGTACACCCATCAATTGCAAAATTGTAGGGGGAAGATCAAGAGCATGACCCCTTCCAAAATCAACACCAGAGGCAATACCTGGACCATTAGCTATGATAAATCCTTCAGGGCGATGGCTACCAGCACGATAATGGGGTACAGGACCAATACGTCCAACATCAGGACTTTCCACCACATCTGTGGCATACTCATCTTGCCAGACAAGTACCAAGTCGGCATCAGACAGCTTACAATTTCGCTCAGTGGGGGACTTCCGTGTCCTGATGATATCCTTGACCATGGGTACACCTTTTCGGGCATCTTTAAGAGCGTAAAGCTTTTGGATTAATTCATCACAGAAAGCATCATACTCCGATTCGGGTACCAATCCTTGCGGTTCTCGTCCCTGAAGATTGATGCGGATATACCCTTCTGAAAAGCTTGGTAGAGCAAACGCTTTCATCTTGTGCCAGACCGGTGCATACCAAGCGGCTGGTTGGAAAGGTACTACATCGGTTTCCTTAGCTAGCCTGAATGGGGAGATCAGATCGGGTTCTTGAGAAGAATCTAACCATGGCTCGATTAGTTTGAAAAGTTTGGTGGGCGTTTCTCGTCTCAAAAACCTTTTAATGGCATTAGCATCATACTTGGTACCCCACAGATGTCGCTCCCAATAGTTCCATTTCATTTTGGTAATTATCGGTTCAGGGGGTGTTCCCAACTCACTACCATTAGCCAGGGCAAATTTGCCAGGGAAACTAAGGCGATATAGAAACTCAGGCAGGAAGGTCGTGCTGGGGGCATCCATGGTGTTAGCACCCATCCCATGAGCGGAGAAAATTACGACATGAGCATCCTTTGGTGCTTTGGCTAAAATCTTGCCGATTGCCCGATCAATGGCTTGAAAGCCTTCGAGCATGGGATCACCTGAAACACGAGAACTCAAATGTTCATAGAGTGGATGCTCCGGTTGACTTAACTGCCAGAAATTGTGACCTAGTGCATGGGCTTCGCCAAACACTGTTAAAAACAAGTCCCAAGAACCTCGTTTCAAGAGATCTTGACAAATACTAGCGCGACGGGAGATCCCTGTCTCCAGAACTTTCCGAAGTCGGAGTGTTCCTTTTAAATCAAGACACACTGCATAGTCCTTATGGAGTCCTGGATGTTCTCCATGTTTGTCAACCAGTTCTTGGAACAGTGAAGTCGGTAAAGACCCGCTAGCTACTTGAGGAGAATGGGCTCCCCAAGCTAAAACCTGTGGACCATTTACCTTCTCAGAAAGCCGAGTTTGAGGCATGTCAAAGACTGCCACTCGATAATCTTCACCCAGGGCATAAAATGGAGGATACTCACTATAGTCATAGGCGGCCTTGGTGTAGCACTCATAGCTACCTTCTCGAAATCCTAAGGGAGACCAGTACCCAGTTGTGTGAGGTGAGCAGCCAGTCAAAAATGTTGTCCAAGGGGTTTCTGCACTAAACGCTTCAAAGTTTTTCAGGCGTCCATAGGTTCCCTGGTCGCGCAGACGACGCATAGTCTGGAGATGTCCCTGAGACATCCATTTTTCAAGTACAGAGGGCTCAGCTGCATCTAGTCCAATGGCAATAACGGGCTTGTTCATTTCTCTGAAAGTAAATGTTAATACTGGAGATGCAACCTGCAACTTAACCAGGGGCATTCGTGAATCTTGGCAAGTCTTAGAGTGACATTAAACTCGATTTGGTCTATCTTATACAACAGCTAAGTTTACCGTTATACCCCTACTTTGATATTGACCTATGGATTGACCAAAATCTTTATCGTTATTATAAATTTATCAACAAGATTAACTTAAATTTATATATAGCATAATTTTTTTAGAAAAAATTTTTTAGAAAAAATCCGGATAGCTGGACGTTTTACTGTATATATTAGTGTTGATAATTCTTAGTCATGTAAGCTAACAGCTAATGCGCTACGCGAACAGCTGTTAGCTTACCAATAAATATTCCACTATCAAGTCAGTTTTTATGAGCCTGACAAATTGATAAATCTGTGTATAGTATAGTCTCTACAAAAAACAAAACAATTACAGTATTTTTGTTAAGCTTTTGTATAACTTTATTCCTTGCAATTAATCCAACATCTTCTGAACATGTTTTAAAAAAAATTAATAGTTTATTAAGTCAATCAATCTTTCCAAACTATCCAGATAAAACTAGTAACTTAGGAACTAACCTTAATGGAATTGCTGATTGGTCAACTGAACTTCCTTTCTTAGATGCCTTCAAATCGTCGAGACCATGGATTACTCAATGTGTCTCTGGAGAAACAGGCTGTAGTGGTTCGTGGGAGACTGAGGAATACGATAAACTGGATTTAGACGAACAGGGCTGGGTTAAGTCTTTACCTGCTCCAGAAGCTCCTCCTGAATATACTCGTGTGGCTACACTACTTTTTACAGGGATGAAAAATTATCCAGCTGGAAAGTATGTGGTTTTATACGATGGAGAAGGCACTATAGAATACAAGTTTGATGCTACCAAAGATGAGGTAGCATCAAGGCCAGGAAGAGATGTAATTAATGTCACTCCATCCGGGGCTAGTATCTATTTAATAATTACCTCTACGGATCCTAATCAGACGGGGAATTATATTCGCAACATTCGTGTTGTTGAAGCTAAGTATGAAGATACTTACGAGTCTGAACTATTTAATCCGGAATTCATCAATAAAATTAAAAAATTTAAAGCCATCCGTTTTATGGACTGGATGGAAACTAATCATTCTAAGCAAGGGGAATGGGCAAATAGACCAAAAGTAGATGATGCCTCCTACGCTTACGGTAAAGGTGTACCTGTAGAAATCATGGTGAAACTAGCCAATCGAATTGGTGCTGATCCATGGTTTAACATGCCCCATCAAGCTACAGATGACTATATCACTAATTTTGCCCAAATAGTTAAAGATACCTTAGATCCAAATCTAAGGGTTTATGTGGAACTGTCTAATGAAGTGTGGAATTGGCAATTCCAACAAGCTAACTATGCCTTAGCTCAAGGTCAAGCTAGGTGGGGCAAGGATAAAGGAGATGCATACATGCAATGGTATGGAATGCGTACTGCTCAAATGTCTGATATTTGGAAAAATGTATTTGGTAGTGACAGCAATCAAGTTGTGTCTGTTATGGCTACTCAGACCGTATGGCTTGGTTTAGAAAATGCTGTTTTAGATTGTCCTCTGTGGGTAGCAGAGGGTAATACTCCTTGTTATCAACATAGTATTGATGCTTTTGCGATCGCAGGATATTTTAATGGCAGCTTAAACGCGGAAGAAAACGAAACCACCATCGAGTCTTGGTTGAATGAACCCGATGGCGGAGTTTCAAAATCGTTTAAGCAGATAAAATCCGGGGGGTTACTTCCCAAAGAAGAAGACTATGAGAGCTTAACTGATACTTATAAACTTTTTAAGTATCATCAACAAGTAGCAGCTAAGAGAAAACTACAGTTAGTGGCTTACGAAGGTGGTCAACATCTGGTCAAGTCCGATAATGAAAAACTTACTGAGTTTTTTATTGAGCTTAATAGACATCCAGAAATGTATAAAATTTATACACAACTCCTGAATGAATGGAAGAATCAGAACGGTGGCTTATTTATGCACTTTTCTGATATCAAGAAACCGACTAAATGGGGGAGCTGGGGGGCTTTAGAACATGTATACCAAAAGAGTTCACCCAAGTATGATGCCCTAATAGACTTTATCGATCAAAATTCCTGATGCTGTAAACTTACCTAGAAAGCTGTACAAGGGTGAATCTGCTACAGTTTAATCTGGCTAAAATCTTTCACCAACAACGGAGCGCGTTAGGGAAAGAGCGTTTCAGTGCTACCTTTGCGTTTCAATTCTTTGCCTCGTCCAAGAAAAGAGCTAAATTTTCAAGGCAGTTAAACGATGAACACTCTCTCAGCTGTAGAATACAAACCCCAAGGTGTGAAGCAAATTGGATTAGTTGTGATTGGACGCAATGAAGGTGAACGCCTACGTCAGTGTCTACTGTCTGTGATTAAGAACGTCGCTCGTGTGGTTTATGTCGATTCTGGCTCCACAGATGACAGTGTGGAAATCGCTCATTCGTTGGGGGTAGAGGTGATTGGACTCGACCTATCTAAACCCTTTACTGCAGCTCGTGCTAGGAATGCGGGATATATCTATCTCAAACATTTAGAGCCAAATCTTAAGTTTGTCCAATTCGTGGATGGGGATTGTGAGGTAGTAGGGGGATGGCTCGACTATGCTCAAGGGGAACTGGAAGCCAACCCTAATGTCGCTGTAGTCTGTGGTCGCCGACGAGAGCGTTTCCCTGAAACATCTATATATAACCGATTGTGCGACATCGAGTGGGATACACCAGTGGGTGAAGCTTCCGCTTGTGGTGGTGATGCAATGATGCGCACAGAAGCTTTTGAACAAGTCGGAGGGTTTAATCCGACCCTAATTGCGGGTGAAGAACCGGAACTGTGCTTGCGGCTCCGCCAGAGGGGTTGGAAGATTTTTCGCCTAGATGCTGAAATGACTTGGCATGATGCCCAAATGACACGTTTTAGTCAGTGTTGGAAGCGGTTCTTGAGAGCAGGTCATGCTTACGCTGAGGGAGCCTGGTTACACGGTCAGACTCCGGAACGCCATTGGGTCAAAGAAAGCCGGAGCATTTGGTTCTGGGGGTTACTCTTACCTCTGTTAGTATTTGCGATCGCATGGCTCACCAATGGCTTGAGCTTATTGCTGTTGTTGGGTTATCCTCTGATGACTTACCGGATCTATCGTCATAAATCCCAGACAGGTTTGAGCTCAACAGATGCTTTACTTTATAGTCTCTCTTGCATGATCGGCAAGTTTCCTCAAGTCCAAGGTCAGATTCAATTTCACCTAAATCGATTGCTAGGACAGCGTAGTAACTTGGTTGAGTACAAAACTGTACTTAATAGTAACAGTTAGATAGGGTTTGTATTTGAGTTGTAAACCAAGGATTAATAGCAAAAGGTAATCGGTAATCAGGAATCGGTAATCGGTAATCGGTAATCGGTAATCAGAAATCGGTAATCGGTAATCGGGAAAAGTCTAAAAGAGATATATAGCGTTTGTCTCTCCCATGAGGAACCGACCGATCACCCTAAATTCCCTGAAAAAAGGGTAAATTTGAGGTCGATCAGCCTACCTAATAAATGTAATAAATGCTATAAATAGGTAACTTATTTGATAATTAATTTTAATTTATGGATATAAAAGTAGCTTTTTTTATAGCTTTTCTGGTTAAGTTATTATTCTTTATTGCTTTTTTTAATTTTATTTAGTTGTATTATATATGGCCTATTTATTGTTTACTGTTTTATATTCCATCAAAACAATAACTTATCTTAAGCGTTAAGGATGTTCAATTGTGTTAGCTAATCAGCCATTAATCTCATTGATTGATATTCCATTCTTGGTAATAGCATTTACCCTTATTGTTCCAATTACAGTTCTTTTTATTGAATGTAGTGCAGCAATTTTGCCTAATGGCTCTGAGCCATGGTCGGATGCTAGCAAACCCCGACCAACGGTGGCTGTTTTAGTTCCAGCTCACAATGAAGCCTCTGATATCAGTGCCACCCTGGAAACATTACTACCTCAGCTTACGAAACAAGACCGACTAATAGTCATTGCTGATAATTGCACTGATGACACCGCAACAGTGGCTCGAAAATCTGGCGCTATTGTAATTGAACGACAAGATCATGAGCGCAGAGGTAAGGGATATGCCTTAGACTTCGGTATGGGGTTTATTGACCCTAATCCACCGGATGTCGTGGTGGTTGTTGATGCAGACTGTATCGTTGCTGAAGGAACGATTTCACGGATTTCTAGCCTTGCGATCGCTACACAACGACCAGTTCAGTCAACTTACTTAATGACACAACCAGAGAAACCGGTAGTAAAGGATTTGATCTCTACTCTGGCGGTTAAATTCAAAAATACAGTCCGTCCGAGTGGGTTACATCGACTGGGCTTACCTTGTTTGTTAACCGGTTCAGGAATGGCGTTTCCCTGGTCAGTGATTAGCAAAATCTCTTTGGCTGGCAGTAAAACAGTTGATGATATGCAGTTGGCTTTGGATTTAGCGATCACTGGGCATTCCCCAATATATTGCCAACAAGCAGAAGTCACAGGTCGTCTGATGAAAGACGCTTCAGCAAAGAGTCAAAGGTCACGCTGGGAGCATGGTCATATCGAGACTTTGCTAAACCAAGTTCCTAAGTTGCTCAAAGAGTCTATTCGTCAAAAACGTTTCGACCTATTAGCGATCGCATTAGACTTATGTGTGCCACCATTGTCCCTATTGGTTCTAATTTGGGTGGCTGCTACAGGGGGATCTTTACTCGCGGTAGCCTTAGGAGGATCATGGATAAGTACTATTGTCTTACTAATCGAAGGAGTGCTGCTGTTAATTGCGATTATTGAAGGTTGGGCTAAGTTTTGCCGAGCAGACTTTCCGATCCTGATGCTCTTAGCTGTCCCGGTTTACATTCTGTGGAAAATTCCGCTCTATCTGGCTTTTCTGGTGGAACCTCAGACCAAGTGGATTCGCACAGAACGGGATGCAGTCGATACCCCATCATCCTAATCAACTGATTCTACTAGGGGAGATCATTCTCTGGTCTCTTCTGAGCGCCTAGGTATAAGATTCTTAAGTAATGGTTTGAGAATCAAGGTTAATTAACTTTTTAATGCCATAATTTAGCCCACGGAAGTATCCTTGGGCTTACCGATTTTAGAGATAAATATTTTATAGTTTACCCACAAATACTATCAAATATAATAAGATGATATAGCAAGTCTTATACCCATGATGTACAAATTTTTAGGTTTTAGGTTTTAGGTTTTAGGTTTTAGATTTTAGGTTTTAGGTTTTAGGTTTTAGGTTTTAGGTTTTAGGTTTTAGGTTTTAG
>WTKN01000350.1 GCA_011524395.1 Moorena sp. SS36440bin_2
CAACATTATGTGACGTTATCAACTCTAGTACAAGGGGCTTGGGCTTTACTATTAAGTCGTTATAGTGGTGATGAAGATGTGGTATTTGGAGTGACGGTTTCTGGTCGCTCAGCCAGTTTGGATGGGCTGGAGACTATGGTGGGGTTATTTATTAATACCTTACCATTACGTCTACAAGTATCTCCTGGGGATAAGCTAAGAGATTGGTGGCAACAAATACAACAGTTAATGTCGCAATTACAGACATACTGTTATACTCCCCTTGTGGAAATTCAAGGGATGAGCGAGGTGCCTGGGGGCATCCCGTTGTTTGAGAGTATTCTGGTGTTTGAGAATTATCCAGTTGATAGTTCTTTGTTGAATAACGAGAGTTTGCTATCTCTTGAAGAGATAAAGAGTTTTGAGAAAACTAATTATCCCCTGACTGTGGTGGCCGTTCCGGGAGAGCAGTTGAGTATTAAGATTATTTATGATCCTGTTCGTTTTGATGAAGATACTATCAGGCGGATGTTGGGACATTTGCAAACCATTTTCTCAGCCATTGTGGACAATCCCCAACTAGTGGTGGGTGAGTTACCTTTGTTGAGTCCAGAAGAACGTCATCAATTATTAGTAGAGTGGAATGATACTGCCAGTGACTATCCAAAAGATAAATGTATTCATGAGTTAGTTGAAGAGCAGGTAGAAAAAACACCGGATGCTATAGCTGTGGTGTTTGAACAAGAGCAATTGACTTACCATCAGTTAAATCAAAGGGCTAACCAATTAGCAAATTACCTACAAAACTTGGGAGTAAGACCAGAGGTATTGGTGGGTATTTGTGTGGAACGTTCTGTTGAAATGGTGGTGGGATTGTTAGGGATACTGAAGGCGGGTGGTGCCTATGTACCCCTCGATCCTAATTATCCTGAGGAACGATTGAGTTATATGTTAGAAGATTCGGGTGTTGAGGTGTTGTTGACTCAACAGTCGTTACTGGAATCGTTGCCCTCACATACAGCACAGGTGGTTTGTTTGGATAGTGAATGGCCAGCCATAGAACAACACAGTGGAGATAATCTTGATGTTGGGGTAACTTCAGATAATTTAGCTGATGTGATTTATACGTCTGGTTCTACTGGTCAACCTAAGGGAGTTGCCATTGAACATCACAGTCCAGTAGCGTTATGTCATTGGGCAAAACAAACATTTACCACTGGGCAACTCAGTGGAGTTTTAGGGGCTACTTCTATCTGTTTTGATTTATCGGTGTTTGAGTTATTTGTGACCTTGTGTCTAGGAGGCCGAGTAATTTTAGCCCAAAATGTTTTGGATATCACCAACTTGGATACAGCCTCTGAAATAACTTTAATTAATACAGTTCCTTCCGCGATCGCGGAACTTTTAAGGGTTGAGGGTATCCCCCCACAGGTGCAAACTGTCAATTTAGCCGGTGAACCGATACAAAATAAAATTGTTCAACAACTTTACCAGCATCAAACTATTGAATTTGTTTACAATCTTTATGGTCCTTCAGAAGATACAACTTATTCCACACAAGCCAAGTTAGTCAAGGGAGCAACTGAGGCACCTTCTATCGGTCGCCCCATCACCAACACTCAAGTTTACATCTTAGACTCGCACCTGCAACCATTACCCATAGGAGTACCTGGAGAATTATACATCGGAGGTGATGGACTAGCCAGAGAATACCTTAACCGCCCAGAACTTACTAAAGAAAAATTCATCACTAATCCCTTCTCTAGTTCCAAATCACAACGACTCTACAAAACCGGAGACTTGGCGAGATACCGATCTGACGGTAATATCGAATTTCTCGGACGTATCGATAACCAAGTCAAAATCAGGGGTTTTCGCATCGAACTAGGGGAAATAGAATCGGTACTGTTGAGGCACCCCCAAATCCAACAGACCGTAGTAATTGCAACAGAAGATATTCCTGGTAACAAACGCCTAATCGCCTACATAGTCAGTGAAGAAGAATCACTAAGCACTAAGCAACTACGAGAATTCCTCAAACAGAAACTACCAGACTACATGGTACCTTCTGCCTTCGTTACCTTAGACACTCTGCCCTTAACACCAAATGGCAAAGTAGACCGTTTTGCTTTACCTGCCCCTGATGCTGCCTTCAGCCAAAGCAGTGACTTCCTAGCACCGAAGACAGAGAGTCAAATTCTTATCGCTAGTCTTTTTGCTGAAATTCTCTCCCTGCACCCTGAAAGTATTAGCCTTGATGATAGTTTCTTTGACTTAGGTGGTCATTCCCTATTGGCCACTCAACTGATGTTTCGCATTCGTGAAGCCTTCGAGGTTAATTTATCTCTAAGGGCATTATTTGATTATCCTTCTGTTTCTGATTTGGCTAGTGCAATCGACCAAGCTTTAGTAACTGGAGACTATCAATCCCAAACTTGGGATTTAGAAGCAGAAGCTGCTTTAGATTCAGATATTCAGCCATCAACTGCGATCGCGCCAATCGTCAGTCCAATGGAACGAATTTTCCTAACCGGTGCCACAGGTTTCTTGGGAATTCATTTACTTTCTGAACTCTTGACCACAACTACTGCTACTGTCTATTGTTTGGTTCGGGCTGATAATCGTGATGCTGGCAAAGAAAGACTATTGAACAAGTTAGAAGCAACTGGATTATGGAGTGATAATTTTACATCTCGAATTATTCCCATCATCGGAGATTTAGGAACCAGTCGTTTTGGACTCTCAGCAACGGAGTATAATAATTTATGCCAAGACATTGATGTGGTTTATCACGTTGGAGCTAAGGTTCATCATCTGTGGTCTTACGCTCTTTTAAAAGATGCGAATGTTTTGGGAACCCAAGACGTGTTAAGACTGGCCAGTTTAGGAAAGCTAAAACCGGTTCATTACGTTTCTACTCTATTCTCAACATCCCAAACTGACCAACCCATTCTCGAGTCAGCTACTGCCAATCATTATGATTTACCAAAACTAGGCTATGTTCAGAGCAAGTGGGTAGCAGAACAGTTAGTTTGGGAAGCTGCCAAGCGAGGTTTGCCCATCACTATCTATCGACCTTCGAGGATTAGTGGTCACAGTCAAACCGGTGTCTCTAGTTTCGATGACTTACTCTCGCGACTGGTGAAAGGATGTATTCTACTCAAAGGTTTTCCTAGCTGGAGTGGTTTAGCAGAAAATCTTGTTCCAGTAGATTATGTCAGCCGAGCCATTGTTTGTCTGTCTCAACAAAACCGTTTATTTGGGAAGGCATTCCATTTAATTAATCCAAAATCGGTGCCTTTGAGGGAAATTTTTCACTGGGTTCGCTCCCTGGGCTATAGCTTGGAAGAAATTGACTATACTCATTGGCGTTCCAAGTTGATAGAGGATATGGAAAATCCTCTCTACCCTTACTTACCCAACTTCCCAGAATCACCATCTACCACAACAAACTTAATTGAGTACGATTGTCGCAATGTAGTTGATGGTTTAAGTGGAAGTGGTATCAAGTTACCCGAGGTTAATCAGGATTTATTTAAAACTTACCTCTGCTACTTCAGAGAAAGTGGATTTTTGGAGGATTGAACCTTATTCCGCAGGTAAGATCACATAATGTTGTATCCAAGACTCGTTTTGTAACCTGTTTGAAAAATATGATGCGATAGTTTTTTGAAAAAAATAATTTTTTTTGCTTTTTTTAGGTAATTTATAACAATCAACACTTCTGGTCGAACCACGTAATAATACAAGTAAGTTAAGGTACTGGTAGACTGACATAATGTTAAGAAAACCTAAAAAACTATCAACGATACTATGGGTTGTGGTAATAATACTTGTGAGTAGCCTGACCACTACCTGTGGCTTTTTACCAGCCATCACAGCAGAGCAACGCACCTTCATCAACCTTTCCCTGGACTTCTTAGGGGAGTATCAACTCCCCCAAACGCAGTTCAAAAATACAGTAGTGGGAGGGTTGTCAGGATTGGCCTATGATCGGGAACGCGATCGCTTCTTAGCCGTTTCTGATGATCGTTCTCGATTAGCTCCAGCGCGATTCTACACCCTGAAACTAACCTTAAATCCCACCGATACAGGAAACATAGGGATTGAAAACGTAGAAGTGGAAGATGTCACTTTCCTCAAAGATAAAAATGGTGAGACCTTTGTAAGGGGTACCCTGGATCCAGAAGGGATTGCTTGGTCTGGAAAAGATTCTGTCTTTATCTCTAGTGAAGGGGCTACTAATCAAGGCATTGATCCATTCATTCGGCAGTTTGATATAGCAACAGGACAACAGTTGCAAAATTTAAAAATTCCTCAGCGTTATCTACCGAATGACACTGACCTAGAAACACTCAGTAATGGTATCCAGGATAACTTAGGATTTGAAGCATTAACCTTAGAACCGATCAGCCTAGCTGCAGCCAGTGGGCAAGAGTCATTTCGCTTATTTAGTGCCAGTGAGTACTCCTTACACCAAGACCAGCCAGAAGCAGAGACCGAACAAGCAGCGGGAATTCGTTGGTTGCACTATTTGATTGGAGACGTTACTCCTCCAATGCTCGTTAGTGAACATCTTTACTTACTCGACGAAGACCCCCCTAACACTATTGCTCACGGTTTGACTGAGTTATTAGCAGTGGATACCGCAGGACATTTTCTGAGTTTGGAGCGTACCTATGGTTTATTTGGATTCAGTGCCAAACTTTATCAAGTGGTAATGGGTGGAGCAACTGATACCACCAAGATTGCTAGTCTCAAGGGTAATATTTCCAAGATTAAGCCACTGAAAAAAAAGTTGTTGTTGGATTTGAGTGAATTGGGGATTTATTTAGATAATTTAGAGGGAATGACCCTTGGTCCGCGCTTGAGTGATGGCACTCAGAGTTTAATTTTGGTGAGTGATAATAATTTTAGTGAGGCTCAGGTGACACAGTTTCTGTTGTTTGGGATTAAAGGTTTAACATAGCCCAAACAAAACAGAGAGATTCCCAAGCTCTCGCGCCTTTTGCTATCAGCTATAGCGCTGCTTGAGGTGAAATACGGAATAGGGAACTTTGGATCAGGGTCATCATGGGTGCTTGTCAACTAAAACTTTTAGCAATTGGTCTTGATGCATAACCCAAACCATAAGGGACTGCATCAAGACAATGTATTGTTAAAGATACCAACTGCATCAAACACTACTTCATCCGAAGTTCCCGCTATTCTAAGTTCAACACTTCTGGTAATGACTCATTCTACAGATATCGCTACTTTAGCTCGCTGGATGGCAGCTGATTTTAGTAACCAACAGCAGGCGTTTGACAATCCACCATTGTATGCTCACATCCGCGTCTGCATGCGTCCTCTACCTTGGTCAGTGCTAGATGGATGTAGCTTGTTCCTTGAGCAAGCTTATGACTATATGCTTAACACCCCCTACCGAGTGCGGGTACTAAAGATTGTTGAGCTAGACGGGCAAATCAAAATCGAAAATTACAAGCTTCAGGATGAGAAACTATTATACGGAGCTTCCCGTGATTTAGAACGTCTAAAATCCCTGAGTGCCCAACACTTAGAGAAGCTTCCTGGTTGCACGTTCAATGTTACCTGGACTGGTCACAGCTTCAAAGCCGAAGTAGAACCAGGTAAAGCTTGCTTGGTAGTGCGCAATAGTAAAGAAACCTATCTCGATAGTAGCTTTGAAGTAATGGAAGAAACATTGATTAGTCTTGATAGGGGACGTGACCCCCAAACCGATGAACTAGTTTGGGGTTCGATTGCTGGAGCATTTCACTTTGCACCCAGGACTAGCTTCGCGTCAGAAGTTCTGATCCCAACTCCCGAATTGACTGAACTATAGAATTAACTCTTACCGTGGCGGTTTGACTTCAAAAAAGGTTCCATATAAACCATAATTATAGCGAAACCGATCAGCTTAGAGTCAAGGGCTTGGTGGAATCTCTAAACACCATCACCAATGCTCTAATACCTAGAATACTATTGATGTTCAACAAGTGCCCCAAACCTGATACATTTAGCGAGTAAGGTCACGCAAGTTGGATCAACGAACTATAAAGTACTAATAACTAATGACTAATCAATAATAACTAATGACTAATCAATAATCACTAATTATGCGAATTGCTTTTTTTACTGAAACATTTCTACCCAAAGTTGATGGCATCGTGACCCGGTTGCGCCATACGGTGGAACATTTGCAGCGTAACGGTGACCAAGTGCTAGTTATATGTCCAGAAGGGGGACTAAAAGCCTACAAAGGAGCCAAAATTTACGGTGTTTCTGGCTTTCCCCTACCCTTGTATCCCGAATTAAAGCTAGCCCTGCCACGACCCTCTATTGGTGGGGTATTAGAAGAGTTTCAACCAGATTTGATCCATGTTGTCAACCCAGCAGTATTAGGGTTGGGAGGTCTGTATTATGCCAAGGTGATGAATATTCCCTTGCTTGCCTCCTACCACACCCATTTACCTCAGTACCTCCAGCACTACGGATTGGGTATGCTCGAAGGAGTTATGTGGGAGTTAATTAAGGTTAGTCACAATCAAGCTGAGCTGAATTTGTGTACCTCTAATGCTATGGTACAGGAATTAAGAGACCATGGTGTTGAGCGAGTAGACTTGTGGCAGCGAGGCGTAGATACGGAAACGTTCCAACCAGAGTTAGCTTCAGATGAAATGCGATCGCATCTTTCCCAAGGAAATCCAGACAGCCCCATACTGCTTTATGTAGGCCGTCTTTCTGCTGAAAAAGAAATTGAGCGGATCAAGCTAGTGCTAGAAGCAATTCCCAACGCTTGCCTAGCATTAGTAGGAGATGGACCGCACCGTAAGGAACTAGAAGCACACTTTGCTGGCACCCCGACTCATTTCGTGGGTTACCTTACCGGTACAACCCTCGGCTCTGCCTTTGCCTCTGCTGATGCATTTATCTTTCCTTCTCGGACAGAAACCTTAGGACTAGTCTTACTAGAAGCGATGGCAGCAGGTTGTCCTGTGGTAGCAGCCAACTCTGGAGGAATTCCGGATATTGTCACGGATGGGATGAATGGGTATTTATACGATCCAGCAGATGAGCAAGGAGCGATCGCAGCAACTCAACGTCTCTTAGCACAACAGCAGGAACGGGAAACTCTGCGCCGCAATGCTAGAGCAGAAGCTGAACGCTGGAGTTGGTCAGCTGCTACACGCCAATTGCAAAATTACTACCAGGCAATCGTGTTTTCCGAATCCATGTCTTCCGCTGCCTAAGCATCCCGCAGGTCTGACCCACAATTAACCCCACAATTAACCATATTAGGTGTTAGGTTTGGTGTTTTCGTAACCTAAGGCCTAATTAACTGTGCCTAATTCAACGGTGTAAGCTAGAGTGATGGGGAGCGTGAAAGGTAAGCGTTTCAGGGTCTAAGCGTTCCTAATCCCGTTGAGCTTACTGACTTTTTTATAAAATCTTCTCGAAAATTTAACTATTGTAATTGTATAATTCTTAACAGTTTTAGGGAAACCTATAGTCTAGAAGGTACCTCCTAGGGTACTGATTTTTACTGTAGAGATATGTCAAACTTGTAATCAGGATAGATATATTCTCAGATCTACTTATAACCAGGGTGTCAATTCATGTTTTTGAAGTCAAAGACGATAATAGAAGACTTATCAACGCAGCAATTCTTATCTGCCCAGTTGACTTGCCCTCACGCGCCTCCAAAGGCAGGAGCAGACGAAGTATGACAAAACCGAACACCAGTAGTGTTACTGCTACATTATCTCAGTTAACTCAACCCTCACAAACCAGCAATCTGATTGACCGCATCAAAACCCTATCCATTCCTCAATTTAGCTGCTGGTTAGATTTTTTTGCTGCTGATTTCCAACAGTTTCTCGGAGCGATCGCACTGATCAATAATGATGCTCTGGAAACTCGGCTAGAGCAGGTGATCGAGGCTTTAATCCTAAAAGTTGGTCAAGTCCTACAGGCAGAGCAAGCCACTATTTTCATGGTTGACACCGACACAGGTCAACTATGGGCAAATATCCCCCAAGCTCACACGGACAAAACCATAGAACGCCGGATTCCTCACAATCAGGGTGTTGTCGGTCATGTTGCTGCCACTGGCAAGTCTTTCAATACGTCAGTTGCTTACCATCATCCCCTATTTAACCCAGAATTTGACGAAATCCCTGGCTATCGTACCCAAAGCCTCCTGTGTATGCCAATTTTTAATCGCAATAACCAGGTGATTGCTGTAATAAATTTTTTGAATAAAACTGGCGGTGTGCCCTTCGATAGTACCGACGAAAAGCAATTTCGGGACTTTGCCGACGACCTTGGCATCATCCTCGAAGCCTGCCAATCATTTCAACGGGCAGCTCGCAACCAACGGGGAGTGATTGCTCTGCTCAAGGCAACTGAGTCTCTGGGGAAGAGCCTGAAGCTCGAACAAACCCTAAGTTTAGTTATGGAGCAGGCTCGGGATCTCATGCAAGCGGACCGCTCTACGCTATTTTTGCTATGCCAAGATCGCAACGAACTTTGGAGTAAGGTAGCGACAGCGGATGGACAAAACACCATAGAAATCAGAATACCCGCCAACCGAGGTATTGCTGGTTATGTAGCATCCACTGGTAAGCCGCTCAATATTCCAGATGCCTATAAAGACGACCGTTTTGACCCGACCACTGACAAACAAACCGGTTATCGCACCCAAAGTATTCTTTGTATGCCGGTATTTAACTCCAAAAATAAATTAATCGGTGTAACCCAGTTAATCAACAAGCACCAAGGCTACTTTACCAGCTCTGATCAAGAGTTTATGCGGGCGTTTAATATTCAGGCAGGCATAGCTCTGGAAAATGCCCAGCTGTTTGAAAGCGTCCTGATTGAAAAGCAATATCAGCAAGATATCCTGCAAAGTCTAACCGACGCAGTGATTTCCACTGACATGCAGGGACGAATTGTGATGATCAATGATGCAGCCATCAAGTTCCTAGGTGGTCCTAATCGTAGAAAAGGCAGTCCGGATTGGAAATTGTGGCAGTCTAAGCTAACTGGTCGATACATCTGGGATATAGTGCCGATTGACAATCTCGAGTGGTGTTGGCAAGATAGCTTGGCTACGGGGACTCGGCATTATATGCCAGAACAAACTCTGAAGATTGGTCTGTATAAAGCTCCTCAAGGGGATTCACAAGGGTCACCATCCATGATTCTCGCAATGCCAAAGTGGGATGACCCGAATGTTTATGTACCCTGGAATGAAACAGCCGAGACGGAATCTTCATCTACTTATTATTTGTCAAAATACCAAGTTCAGGAAATTGAACGCAGTCTCAACCTAAGCGTCAATCCTTTGCTCAACCCAGAGGGAAGTGTGCGAGGTGGGTTGGTGGTTTTAGAAGATATGACTCGTGAGAAGCGTATGAAGACAGCCATGTATCGCTACATGACTCCACGGGTTGCGGATCAAGTCTTAGCCCTCGGGGAAGATACCTTAATGCAGGGCAAGAAGCAAGAAGTAACCATTCTATTTTCTGATATCCGGGGCTATACAAACCTAACAGAACATCTCGGAGCAACAGAGGTGGTATCGTTGCTCAACAAGTATTTTGAAACCATGGTAGAGGCTGTATTCAATCACGATGGCACCTTGGACAAGTTTATTGGAGATGCCTTGATGGCCGTGTTTGGAGCACCTTTACCCCTGCCAAATCATGGTTGGAAGGCTGTCAAATCAGCTCTAGATATGCGCTCACGCTTAGCAAAATTTAATTCAAATCGCAGCCGTTATAACCAACCCGAAATCCGGATTGGGATGGGAATTAGTTCTGGAGAAGTGGTTTCCGGCAATATCGGCTCCCAAAAACGGATGGACTATACGGTTATTGGAGATGGGGTGAATTTAAGTGCTCGTCTCGAAAGCGTTACCAAAGAGTATGGCTGCGACATTATCTTGAGTGAGTCTACCTATAACTTGTGCCGCGATCGCATTGTGGTGCGGGAGTTAGATCAAATCCGGGTCAAAGGTAAAAACGAAGCAGTTAGGATTTATGAATTAATTGGCAAAACCGACCTATCCCTTACCGATAAAAGAAAACGGTTCTTAGATTTGTATCAAGCAGGGCGTAATGCTTACATCAAACGAGACTTTCACCAGGCACTCAAGTATTTTACTGATGCACTAGAAATACAACCAAATGACCGGCCTGTCAAGACCCATATTAACCGAGCTAAAAACTATTGTGATCATCCTCCTGATGATTCCTGGGATGGAGTTTACACGATGACTACGAAGTAAAGTATGAACTATTTCTTCCTTTATATACCCAGGCTCTTTTTGCTTTGTTTCAAGTCTTTCCAGAGTTGTTTAATCTGCTGGTAAGCCTCTTCTGGAGGCAGCTTACCAGCAGTTTCCAGATTACAGATGTAGTTTACTTTTTGAGAAAATTCTTGTAAATTAGCGTTAAAAACCAGGTTTTCTGGCTTAAACTGACCGTGATAGGGACTGTGAGGGTATAAAAAATCAGATGGATCTACCATAGCTATTGCCTGCACCAGACGTTCTTAACCTAACCTTAACTTAGCTATTGCCTGCACCAGACGTTCTTAACCTAACCTTAACTTAACTGATTATACTATAACTTCCTAGCCAAATTTCTGATTTGGCATGATTGTGATTGCTGCAATACAGATAAGGCTTGTAGCAGTATTAGATCTACTACCCAAAACACAAGGGCATTGTCTTGATACAAAGCGCGAGTGTGGGAAACCAAGCCAAAGCGGGAGTGGGGTGGCCTATCCTGTTCCCTTGCTGGATCGTTTTCGGCTTTGGTGAAAAACTTTAGATTTCAGTTCAACAACTCTTCGGTACCTGTTATGCTAAAAAGTTAACTGAAATGGCCTAAAAAAATACTTTATATCGCTTTTAGTTATTTTTATTTAGTTTTTATGGGAAATAGAATCTCAAAGCCTAAAAGTATTGCTAAGCAATGCTTTTAGGCTTTGTTTTTGACAAAAAAGCATACTCAGTACGAAATCACAAAAATTTATTTCCACATCTTCGCCTGTTCCCACTTTATCCCTAGTAGCGCTGATCGAGATGTAGCTGACAAACCAATTTAGCATCAATAGGGTCAAACTAGATTTCTAGTTCTGTCGAGCAATGCCGGAATTAAATGTATCTTTCAACATCTATCTGTCAAGATATTGTCAGTGAACCATCATCTTACTGATTATGTCCCCTGATCAAAAACTCTACGAAGGTAAGGCGAAAATCCTATATACTACCGATGACCCAGAGATTCTGCTAACTCACTTTAAAGATGATGCCACTGCCTTTAATGCCCAAAAGCGAGGTCAGATTTCTGGGAAGGGTGAGATTAATTGTGCGATCGCATCTCATTTGTTCAAAGTCTTAGAAGACAATGACATAGCTACACACTTCATTGACCGTCCTACTCCCAACCAAATGTTGGTCAAACAGGTAAAAATTGTGCCCTTGGAGGTGGTAGTCAGGAACATTGCTGCTGGTAGTCTATGTCAACAAACTGGAATACCAGAGGGTCGGGTACTCCCGAAGCCCCTAGTGGAATTTTATTTAAAGAATGACGACTTAGGAGATCCCTTGTTAACACGCGATCGCTTACTACTGCTGGAACTAGCAACGCCTGAGCAGTTGAACCAACTGATTGAGCAAGCGTTGCGAATCAACCAAATTCTGACTGACTTCTTCTATCAGTGTGGCATTACTCTAGTAGACTTCAAGTTGGAGTTTGGTGTAACCCCGTCTGAAGAACTACTATTAGCCGATGAAATCAGTCCTGATACCTGCCGCCTTTGGAACCAAGCTGAAACTGATCCGGAGCGTCGAGTGATGGACAAAGACCGATTTCGCAAGGACTTGGGCAATGTAGAACAAGGCTATCAGCAAGTGCTACAAAAAATTCTTCAGAGCAAACTCTAATCAGCCTCTGACTAGAGGTGACAGGGTGACAACAAGTGACGGGATTGATGCCATCGTTAACCCGTAACCCAAAAAAAATTCAGCACGTTGGTAAAAATAACCACAGACGAACGAAAATAGACAACAAGCATGCGCATTGCTTGCTTAGGTCAAGTGTTCAGTCATGGTACTGTGGCTGACAACTAATAACTAATATAATAGTTGCTCCTATGGCACTGGAGTTGTTAGCCCTCCGTCAACTAGTAATCAATGGCTTACTGAGAGTTGACCAATGACCAATGACCCAATAGGAATGGTGTGTGGAAGTGTCAAAAACAAATAACACAATGCGTTTATCTCCTTTGTTAGCAGCAATGATCGCTGCTACTGCCAGTATTGGTGTATCCAAACCAACCCGTGGGCAAACCATTCAGTCCCTACCGGATGCACCTCAACAGAATTCCAGTGACGTAAAAACACCACCGGTAGTCGCTCATGGGGAGGGGCTGTGTGCGGAACCTGCATCCACACCTGTCTTGATGCAGTCGCTCATGGGGGTTCCCCCCAAGACCGCACCGGTAGTCGCTCATGGGGGTTCCCCCCAAGACCGCGCTACCTCGCTGCCTCCCCAAGACCTCGCTACCTCTGAACAAGCGGTTACTGAAACAATTGCTGTGCAGGCAAAACCAACGACTACCTCGGCGCTTCACTCTTCCCCGACCCAGGTAGCAGTACCCACCAAGAGTGTTGTGCAGTCTGTGCCTACCACTCTTGGTGGGTCGAATTCTTCACCAAACCAGGTGGCAGTAACCACTAAACCCACTAAACTAGTGGTTCCGGTAGATTCAACAGCCGTAGAGTTACCCTCCTTTCGTCCAAACCCACCTCAACCATCACCGGATAGCATAGAAGGGATTGCTCAACTAACACCTCCTTTTGGGGTAGATCAACCGTCCCAACTCCCGGAACCCACTCAACTGGAGCCCCCTTCAACTCAACCTCCTTTATCAATCGATAGCATCGACGGGAGTGCTAAACTAACACCTCTTTTTGAGACAGATCAACTGTCCCAACTGCCGCAACCCAATCAACTGGAGCCCCCCTCAAGTCAACCTCCTTCTGACTCCTCAGAGATACGAGTACTGGTAGCAGAAGTCTTGATTAGTGGCGCATCTCCCCAACTGGAGGAGGAAATTTATCGGGTGATTAAAACCCGACCAGGACGAGCAACCACCCGCTCTCAGCTTCAGGAAGATGTGAATGCTATCTTTGCCACAGGTTTCTTTTCCAGTGTGGATGTGCAGCCAGAAGATACTCCCTTGGGAGTTAGGATTAGCTTTGTTGTCAGAGCTAACCCGGTATTGCGTCAGGTGGCAGTCAAAACAGAACCCCCAGGGGAAGGGCAACGGATCGTAAACCAGGAAAAAATTAATGAAATCTTCAGTGAGCAATATGGCTCAATCCTGAATCTGCGAGACCTGCAAGAGGGAATCAAACAATTAAACGATTGGTATAAGGAAGAAGGTTATGACCTAGCTCAAGTCATTGATGCTGAGCAAGTCACACCGGATGGCACAGTCACCTTAGTCGTGGCAGAAGGGGTTATTGAAGCTGTCAAGGTGCGTTTTCTCGATGAAGATGGTAACCCGGTTGTAGATGAAAATGGCAACCCACTTCCATCAATGACTGACAAAGAGGAACCGGTTGGGGGTAATACTCGCCCCTTTATTATTACCCGGGAAGTGGAGTTAAAATCCGGTAGTGTATTTAACCGCAAGAAAGCCCAAAGGGACCTACAGCGAGTTTTTGGTTTAGGGATTTTCGATGATGTACGGTTTTCCTTTGAACCCGGTACTGACCCACGCCAGGTGGTGATAGTAGTAGACGTGATTGAGAAGAGTAGTGGCTCGATTGCGGCTGGTGCAGGTCTGAGTTCTGCCAGTGGTTTTTTTGGTACGGTGAGCTATCAACAGCAAAATCTAGGGGGTAATAATCAGACCTTAGGGGGAGAATTTCAGCTGGGAACCCGAGAGCTATTGTTCGATTTGAGCTTTACAGACCCTTGGATTGCAGGAGACCCCTTCCGCACCTCTTACACTATCAATGCATTCCGAAGGCGCTCGATTTCCTTGGTCTTTAATGGGGGCAGCGGTGAGAATAATATTAAAGTTCCTAATGATGATGATGATGGAGACCGCCCCCGGATTGTGCGCACTGGTGGTGGAGTGACTTTTCGCCGTCCTTTATCGGAAGATGTATTTAAACGGGCAGAATGGACAGCATCCCTAGGCTTGAAGTATCAACATGTTGCCATTGAAGATAGTGATGGGGATGTCAGACCTGAATCTACAGATGGAGAACTGTTGAGCTTTAGTGACAGTGGTGAAGATGACCTAACTACTGTCCAGTTAGGGGCAGTGCGGGATTTACGAAATAGTACCACCCAACCTACTAACGGTTCTCTACTCCGGTT
Organism: Moorena sp. SS36440bin_2; assembly: GCA_011524395.1. Taxonomy (GTDB): domain Bacteria; phylum Cyanobacteriota; class Cyanobacteriia; order Cyanobacteriales; family Coleofasciculaceae; genus Moorena. Next base: position 14,391 of record WTKN01000350.1, read on the forward strand.
GGGCATGGAACAATCTATTCCTATTGGTAGTGGCAGCATCTTAATGAATCGGTTAAGAGGTAGCTATAGTTTCTATATCCCTGTAGACTTCACCAACTTTACCGAAGGACCTCAGGCTCTTGCCTTTAACATTCAAGGGGGAACTATCTTGGGGGATTTACCTCCCTATGAAGCTTTTATTATTGGTGGTAGTAACTCCGTGCGGGGGTTTGCTGAGGGAGACCTAGCCTCAGGACGTAGCTACCTTCAGGCTACTGCAGAATATCGCTTCCCCATTTTCTCAGTCATAGGGGGCGCTCTATTTGTTGACGCTGGCACTGACCTTGGTTCTGCTGGTTCTGTTCCTGGTGAACCCGGTGAGCAGAGAGATTTACCCGGTACTGGTCTAGGTTATGGTCTTGGGGTTAGAGTGCAGTCACCACTTGGTCCGATTCGGGTAGACTTTGGTTTGAATACCGAAGGGGACAGTCGTCTTCACTTTGGTATTGGAGAGAAGTTTTAATTGTTAATTGTGAATTGTTAGTTGTGAATTATTAGTGGTTAATTGTCAATTGTTGATTGTAATTTGTGCTTGGTTAATTTCAATTTTCAATTTTCAATTTTCCTGCCTTTATTGATAGAAACTTGACCAAAAAACATGTCTTCAGTATGTAACACCTTGGCTGGTATGTTTGAACGCTCTGGTGTCGGACTGCACAGCGGTATTTTAACCAACGTCAGGATACTACCAGCAGCTGCGGGAGTTGGGCGATATTTTGTGCGGGTTGACCTACCAGGTAAACCGGTTATTCCAGCAAACATAGATGCAGTTTCAGATACCACACTGTCTACGGAACTCTCCACATCAACCCAGTATGGAAAGGCTACCGTTCGCACGGTGGAACACCTTTTAGCTGCACTGGCTGGTAGTGGTGTGGATAATGCTCAGATTGAGATTGATGGTCCAGAAGTGCCTCTTTTAGATGGTTCGGCGAAGGTGTGGCTGGAAGCCATCCAGGAGGTGGGAGTAGTAGCAGCAGGGGTTCGAGGAATCGAGGGTAAACCATACGATAGTTTTACCCCCGGACAAGTTCAAGCTACCCTAACACCCCCTCACCTCCTAACTCCTTCAGGAACAACACCTATCCCTTTTGTATTAAACGAGCCAGTCTCGGTTTATCACGGAGATGCTTTTGTAACCGCTCTACCAGCACCCAAAACTCGATTTACCTATGGCATTGACTTTGCGTTACCAGCTATTGGTAAACAATGGTATAGTTGGACTCCAGAACAGGACAATTTTGCTGATGCGATCGCACCAGCTCGCACCTTTGGCTTGGCTGATCAAATTGACCAGCTGCGCGATCGCGGTTTAATAAAAGGTGGTAGTTTGGAGAATGCTCTGGTTTGTGGTCAACACGGATGGGTTAATCCTCCCTTACGATTTTCAAATGAGCCAGTGCGTCATAAACTTTTAGACTTAGTAGGGGATTTGAGTTTATTAGGACGTTTTCCTGTTGCTCACATCCTGGCCTATAAAGCTAGCCACCATCTCCATGTCCAACTTGCCAAAAAGCTGGCTGAACCCATGGGTTGCAAGTTAAATACACAGAAGGTTGAAGCTTTAAAAATTAATAAATTAACCTGCAATCTGTAATTCTATTAAAGTACGCTTATGTCCACACTGACTGACGTTGACACGCCAAATAACTCTACCGGAAGTACCCAGGATGTAAATGATGACTCATCAACTAAAACAGTTCTAACTGTTGAAGAGATTCATAAACTACTCCCCCATCGGTATCCTTTCGCATTAGTTGATCGGATTATTGACTATGTTCCAGGTAAACGAGCTGTAGGTATCAAAAATGTTACCTTCAACGAACCTTTTTTTCAAGGACATTTTCCTGGACGACCCTTGATGCCTGGGGTGATGATAGTGGAAGCTATGGCTCAGGTTGGGGGGATTGTATTAACCCAAATGCCCGATAGTCCTGATGGATTATTCGTATTTGCAGGGATTGACAAAGTTCGTTTCCGGCGTCCTGTAGTGCCAGGAGATCAACTGGTGATGACTACGGAACTGTTGTCCATCAAGCGCCGTCGTTTTGGTAAGATACACTCAGTTGCTACTGTTGATGGTAAGAAAGCAGCAGAAGGCGAACTTATGTTCTCTATAGTGGATTAAAACATTATTAGTAAGAGCGAAGGAAAGTTATTTGGTTGTTCGCTTTTCTGCTTCGGTTTAGGGTAGGTTATTTGGTTGAACGCTCACCCGTGCGCGTAGCGCATAAGTTATTTATTTGTTTATTTAGTTGTTCGCCTTTGGCCTTGGATTTAGGGTAGGTTATTTGGTTGAAATACTTGACTTTCCAGGTTAAAAGTTAATTTTATAAATTAGGACTAAAACCCCTAACAGTCAAGCTTAACCTTTCAACATTAAACCTTAAACCTGTAACCTTAAACCTGCAACCAGCAACCTGTAACCGGCAACCTGTAACCTTTAACTTCCCAGTATTGTTAGTTATTGCTCACTTTGGTGTTTGGAAAATTGGCAACACTTATTCATCCTACTGCTGTTATCCATCCTGGTGCTGAACTACACCCGACAGTTCAGATTGGTGCCTACGCGGTGATCGAAGATAATGTTAAAGTTGGTCCAGAAACAACCATTGGTGCCCATGTGGTTCTTTCTGGACCGATGGAGATCGGAGCCAGGAATAAAATATTTCCAGGAGCAGTACTGGGTTCGGAACCCCAAGACCATAAGTATGATGGTGCTCCTAGCTGGGTGAGAATTGGTGATAATAATCTAATTCGAGAGTACGTCACCATTCACCGAGCCACCGGGGCGGGAGAAGCAACCGTAATTGGCAATGGCAATATGCTAATGGCTTATAGTCATGTTGCTCACAATTGCGTGATTGAAGATTCTGTAATTATCGCTAATGGCACTGCCATAGCAGGTCATGTTTATATTGAGTCCCAGGTGAGAATTAGTGGGGTCTTGGGGATTCATCAATTTGTCCACATTGGACGTCTAGCTATGGTGGGTGGGATGAGTCGCATTGACCGGGATGTTCCACCCTATATGCTAGTTGAGGGGAATCCATCCCGAGTGCGATCGCTTAACTTAATCGGTCTTAAGCGGGCTGGACTGACAACCGGTGAAATTAGACAGCTGAAAAATGTCTTCCGGAAGCTCTATCTTTCAGGACAACCATTCACTCAAGCTCTCCAAACTCTGGAATTACCACCAGATAACCCACATGTTGAGCACCTGCATCAGTTTTTGCAGTTGTCTGTAATGGAAGGTCGTCGGGGTTTGATTCCTGGTCGTCGGTGAAAAGGGTAAAGGTTCTTAAGGTTTATTAAAAATTACTTTAACCTTTAACCTTTACCCTTTGCTAACCTATTTTATAAATTATCAATCAAGAAAACAGGATATTAAAGCACAAAATCTGCCTCTGTAATATCACCAAAATCTACACCACTCAAGACAGCTAATGGTTGATTATTGATGGTGTTGATTATGGTATCGTCATTTTGTTCAAAAATTGAAATCTGGCCAAAGGTTAGACCATCTAGCTGCAATAGATCTTCGCCATCGGTAAAGTCAGTGATGGTAACTTTGCCTACTGTTGACAATACAAAGGTATCTTGCCCACTGCCACCAGTTAAAATGTCATCTCCTGGACCACCAATAAGAGTATCATTACCGAAACCACCTAATAGTTGATCTTGACCCTGGCCACCATTAAGCAGATCATCGCCTTCCTTACCGTAAAGCCAATCGTCACCCTTGCCACCTTCCAGGATATCGTCATGAGCCCCGCTGTGGAGGGTATCCTGACCATTGCCACCTTTGAGGGTGTCATGACCGTTCCCTCCAATCAGTAGATCGTCACCGTCACCACCGTCGAGGTAGTCTTCTCCAGCAAGTCCTATAAGAAGATCTTTACTGTTAAGCCCTTTAATAATATCGTCACCTCCGCCACCTTCGAGGATGTCATTGTTGGAAGTACCGATTAGGGTAACACCAGCTTCCTCGAAGCTAAGGTTGTCAACAGCAAAGCGGGTAGCAGCGGCATCATCGAAATCGATCACAACCCGGTCTATTGGTGTATCTCTATCAGAAAAGGAGAACAGACCCTCGGTAAAGATTGGCAGTGAAGTAGTATCAACTTCGATCTCATCTACCAATGTGGAGCCATCAAACAGTTCCACTGTAAAACCAGGTGTGAGAGTACCAAAGGTACTCAGCGCCACCCCAAACTCAAGCTGGGAAATGGGTGCATCAAAGTCAAGGGTTAGGATTCCTGCGGCATCACCTTCCAAAGTCGGATCCTGTACAAAGACAATTGAGCCTGGACCGACGTCAGCATAATTGGCATCCGTTGAATCTACCCCACCTACTTTGAAATCAAATGTCACCCCCTTGAAACTCAGGTTATCAACGGGTTGAAAGGGCAGTTCATCGAAAGTCAAAACTGTTGTGTTAGTGGAATTAGTAGACATGTTTATTTCTCCTAAAAAATACTTTTTAATTGCACCCTATAGTATAAAAATTGTGATTTTAGCTTGTACTAATTAAGTAAAATCACGTATTTTTACATACATTTATTTTTATTTTGCTATCACAAATATGAAAAGTGGATGAATTAAATGAATAGTTTTCATGAAGTTTATATTAACTGGTTGAAAATCCATAAATTTGTAAATTTTTTATTTTAAAAGAAAATACTTAATTATAAAAAAAATCTATAATTAGTGATTAAGCTTTTATGAATTTAAATGTCTGTTCCCGTACCATGACCAAGGGTCAATCCACTTGTGCAAAAGCCGGTCTACCATATCCCCATTTCCCCAT